>JAUNFH010000008.1 GCA_030525185.1 Clostridia bacterium
AACACGATGTCGTCATACATTATGCCGGTTACCGCGCTTTCGATTTATCCGACCGCTTATATCACCCGCCTTATGCGTTCGAGCCTTCTTGACGTTATGGGTCAGGACTATATCAGAACGGCGAAGGCAAAGGGTCTTTCAAACTTCAAAGTTCTTTTCAAACACGCTTTGAGAAACGCAATTTTGCCGGTTGTCACCTATGTCGGCCCGATGCTTGCGAGCCTCATGACCGGTTCGTTCATCGTTGAAAAAATCTTCACGATTCCCGGCCTCGGACGCGACTTCGTTTCGGCAATCAACCAGCGTGACTACACTCTTATCATGGGAACGACGATCGTTCTTGCAACGCTCATCATTGTCGCAAACGTTATTGTCGATATCCTTTATAAGATCATTGACCCGAGAATCAAACTTAAATAAGGAGCGGTGAGAAAGTAAAAATGAAAAATAAATTTCCGAGTCTTCATCTTAAAGCGGACGACTTTCTCCCTGCGTCATCGGACGAAAAAGAAAGCCTCGTCGTAATGCGCGAAAGCGTAAATTTCTGGAAAGACGGCCTTCGCCGCCTGAGAAAAAACAAAATTGCAATGGTAAGTCTTATTTTCATTTTGATTATCATTGTTTTTGCCTATATTCTTCCGCAGTTTTGGCCTTACAGCTATGAACAGCAGATTCAGGGAAGCGAAAACCTTTCTCCGTTTGAATACGGAACGGCGGAACAGCTTCTCATTGACAAGGGCGAAAAAGTTTTTCCGCATATTTGCGGAACGGACAAACTCGGCCGTGACTTTGCCGTCCGTCTCATGATGGGAACAAGAATCAGCCTTACCGTCGGACTTGTCTGCGCGGCGCTCGTTCTTCTTGTCGGTTCAACCTTCGGCGCAATCGCAGGTTTTGCGGGCGGCTGGGTTGACAACATCATGATGCGCTTTACCGATATTCTTTACACAATCCCCGACATTCTTTTGATAATCATTCTTTCGATGGCTCTGCGGCCGAAGCTTGAAGAACTTTCGACTCACGCCGGGTTTGCGTGGATGCAAACCGTCGGTCCGAATATGATTGCGATTTTCATCGTTTTCATTCTTCTTTATTGGGTCGGCATGGCGCGAATCACCCGTTCTCAGGTTCTCGTTCTCAAAGAGTCGGAATACGTTACCGCGGCCCGCGCGCTCGGTGCAAAAGGCTCAAGAATCATCAGAAAGCACCTTCTCACGAACTGCATCGGAACTCTCATCGTAACAACGACTCTTCAGATTCCGTCGGCAATCTTTACCGAAAGCTATCTTTCATTCCTCGGTCTCGGTGTTGCCGCTCCGATGCCGTCGCTCGGTTCTCTTGCAACCGACGCGGTTAAAGGTATGAACACCTATCCGCACCTTCTTTTCATGCCCGCAATACTCATCAGTGTTGTCATTCTTGCGTTCAACCTGTTCGGCGACGGACTGCGCGACGCATTTGACCCGAAACTTAAAAACTGACGAAGGAGGACGAAATCTTGGCTGAAAAACTTTTGGAAATCAAGGACGAAAGACTTTCGTTTTTCACACCGGCCGGAGAGGTTAAAGCGCTGAACGGCGTTTCGTTCTCAATGGATGAGGGCGAAGTTCTCGGAATCGTCGGAGAATCCGGCTCCGGAAAGTCGGTAACCGCTTATTCGATTATGGGACTCACCGCATATCCCGGAAAGCTCATCGGCGGAACGATCCGTTTCAACGGCCACGAAATTGAAAAAATGACCGAAAAAGAGATGAGAGCAATCCGCGGAAACGAAGTTTCAATCATCTTCCAGGACCCGATGACGAGCCTCAACCCGGTTTATACCATCGGAAACCAGATTACGGAAGTTATTCTTCTCCACACCGAAAAAACGAAGGCCGAAGCTCACGAAAGAGCAAAGGAACTTCTTGAACTCGTCGGAATCAACGAGCCCGAAAAGCGTCTCAAGCAGTATCCGCACGAACTTTCCGGCGGAATGAGACAGCGCGTAATGATTGCGATTGCTCTTGCGTGCGAGCCGAAACTTCTCATTGCGGACGAGCCGACAACCGCACTCGACGTTACGATTCAGGCGCAGATTCTTGACCTTATGCAGGATCTTCGCAAAAAGCTCGGAATGAGCATCATCATGATTACGCACGACCTCGGCGTCGTTGCGAGCATGTGCGAAAAAATTGCCGTAATGTATGCCGGTCACATTGTCGAATACGGAACCGCGGACGAAATTTTCTATAATCCGAAACACGAATACACAAAGGGTCTTATCAAGTCGATTCCGAAACTTAACGCCGAAACGATTGAAAGACTCGTTCCGATTGAAGGTCAGCCTGTTGACCTTCTCAATCCGCCGAAGGGTTGCCCGTTTGCGCCGAGATGTGCAAATTGCATGAAGATCTGCCTTAACGAGATGCCGCCGAAGACGGAACTTTCGGACACCCATTACAGCCATTGCTGGCTGCTTCAAAAGGAACAGTTTGAGAAAGGGGAGGAATAAAAGATGAGCGAAACAAAGCCGAAAAAGCTTCTTGAAGTTGAACATCTTCAACAGTACTTCCCCGCAGGCGGAAGAGGAAAAAACAAAAAGGTTGTTCAGGCCGTTGACGACGTTTCGTTTTTCATTAACAAAGGCGAAACCCTCGGTCTTGTCGGCGAATCCGGCTGCGGAAAAACAACCGTGGGCCGTACTCTTCTTCGCCTTTACGAACCGACGGACGGAAAAATTGTCTATGACGGAAACGTGATTTTTGACAAAAAGAACAAGGTTGCCGTCGATATGCTCCCGTACCGCCGCAAAATGCAGATGGTTTTTCAGGATCCTTATGCGAGCCTTGACCCGAGAATGACAATCGGCGACATTATCGGCGAAGCAATTGACATTCACAAACTTGCTTCAAGCAAGCAGGAAAGACGTGACAGAATCATTTCTCTTCTTGAAACCGTCGGACTCAACAGTGAACACGCAAACCGCTATCCGCACGAATTTTCCGGCGGTCAGCGTCAGCGCGTCGGCATTGCAAGAGCGCTTGCCGTCAACCCGGAATTCATCGTCTGCGACGAACCGGTTTCCGCTTTGGACGTTTCGATTCAGGCGCAGGTTGTCAACATGTTTGAAGACTTGCAGAAGGAATTGGGTTTGACCTATCTTTTCATCGCGCACGACCTCAGCGTTGTTCGCCATATTTCAAACCGAATCGGAGTTATGTATCTCGGAAAGCTCGTTGAGCTTGCGGACAGTTTTGAACTCATTTCAAACAGCGTTCATCCGTATACAATAAGCCTAATTTCCGCAATTCCGGAAGCGGACCCGAAAACGGCCCGCGCTTCAAAACGTATTCCGCTTCAGGGCGACGTTCCGAGCCCGCTCAATCCGCCCAGCGGCTGCCGTTTCAGAACGCGCTGCCCGTATGCGGACGAACTTTGTGCAAAGGAATGCCCGGTGTTCAAAGAGGTCGCTCCGGGTCACTATGCCGCCTGCCATCACCTTGACAAGGTTCAAAAATAATTCACCACGGTATTTATTGCGCTTTTTGCTTCTTACGGCGCAATGGGTATAAATCAATATGACGAAAGTCAAAAAAATTACAAAGGAGATGCATTTATGAAAACCAGAAGAATTATTTCAATCGTTCTGGCAATCGTGCTTGTTTTTTCTTGCGTTGCCTGCCTTTCCGGCTGCAACAAGGACAAAGCAAGCGGTTCGGAAGTAACCGTTCAGATCGGTCCGAACCCGGAAACACTTGACCCGGCTCTTAACAGTGCTGTTGACGGCGGTAACATGCTCATCACACTTTTTGAGACCCTCCTTATCATCGACCAGGATAATAAGGTTCAGCCCGGTCAGGCAGAAAAGTATGAAGTCAGCGACGACGGTCTCACCTGGACTTTCACAATGCGTGACGGTCTTAAATGGTCAGACGGTTCTGAGCTCAACGCAAAGGACTTCGAGTACACCTTCAAGCGTCTTGCAGACGTAAAGCTTGCCGCTCCGTACGCTGAAACCGTAATCGGAATGATCGACGGTTATCAGGACGCAATCGGCAACCCGGACAAGAAGGGTAAGCAGACAACCACACCGGATCCCGAAAAGCTCAATGTTAAAGCAAGCGAAGACGGAAAGACCCTTACCGTTAAGCTTTCCTATCCGTGCTCATACTTTGACAAGATCGTTGCTTTCGGAACCATGAGCCCCGTTCAGAAGGCTACCGTTGAAGCTAACGGTGACGCTTGGGCAACCAAGCCGGAAACCTATATCTGCAACGGTCCTTACACCATTGAAAAGTGGACTCCGGGCGAAAGAATCGTTTGCAAGAAGAACGAAAACTATGTCGGCGGTTGGGATTCCTCAAAGATCGTTACCGAACACCTCAACTTCCTTCTTCTTGAAGACGCAAGCGCATCATATGCTGCTTACACCAGCGGTCAGGCTCAGATGATCAAGGACGTTCCGACCGAAGAAATCCCCGGTCTCAAAAAGGCTGAGGACGGCGGCGATTTCTATGTTGACACCATTCTCGGAACATACTACCTCAACATGAACCTCAACAAAGAGCCGTTCAACGACGTTAACGTTCGTAAGGCTCTCAACCTTGCAATCGACCGTGATTACATTGCAAACACCATCATGCAGGGCACATACTCACCGGCTTATAACTTCATGGGTCCGGGCGTTGTTGACAACGAAGGTATGTTCTTTGACAATGCTGTTGCCGACAATAACGGCGAAACCTACATCAGCAAGGATTACGAAGCTAACCTTGCCGAAGCAAAGAAAGCTCTTGCAGAAGCCGGCTATCCGGACGGAAAAGGCTTCCCGACCATCACTTACTCAACCAACGATTCAGGTTACCATGTTGCTGTTGCCGAATACCTCCAGCAGGCTTATAAGAAGCTCGGCATCACCATGAAGATCGACAAGGTTGACTGGTCATCATTCACTCCGCAGCGTCGTGCAGGCGATTACGAAATGGCTCGTAACGGCTGGGTAATGGACTATAACGATGCTTCGAACATGCTTGAGATCTTCTATTCTTCAAACGGCAACAACGACGGTAAGTATAAGAGCGAAGCGTTTGACAAGGCTATCAACGACTCAAAGGTTGCGGATTCCAAGGCTCACTTCGCAGCTCTCCACGAAGCTGAAAAGGCAATGATGGAAGACTATGCTTGCATCCCCGTTGCATATTACAACGACTTCTGGCTCCAGAGTTCCTCACTCAAGGGAACCTGGCACAGCCCGTACGGCTACTGGTACTTCCAGTATG
Organism: Clostridia bacterium; assembly: GCA_030525185.1. Taxonomy (GTDB): domain Bacteria; phylum Bacillota; class Clostridia; order Oscillospirales; family Acutalibacteraceae; genus UBA6857. The sequence continues at coordinate 5,262 of JAUNFH010000008.1, forward strand.
CTTACATTGAGGGTTAATCGTCAATTGAAACTTTCTCTCAGTAAAGAAGCATAAAGAAAAAATCCGTCCGAAAGGGCGGATTTTTTTGCCTTCGCTTAGCCGAAAAAAATGCCGCAACATTTTTCGTTGCGGCATTTTTGTTGTAATTATTAATAAGCCTTGCCCCAGTAAACCATGTACTTTGCCGGTTTTCCGCAGCAAACGCAGGTGTCGGCAAGATGTTCCTGCTCAAGGGGAATGCAGCGCGAACCGACGCCGGTAACTTCCTTGACTTTATCCTCGCACGCTTCGTCGCCGCACCACATTGCTTTGACGAAACCGTCGCCCTTTTCTTCAAGAGTTTTTGTAATCTCTTCAAGCGAAGTGCAGGCATATGTTCTTCTTTCGCGGTTTTCAAGCGCGGATTTATAAAGAGCGTCATGAACTTCTTTGAGCTTTTCGCCGACTGCGTGTTCAAGCTCGTCAAGCGAAACAACGGTCTTTTCTCTGTTGTGGCGCGAAACAAGAACGCACTGGTTGTTTTCAATGTCGCGCGGTCCGATTTCGATGCGGACGGGAACACCCTTCATCTCGTATTCGGAATACTTCCAGCCGGGGCTGTTGTCGCTGTCGTCAAGCTTGACTCTGATGTGCGAAGCTTTGAGTCTTTCTTGGAGCTCGCGTGCTTTTTCAAGCACGCCTGCCTTGTGCTGTGCAACGGGAATGATTACTGCCTGAATCGGAGCAACAGCCGGGGGAAGAACAAGTCCGTTGTTGTCGCCGTGAGTCATGATGATTGCGCCGATCATTCTTGTTGTCATGCCCCAGGAGGTCTGATGCGGATACTCAAGCTTGTTTTCGCGGCTCTGATACTGAATGCCGAATGCTTTTGCAAAGCCGTCGCCGAAGTAGTGCGATGTTCCGGCCTGAAGAGCTTTTCCGTCGTGCATGAGCGCTTCAATCGCATAGGTTGAAACCGCACCGGCGAACTTGTCGCTTTCGGTCTTTTTGCCCTTGACAACGGGGATTGCAAGGTACTTTTCGCAGAAGTCGGCATAGACGTTGAGCATTCTTTCGGTTTCTTCAATCGCTTCCTCTGCCGTTGCGTGGATTGTGTGGCCTTCCTGCCAAAGGAATTCACGGCTGCGAAGGAACGGTCGGGTGGTTTTTTCCCAGCGAACAACGCTTACCCACTGGTTATAAAGCTTCGGAAGGTCGCGGTAGGAATGAACGATGTTTGCGTAATGCTCGCAGAAGAGCGTTTCCGAAGTGGGGCGAACGCAAAGTCTTTCTTCAAGCTTTTCGCTTCCGCCGTGGGTTACCCACGCAACTTCGGGCGCAAAACCTTCAACGTGGTCTTTTTCCTTTTGAAGGAGGCTTTCGGGAATGAACATCGGCATATTTACGTTTTCGTGGCCTGTATCTTTGAACATTCCGTCAAGAATACGCTGAATGTTTTCCCAAATTGCATAGCCGTAAGGGCGGATAACCATACAGCCCTTTACGCTTGTATATTCAATTAGCTCTGCCTTTTTGACGATATCGGTATACCACTTGGCAAAGTCTTCTTCCATTGAGGTGATTTCCTCAACCATTTTTTTCTGCTGTGCCATAGTTGCAGATTCCTTTCTGTGAATCTAACAGCGGCCTTGTTTCGGCAAAGCCGCTGTTTTGTTTTTTTCTTACGCCTTTTTGACTGCGGCGGTAACTTTGTCTTCACCGACGTCAAAGGTCTTTTCAAGGTCGCTTTCGATTGATGAGCCGAAGAGAATATCGTCGGCAAGAAGTTCGCTCTTCATGTGGTCGGCGTTTTCTTTGAGCGCGTTCATAACAAACTCACTGTCCGAAGCAATCGAGAGAACAACTCTCTGTTCAACTTCATAGCCGGCCTCTTTACGAAGAAGCTGACACTGACGGACAACGTCTCTGACTGCACCTTCTTTGACGAGGTCTTCGGTGAGAGTTACGTCAAGCGCAACAACGGTCTTGTTCTGGCATTCCGCGGAAACGATGCCCTTCTTCGTCTTTGTCATAACGGTGAAGATTGAGGGATCGTATGCTTCGTCAAAGCCCTTGACAAGAACTTTTTCGCCGTTCTTTGCCTTTTCTGTGTATTCTGCCATTTCTTCGTCCGAAGCAGCTTCAAGAGCCTGCTTCATCTTGTTAACGTTCTGCTTGAGAACTGCGCCTGCGGCACGGAAGTTGACGGCAAGGAAGCTGTCTTCAAGAACGGAGTTGTCCGAAACATGAACAAGCTTTTTGATGTTGAGTTCGTCAAGAATGTTCTTTTCAAAGGTCTTGATCTTTGCGGCTTCTTCGTCGTCGCAGGAGATATAAAGAGTTGAAAGCGGCTGACGAACCTTGATCTGATGCTCGTTGCGAAGTCTCATTGCAACGGCGATAACTTCTCTTGCGTCCGCTGTCTGCGAAAGGATTCCGTCGTCTTCAAAGCCTTCAATTTCCTTCGGCCAATCGGAAAGGTGAACGGAAAGTTCGCTTGACGGAAGAACGCGGCGGGTAAGGTTCTGCCAAATTTCCTCGGTCATGAACGGAATGATCGGAGCCATAACTTTTACGCAGGTGTTGATTGCGTTGAAAAGTACCCAGTAAGCAAGGGTCTTGTCCTTTTCGTCGCCGGTTTTCCAGAAACGGCGGCGGTTGGTTCTGATGTACCAGTTTGAGATGTCGTCAACGAAAACTTCAAATTCCTTGATGACATTGTATGCTTTGAAGTCGTCCATCTGAGCGGTTGCTTTTCTGATGAACTCGTTTGTTCTTGTAACAAGCCAGCGGTCGGTAACGGTCATTGCGCTCTTGTCGGGTGTATAGCCTTCAAAGTTCGGCTTGTCGATTCTTGCGTAAGTTTCAAAGAAAGTATAGGTGTTCCAGAAGGAGAGAAGCTTTCTTCTGGCTTCGTCGCCGAGGTTGAAGCCGAAGCGAACGTCGTTTGAAACGGGTGCGCCGGCATACATATATCTTACGGTGTCTGCGCCGATTTTTTCTGCCGCTTCGTCAAAGCGGATCATGAAGCCGGTCTTTGAGAACTTTGAACCGTCTTCGGCAACAACGCTGCTGTGGCAAAGTGCGCGCTTATACGGAGCCTTGTCCTCAAGAACGGTGCTCATGAAGAGCATTGAATAGAACCAAAGGCGAACCTGCTCGCGCATTTCAACAATCCAGTCTGCCGGATAGTTCTTTTTCCATTCTTCCTTGTCGGTGAAGTAGCCGGTGGTTGAGAACGGGACAATACCCGCGTCAAGCCAAACGTCGCCGATTTCCGAAACGCGCTTTACGTTTTCGCCGCATTTCGGGCATTTGATTTCGATTTCGTCAATCCACGGGCGGTGAAGTTCGGGAAGGGCGTCAACCTTTGCCGGGTCAACGGCAAGTTCGCGAAGTTCCTTCTTGCTTCCGACAACGTGAACGTGGCCGCATTTTTCGCAGGCATAGAAGGGAAGGGGCATACCGTAATAACGCTTTCTTGAAATGTTCCAGTCGCCCATGTTGTTGAGCCAGTCAACCATTCTCTTTCCGTTTGATTCGGGTTCCCATTTAACGGATTCTGCGTTTCTGATGAGTCTCGGTTTGAGTTCTGCGGTTCTGATGTACCAAGCCGGAACAAGGCGGAAGATAACTTCGCTCTTGCAGCGCCAGCAAACAGGGTAGCTGTGCTCAATCGGCATAATTTTATAGAGCTTGTTTCTCTTTTCAAGTTCTTCAAAAACTTCGGGAGCGATTTTTGCGCTGTCCTTTCCGCTCATGAAGCCGAAGCCGGGAAGGAAGATACCCATATCGTCAACGGGCATAACTTCGGGAAGACCGATTCTCTTTCCGAGCTCGTTGTCTTCGATACCGCAGCCGGGAGCGATGTGAACAACGCCCGTTCCCTCTTCTGCGTCAACGTCTTCCCAGGCAACGATTTTGTGGTCGATGTCCTTTTGAGCTTCAAGCTCGGGGAAGCAGGTTTCAAAATGAAGGCCGACGAGTTCTTCGCCCTTGAAAGCGCGGAGAACTTCTTCCTTGTCGTCGCCGAGATATTTGATTGCGTTCTTTGCAAGAATAACGGTCTGCTCGTCGCTCTTGACCTTGACTTCAACATAGTCGATTTCCGGATTGACGGCGAGGGCAACGTTTGAAGAAAGGGTCCACGGAGTGGTTGTCCAAACGATGATTTTTGAGCCGAGTTCCTTAATCGGAAGCTTGAAGAAAACGGAATTGTGGGTAATGTTTTTGTAAGAACCGGTCATCTCGTGTTCGGAAAGCGAAGTTCCGCAACGCGGGCACCAGGGCATCGGCTTGTATTCGCGCTGAATCCAGCCGTTGTCGTCGCACTTTTTGAGGAAGTGCCAAATGCCTTCAATGTTGAGGTCGGTGTTGGTGTAATAAGAGTTGTCCCACTGCATCCACTGACCGAGTCTCTTTGACTGGTCGGCAATGATTCCCGAAAAATGCTTAACACGGTCAACGCACTTTTTGGTGAACTTGTCCATGCCGTAATTTTCGATGTCTTTTTTTGTTTTAAAGCCGAGTTCCTTTTCAACTTCAACTTCAACCCAAAGACCCTGAGAGTCAAATCCGTTTTGGCAGCGGCAGTCATAGCCGTTCATATATTTATATCTGATGAAAGTATCTTTGAGGGTTCTGCCCCATGCATGGTGAATACCCATCGGGTTGTTGGCGGTAATCGGTCCGTCAATGAATTTGAAGCGTTCGTGACCGGCGTTTTTCGCCTTTCTTTTGTTGAAGCAGTCGTTTTCTTCCCAGAATTTGAGAATATCGTGCTCCATTTGGATAAAGCTGTTGCTCTTTTCGGTTTCAGCCATTTTTTCTTTCCTCCAAACGTAATTTTGCTTGTTCGGCGTTTTTAAAGCCGAAGATACACATATACCATGTTATTATACTATAAAGATTTTTCAAATGCAAGGAAAGAGGAAAATAAAAATAAAAAAAGCGTTTGAGTTTTTCTTTTCCTCTTTTCTGTGTAAAAATCTAAGCTTAAAAATTGTAAACAATTTTTGATTTTAACCTGCTCTAAGTTATATTTAATGTTCACCTGCGTATACTCTTTATAAATTTTAATAATTAAGGAGGTTTGAACGGATGAAGCGTTTTCGCCGTGTGACGGCAATGTTGCTTTCAATGGTGTTGTTTTTCGGTTCGACTTCGGCGGTTGTTTTTGCCGATAATTCCGAAGCGATTCAATCGGCTGTTACCGAAGCCTACGAATTAAAAAAATAAAAAAATTTGAATATTTGAATATAAGAAACCGTCGGTTGACCCGGGGACGCAAATCTTTTCGGAATATTTGCACTCTCGGTTTAATCGGCGGTTTAATAAAAGGCTGTTGCGGTCAAATTCCGACTGCAACAGCCTTTTTCGTTTTTATTCCGCAATGCAGGCGGCTGCGGTGATGTTCGTTCCGGAAAGGAGCGAGTATGTCACCTTGAGTTCGCTTTCGCCGTTTGCGTCAATGATAACTTCGCGGTAATAGTTGCTGTCCGTGTTGCCGAACGTTGCGGTTTTAACAACGCCGCTTCTGTCACGAACGGTCAACTTTCCGATTGATTTGTATCCGCCGAGATAAAGTTTGAACTTTCCTTCGCCGTCCGCTTTGAGCGTTGTGGTGAGGTTATGATAGGAAACAACGCCGCAGGTGGTTGACTTTTCTTCGCCGCTTTCGTCCGTCCAAGAGATGCGGTAGTTATCGTCAAAAAGATCCTCTTTGCCCTTGCAGGTGATGTCGGAAACAAAATTGCCGTTCTTCTTTGCGGTTTCAAATTCCCAGTTGAGGCCGTAAAGGATAAAGTCTTTTGACGTTTCGGGAATCTTGAAGTCGGCGGTGTCCTTGCTCAACTTGTTGACGGTGAGCGAAATGTCGGCATGACTGCTGTCGTAGCTTTCGTTTCGTCCGTCGTCTTTTGCCGAAGCGAAATTGAGGGCAAGAACGCTCTTTTCCGAAACAGAAGCCTTAAATTCGATTTCATAAACGTCTGCGTCTCTTGCGCCGCCGATTATTGAAAGAATGTCTGCGTCTTTGTCTTTTTTGATAAGTTCAAAGTCAACGTTCTTTCCGTCGAGCGTAACGGATTCGAGTTTTCCCCAATCGTCTCTTTGGTGAACGCGAACGGTATAGGTTCTTTCGCCGAAGGCGCGCGGACCGGAAAACTCTCCCTTTGCCGGCTCGATAACAAGTTCCTGCGTTTTTCCGCCGGAAAGGGTGATGTCGGTTTTTCTGTATTCCCCGTTTTTATATGCAACTGTGGTTATGTCGTCTTCATAAAGGGTTGCTTTTGCACCGTAATCCGAGGACGGGAAAACTTCAAGAGTGAGATGGCTCCAGTCTTTTTCGCTTGTGTTCTTCATGTTGTCGGCAAGGGTAAGCACCGAACCTGCGCGGACAAAGACGGGTGAAGTTTCAAGATTATGCGAAACTTTGATCGTTGTCGGGCCTACATAGCTTTCGCCCGTCCAAAGGTCGATCCATCTTCCGTCCGGAAGAAAAACGTCGCGCGTAACTTCGCCTTCGCTGAAAGCGTTGATATAAACGTGGGCGTGTTCGTTTCCTTCGCAGTATTCGATTTTGATGTCGTGAACTGAATTTGCTTTGATGAAATCGGTCTTGAAATAGGTGTTGTATGTGTTCCAGCCGTCAACAACAAGCTCTCCGTCAATCCACATTCTGATTCCGTCGTCGGCATATGCCGTGAAATAAAGTGGCTTTTCACCGACGGTAAGTTTGCCCGTCCAGCGAACGCTGAAATAATCGGAAACGCCGAGTCCCGACGGAGCGCCGAGATCCCAGTCGAAGTCAATTTTTTTGTCATACTTTACAAAGTCCGGTTTGCCCTCAAGTTTGTCGTTTGAGAAGTATTCGCCTTTGAGCCCTTCTTTTCCGTCGCTTGTGAATGTGTAATCATCGGTTTTCGGAAAACTCTGTGCAATCGGTGCAACAAGAATGTTGTCCGAAAGAAGGTATTCGTCGTTCCTGTCCGCTTCGGCGTATTGCGGATACTTCACGTCAACGCGGCGGATAAGCGGAAGTCCGGTTTCGTAATTTTCTCTTGCAAGCGAATAGTAAATCGGAAGAAGGCGGTAACGAAGGTTGACGTATTCGTGAGTGACTTTTTCCGCCGTTTCGCCGAAGAGCCAAGGCATTCTTGAATAAGGCTTCGTGCAGTGAACGCGGCAAATCGGCGAAAGTGCTCCGTACTGAATCCAACGGACGTACATATCGTTTGTAACTTCGCTTGTGTGGCCGCCGAGGTCGGAGCTCATATACGGAAGTCCCATTTCGCTTCCGCCGAAAATCATGTTATAGATTTCCTGTTCAAGGCTGTCACCCGATGCGCCGATGTCGCCCGTCCATTGAAGCGTGTAGCGGTGAGCCGCAAGTTCGGCCGGATAGTTGAGAACGCCGTTGTCAATTCCGTCAACGTTTGCCATAATGAGCGGACGTCTTGCGCTTTCGCCTCTCTTTGCGGCTTTGTTATAATAGTCCTCCGTGATTGACTGATAGGCATACATACCCGAAGTGAAAATCGAAAGGTCGTCGTCAATCGGTTTAAGGCTCGTCCACCAGTTTCTGTCGTACCACCAATAGTCAAGACCCTTATTGAGTATACGCTTGAGGTTGAAGTTTCTGAAAGTTACTTCGGTTTTGTCAAGGAGACTGTTCGTTCCGAAAGTGGGTTCGGGGTGGTCGTTGAAAACAACCGAAACGCCTTTTTCATGGATATTTGAAAGAAGCCTTCTCATATTCGGAAAGTTTTTGACGTTGATTGTGTAACCCGTTCCGCCGACGGAGGTGCGCCAGTCGGTGTCGATTACAAGCACGTCAAGCGGATAACCGCGGCTTTCGTAATCTTCAAGCTGTTTCATTGCGGTTTCTTCGGTGTATTCATAATATCTTGAATCCCAATAGCCGAGAAGGTTGAGCGTGATAAGTTCGCTCCTTCCGGTGAGGTCGACAAAGTCGGAAGTAAACCGCTCATAGCTTCCCTGCGGCATAAAGACAAAGATATCCTGTGCCTTATTCGTAAGATCCCAACCGTTGAGGTTGTGCCAAAGTTTGCTTACGGTGTACTTGTCTTCGGACGGAATAACGCGCGGCGAATCGTTAAAGAACCAACAGGAAAGCTCGTCCGACGGCGAGGGGAGATAGATGCTTGCGTCGGTGTCGGTTTCAAACTGCCAAAGCGTTTTTCCGTTTTTGTCCGTGATGAAAGCACCCTCTGCCGATGTTGCGTTTTCCGGAAGGCAGACGGTGTATTCTTTTGTTTGAATATACACCTTTTCGTTTTCGGTTTTTTGAGTGAAGTCGATTTTTTTCCAACCGTCACGTTTTTGAACGGTGAAGGACGGGCGGTTTTCAAAACCTCTTGCGCCTTTTTGCTCAATTCTGACGAGGGTATCGCTCAAAAGTTCAACCCTCATTTCGCCGACGATGACATTGTTTGCCATTGTTTCGGTTTCATAGTCCGCCGGGTTATACGGTGTTGCCCATTTCAGTCCGAAAATTGCGGCGATTACCGAAAAAAGCGAAAAAATTACGGTAATGATTCTTCTCATGATTTTCTCTCCTTTGTCATAATTTCTGACAAAACAAGTGTACACTCGGAGAATTTTTTTGTCAATAGTTTACATTGAAGAAGAAAACTTTCGGCGGTTCGACGAGAAATTTTTTGTTTTAAAACCGACACAGAGTCGGAACGTGTTCACAAAATGTTAAACTTTTTTTCCGAACCGTCTTGAAAATCAAGCTTGTATATGATATAGTAGACAGGTAAAATTTCTACCGGTTTGGTGGGTAGTTTCTCTGCGGAAAAGTTTTCCGCTTTTTCAAAAAATTCAGGGAGGTTATTATACTTATGGCTTTTTCAGACATCGGCGTTTGGCTCGGTGATATGGTTTTCAAAGGCTTTGAACATTTCACGTCCGTTGCCGCCGAAACCCAGGAGGAAACGCTCAAAAAAATCATTGAGAAAAACAAGGATTGCGAATACGGCAAAAAATATGATTTTGCTTCAATTCATTCGGTTAAGGATTTTCAGGACAAGGTTCCCCTTGCAACGTTTGAAGATTACGCTCCGATGATTGACCGAATGGTTGAAAAGAACGAGTCCGGAATCATTACCTCAAGCAAAGTTATCCGTTACTGCTCGTCGTCGGGTTCCGTCGGAAAGCCGAAGCTTCAGCCGAAAACCGCAAGGGATCTTTGGAATATGCAGTGCATGGGCTTTGCCGCAACTCCGGCTTGTGCAAACAGATGGTTCAAAGAACAGGAAATTGCGAAAAAGCTTCCTTCCCAGATGGGACCGCTCCTCCTTTCGCTCAACGGCCATCCGCTTCCCAACGGAATGCGTTGCAACGGCGCCGGCCAGATTCCCTTCACATATCTCACTCCGATTCTTAAGTTCTTCACAACAACTCCGAAGGACGTTCTTTATCCCGAAGACGAGGAAAACACCGACATTCCGTATTTCCAGCTTCGTTTTTGCCTGACCAACAAAAAGGTCACCTATCTCGGCTCAATGGTTATCACCCTTCTCACAACCATGTTTGAGTATATGGAAGAAAACTGGGAAATGATTTGCGACGACATTGAAAAGGGAACAATCAACCCCTCCGTCAAATGCCCGAAGAGCCTTCGTGACAAATACGGCCACATGAAGCCGAATCCGGAACGCGCCGCAGAACTCAGAGCCGAATTCAAAAAAGGATTTGAAACCGAAGTTCCGATTGCAAAGCGCATTTGGCCGAATCTCGCTTGGGGTTACGGCATGATCGGTTCGACCCTTGCCGTTTATGTTGAAAAACTCAGAAGATATGTCGGCGACCTTCCGCTTCACAACATGGGATATGCCGCTTCCGAAGGCTACATGGCAATGCCGGTTGAACTCAACGCAACGGACTATGTTCTTCTTCCCCGTTCGCTGTTTTATGAATTCCTTCCCGTTGACGCAGAAGAGGGAACGAGACCGCTCACCCTTGATCAGCTTGAAATCGGAAAAGATTATGAAATCATAATCACGAACTTCTCCGGACTTTACCGTTACAGAATTCTTGACGTTGTTCACGTCACCGGAATGTATAACAACTCGCCGAGAGTTGAGTTTCTTTACAGAACCAACATGGGACTTAACCTTGCAAACGAGAAGACAACAACCCAGATGCTTGACTACGTTGCCGAAAAGCTTATGGATAAGTATAACCTCAAATTCAGAGGTCACAGCTTCTATGCCGACTCCGTTCCGACCGTTCCGCGTTATGTAATGCTCGTTGACTGCGAAGGCGATCTTCCGGAAACAAAGCGCGCGGAGCTTGAAAACGATATCGACGAACTCTTCCGTGAGAGCAACGAAAAATATGAAAAGTATCGCCGTTGGGGAATGCTTTCCGAGCCGCTTCTTCTTCAGCTTGAAGATCACAGCTATGACGCATACAAAGAGATGCTTCAGTCTCAGGGTCGCGTCCTCAACCAGGTCAAGCCCGTAATCGTCATCAACACTCCGGAAAGAAAAGAGTTCTTCTTCGGAAAACTCAAGCCGGAATCAAAAAAGCTTTGGGAACAGCCGGTTAAGAAAACCGAAGAGGCCGAAAGCAAATAATCAAAAAATCCGTCCGCCGGGCAGAGATGCACGGCGGATATTTTTTTGATTATGTAAAAAACTCATCGTAAAAGTCAATCAAGACCCCGATACCCCACAACCGAAACAAAAAAAGATCCGATTCAAAAAATGTTAAAAATTTTCAAATATGAGCATATTTCTTTACGGTAAACAACAAATGCCGCCTTTGTGGGATAATTAAAAAAGATTTTAAGTCCGATGATTTGAAAACTTAAATTTTGCAAGCGTTGCGCCGTCCGAATGCGCTTGACCGCGTTTTTATTCCTGTTAAGCACATCACTCGCATAGAATGCAAGCATTTAAGAAATTTCGGACTTACAAGGGAGAAATTAAAAATGAAGAAAAAGAGAATCATTTCATTCGCGCTTGTTTTGACGATGCTTTTTTCGCTCACGGCAACGCCGGCCTTCGCAGCTGACGGCGGAGAAAAGGTCAAGACGTTTTTTCAGGATGTGCTGACGAAAACAATCGGCTTTGTCATGGAAACGCTCACGGGCGCAATCAACAACTCGCTTTCGGATAAAAATGCGGTCACGGCCGAAAAAGATTTTGAACTCACCGATTTTTATCCGGGAACAAAAACGCTTCTCAAAGAGCCGGCAAAAGGCGCTCGTTGGGCGCTCGGCTATGACACTCAAAGCCTTGTTCCGGAAAACCGCGATGAATATAATCTTTATCTCGGCGGTTTCATTGACGCAAAAAACGGCTTTTCAAACAAGGTTAAGGACGTTTATGACGACATGAAGGTCAGAACGATTGCTCTTTCGGATTCAAGCGGAAGGGGAACCTCCGTTTTTGCAACGATTGACTGCATCGGAATGACGAACACCGACATCAGGGAAATCAGAGCGTCGCTTTCCGACTTTGCAAAGGAAAACGGCGTCAATTCAATCAATATTTTTGCGACTCACTGCCATTCGTGCATTGACACCCAGGGTCTTTGGACAGACAACGTAAAAACAATTTTCAAAAATATGCTTTCCGCTTACTCCGGATTCGGCTCGCCGAAGAAGGGAACCGACGAAAAGTATATGAAGTTCCTTTATGAAAAGGTTGGTCTTTCAATTAAAAATGCCGTTTCTTCGATGAAAACGGGCGAACTTACAATTTCAAAAAAAGATATCGGCGCAGAATATTTCAACAATAAAAACAGAAAGAACGCAACGGCGGTTATGAGCGACCTGACAAAGTTCACCTTCACTCCCGACGACGGTTCAACGCCGACAATCATTGCAAACATGGCGGCGCATCCTGACATTGTCGGCCTTCCGACCGACCAGGATGATTCAAACGGTCAGGTTCTTTCCGGCGATTATGTTTATTACATCGGCGAAACGCTTGAAAAAGCCGGCTATAACTTCATGTTCTTCAACGGCGCAATCTGCGGAATCTATATCGGAAGAGATCCGTCGAACGACAACGTTGAACTTGAAAGACGTGTTGACATTTCCGTGCGTTACGGACGCGAAATCGGACGTATCCTTCTTGCGATGAACATGACGGAAGAAGAAATCAAAAACGACCCATTCCTTTCCGTCACCGGAGACAGCGAAGAGGACATGAACCGAGCCGGATATACTCTTTGGTACAAAAACTGGAAACCCGTTGAAGAAAAAAAGGTTGAACCTCTTCTCAACGTTGTGGTTAAATCCGTCAGACCGACCGTTACGAACAACGTTATTCTTTACGCCGGAAAGCTTCGCCTCGTCAATCACACGATGCTCAAAGGCGACGACGGAAAAATTAAGGTTGCAACCGAAATCGGCTTTGTTCAAATCGGTTCTCAGAAGGTTGTCATGATGCCCGGGGAAATCTGCCAGGATCTTGTTGCCGGCGGTGCTTCGCTGACAAAGGAAGGTTCAATCAGCCACAGTGAATTTTCCGGAAAAACCGTTTATGAGCTTTTCGGAGAAGACACGATCGTTTTCGGCCTTGCGAACGACGCAATCGGTTACGTTGTTCCCGACAATGATTACTGCATGGGACTCGTTTTCAATCATTACCAGGAAACGCTTTCGCTCGGAAAAGGAACCGCTTCGTTCCTTATGGGTGAATATGCCGCCCTTGCAAAGGAAGTCGGATAATTTGTTTTTTTGACTGTCGCATTCGGCAAAGACCAAAGAACAAAACAGCAGCAAAAAAAGACTGTATTTCAAATACTGCATCGAAGACGGTGAAAAGGGAAATACAGTCTTTGCTTTATTGTGAACCGAAAAATTTTTTGTCCTTTTGAGCGCTCTTTTGCCCGGTTGCAATGCCTTTTCCCGGCTTTCCTTTCTTATGTTTTTAATCGGTGAAAATTTATGACAGAACAAAAGCGATTGTACCACAGACTGTTCAAGTTTTGTTCATAAAATCATTGACTTGATTTTTTCTTTGTGATATCATATCAGTAATTGGGTTTGTCCCGAAAAGAGGAATTTTACGGAAAGAAGTTGAACGAATGAAAAACATTGATAAAGTTATTACGGAACCGCTTTATGACTTGATTCCGTCTCAGCAAACCATGTATCTCATGGTAAAATTCAGTTTTCACAAGCAGCTTACTCAGATCCCGATTTCGTTCTCGGTTGAAGATGATCTCGATTTCGGCCTTCTCAAGCGCGCTTTTAATATTGAAATTGAACGAAACGACAGTCTCCGCCTTCGCTTCGTCATGGTTGACAAGAATATTAAGCAGTATTTTGAAAAACACGCATCGCTGAATTATATTCAGGTCAAACGCTTTAAAAACCTTGAAGAGCAGGAAGCTTTCTTCTCAAAGGACGCTCAAAAGCCGGTATATTTCCTCAAGGGCGAAAATTACAGGGTATACTTTTTCAAGACGGAAGGCGTCGGAAGCGGTCTGTATTTCAACGTCAGCCACCTCAATCTTGACGCAATGGGAATCGTAATTACGCTTATTGACCTTCTCAGAGTTTACAAAGCGCTCAGGGACGGAACGGAAATGCCTGCTCCTCTTGATAAATATGAAGATTATATCAAGGCTGAATTTGCAAGACTTGCGGACACCGAAAAGATGAAAAAACACGAGGATTTTTATAAGAGATATTTCCTCAAGGGCGGCGAACCGTTCCACGCAAACGTTCACGGTCCGGAACTTCTTGAGAAGGAAAGAAAAAGAAAGAAAAATCCGAACATTCGCGTTCCGGCCGCATATAACCCGATTTATGACAAGTGCGAAATGATTGTCAAGCACATTGGTGCAGAAGATTCAAAGAAAATTTTTGATTACTGTCTTGAAAAGAAGATTGCGCCCGAAAGCATTTTCCAACTCGGAATGAGAACTTACTGCTCCGCGGTCAATTACAGAACGCCGGACGTTTTCATTCAATCGCTTTGCAGCAAGCGCGCAACTCACAAAGAAAAGAATATGGGCGGTTGCCTCACGCAGCCGTTGCAACTCAGAACGATCATTTCCGAGGACAAAACTTTTGACGAGGCTCTTTCTGAAATCACATCAACGAGAACTCAGCTTTTCCGTCATTCGTCATATCCTTACGGTCTTGCGCTCGGCCTTTCAAGGGAAATTTATAATTACAATCTTTTCCAGGGACCTGCGTGCATGATGTTCTCATGGATTCCCGTTCCGATCGGACCCGCAATGCCGTTCAAGTTCAATTTCAGAGGATACAACCTCGGAAGATATTTCACACCGCTTTACGTCATCACTCAGCCTGACCCGGAAACGATGGGAATCACCGTTCAGTATATGTACAGAGTGAAGCTTGCGAACGCTCGGGACATTGAAAACCTTCATGAAAACGCCGTCAGAACAATCCTTGAAGGCATTGAAAATCCGAACGTCAAAATCGGAACGCTTCTTGACGAAGTAAAAAAGTAATTTATTAAAGGAGACATAGATTTATGCTTGAAAGACTCAGAAAAGTAATTTGCGAATACGCAGACGTTTCGCCCGAATCAATCACGGAAGAAACGAACATCAGAACCGAACTCGGTCTCAACTCGCTTGAACTCATCAATATGGCCGTTGCGATTGAAGACGAATTCGGAGTTGAAATTCCCGACCGTGAAGCTCTCGGAATCGAAACGGTGAAAGACACAATTGCTCTCATCGAAAAATATACAAACGCATAATTTTTGATTGAAATTGAAAAAGAGGGGAAAAACGGAAGTTCCGTTTACCTCTCTTTTTTCTTCTTGAGCGTTTTATTTTTTAAGTTGATTCTATTGAAAAAAAGAATCGATTATGGTAATATTATGATGAATTATGTTGGAGGTTTAGAATATGAAGAAAACGATGAAACGCCTTCTGGCGGTGATTTTGGTGATTGTTTCCGTCTGCACCGCCGTTTCGCCGGTCTTTTCCGCCGCAACGGTGAACGACCTTCCGATCGTTTATGTTGCCGGTAAGAATACTTTTATTTATAACACTTCGGGAAAAAAGATTTATCCGACGGGCGATTTGAGTGCGGCGATTGACGCAAAGAAAGGCGACCTCGTCAAAGCATGGGCAAAAAGCCTTTTGACGAACGACTGGACGCCGCTCAGCGACGCGATTTATGACCTTGTTGTCGAACAGTACAAGGAATTCACTCCGAACGACAACGGAAACGTTACAAACGGAACGGCAATCAAACCCGTTAAGGATCCGGTTGTCAAAAAGTCGAACTTCCGCCTTGAAGATTATGTTTTCACTTATGACTCACGTCTCGATCCTTATGAAAACACCGCAAAACTCAATGAATATATCAATGCGGTCCTTGCGGCGACGGGAAAGAAAAAGGTTCAGCTCATCGGCCGTTGCCTCGGCTCAACTCTCGTTTCAACTTATCTCACCGTTTACGGCTGCTCAAAGGTTGACACCGCAATTTACTATGCTCCTTCGTCTCAGGGCGTTATCCCTCTGAGTGCGTTCTTCACCGGAGACATTCAGTTTGACAAGGACGCAATCTATAAATATGTCGATAACAACATGATTGACGAATCTTCGGATTTTGTCAAAATGATTCTTCGCCTTCTGAGAGCGCTTTATGCTTTCGATTGGGGCGTAAACAGCGTTGAATCGGCATATCGCGATATAGCAAGAACGCTTTATCCGAGAATCGTTCTCACCGTTTACGGAAAATGTCCCGGTTTCTGGACAATGGTCAGAGACGAATATTACGATGAGGCAAAGAAGGTTGTTTTCCAAGGAAAGAAGCAGTATTCAAATCTCATTGCAAAGATTGACAAATATCATTACAATGTTTTCAACCGCCTTGAAACAACGCTTAAAAGATGTCAGCAGCAGGGCATGAAGCTCGCTTTTATAACAAAGTATAACACTCCGATGGCTCCGCTTTTCGGAAACTGCACAAAGCAGGCGGATAACCTCGTTGAGCTTGAAACCGCGTCCTTCGGCGCAACCTGTGCAGACATCGGAAAGACTTTGAGTTCTTCTTACATTCTTAAACAGCAGCTTGCGGGCAAGGGCAAGTACATTTCCCCCGACCTCGTGATTGACGCTTCAACCTGCAAATTCCCGGATCAGACGTGGTTCATCAAGGACCTTCCGCATGAGGGCGTCCCGAACAACGTCAACGAACTTATTATGGAAATTTTCCGCTCGAAGGAGCAATATAAAATCACAACGAACTCGAAGTATCCGCAGTTTCTTCAGTATGAAAGCGACAGCGTGATTCTTTCCGAGGTCACTCTTGATAAGGACACAAGCTTCCTTCATAAAATTGCGAATGCTTTTAACAGTATTTTCGTTCTTATCAAGCTTCTTTTCAATATCATGTAAGAACATAAAGCTGTGTTTTTATTATGATACCATCCTATTCAAAGGCGGCGTACCCACTTCTCCATCGGGTACGCCGCCTTGTGCTTTTTTTACTTTATTGGGACAAAGAGGAAATCATGGGTCAGCTTTTCTTCATTCAGCAGCCGCAACCGCAGTTGTTGTTTGAATATGTGTTTTCGCAGCCGCAACCGCAGCCGTTTCCGTTTGCGAAAAGGGTGTCGCTGAAGCAGGAGAGGACGAGGAGAAGAATAATCCATGAGCAGCTGTTTCCGCCGAAAAGATTGTTACAAGCCATTGTCTGACCTCCTTTCAAAAGGACGAGCGAACCGAAATTTGTTCTTTCGCCCTGCTTTCATCCTCATTATACGTTTTCTTTTGAAAGGTGTGACTGATTCCCCGTTTGAATATCGGAAAAGAAAAAGGCATAAAATATCCTTAACAATCTTTTGAAAAGGGCGGAGAAGAAATGAAGAAAAGCCGGAAAGAACTTGAAAAGGAAGAGCTTTTTTCTTTTGAAGCGGCGGAAGAAATTTTTCCGCCGGAGGGGAAAAAGCTTTTTTCTTCGGCGCATCGCGAACGTTTCGGAACGAAGGTCAAAAAAAGTCAAAAAAATTTTGAAAGTGAGAAAACGCAAGAAAACAAGAGCTAATTTCAAAAATCGGCCGAAAACGGAGATTATTGACCTTTTTTGACCTTTGCAAAAAGATCAAAAACGCATATAATATACATCAGAAAGTCAAAGAAAGTCAAAGTCAAAGAAGGTGTTTATCAAATGAATCTCACAAATGTAATCGCCCAAATGATTTCCGATATGCTTGACGGAAAAGACGAGGTTGAAATTCAGCGGAACACATTCGCGCAAAGCGTCGGCTGCGTTCCGAGCCAGATTAATTATGTAATTTCATCCCGCTTTACGCCGGAGCGCGGATATATCGTTGAAAGCAGGCGCGGCGGCGGCGGATTCATAAAGATTGCAAAAGTCAACTGCAACGGAGAAACGCTTCTGATGCACGTTGTCAATTCTGTCGGAGAATCGATTGACGAAGGAACCGTCAGAGGACACCTTGTGAATCTCGTCTATCGCGATATGCTTTCAAAACGTGACGCAAAACTGATTCTTTCCGCCGTCGGCGATTCGGCGCTCAAATGCGTTGATCCGACGCTGAGAGACAAGGTCAGGGCGTCAATATTCAAACAATTACTCATTACGATTTTGAATAACTGACAGGAGGAATGATTTATGTTATGTCAGAACTGCTCAAAAAGAGAAGCAACAACTCACATTAAAAGGGTCGTCAACGGAGAGGCAACAGAAAGCCATCTTTGCGAAGAATGTGCAAGAAAGCTCGGTTTCGATGATTTCTTCGATGATTTTTCGCTGAGTATTCCGAACATTTTCTCGTCCTTCTTTAAGGACAGCGCGTTCGCTCTCGCTTCGGCAAAAACCGAAAAATGCGACACTTGCTCAAGTACCTTTGATGATATTATCCGCACCGGAATGGTAGGCTGCGCCGATTGTTACGAAAAGTTTTATGATCGCCTTCTTCCGTCGATTCAGAGAATTCACGGAAAAGCAAAGCACGTCGGCCGCGTTCCGTATATCGAAGTTCCCGACGAAAAGGAAACAAAGGAAGAAAAGAAGGAACTTTCGACCGAAGAAAAAATCGGAAAACTTCAGTCCGAAATGCAAAAAGCGATTGACAGCCAAAACTTTGAACAGGCGGCGGTCATCAGAGACGAAATCAAAGAGTTGAAGGGAGAAAAGTAAAAATGAAGTGGTACTCAAAGGAAGGCAATCGCTCGGACGTTGTTCTCAGCACAAGAATAAGATTCGCACGGAACCTCAAAGATTATCCCTTCCCGTCGCGTCTCAGCACGGCGGAAAAGGAAAAAGTTAATGAGATTCTCAAAGATATTTTCCTTGCCGCAGACAGCGGCGAAAGTCTCGATTATTTTGAGATGTCCTCGCTTTCAAAGGTTCAGGCCGTTTCGCTCGCGGAAAAGCATCTCATCAGCCCGGAGTTTGCTTTTGACCCGAACGGAAGGGCACTGCTTCTTTCAAAAGACGAAGAAGTGAGCATAATGCTTTGCGAAGAGGACCACGCAAGAATCCAGGTAATCCTCCCCGGCCTTGACCTTGAAAACGCCTATGAAGAAGCTTTGAAGTTTGACAAAGCCCTTGAAGAAAAGGCGGCGATCGCCTTTGATGAAAGACTCGGCTATCTCACCCAGTGTCCGACGAACCTCGGAACGGGAATGAGGGCGTCGGTAATGCTTCATCTTCCGGCGCTTTCAAAAACAAAAATGGTTCCCCGCCTTGCGGCAACGGTTGCAAAGCTCGGCTTGACGCTCAGAGGAGCATACGGCGAAGGAAACCGCACAGTCGGTGACCTTTTCCAGCTCAGCAATCAGGTCACACTCGGAATTTCGGAGCAGGCCGCCGTTCAAAACCTCAATGCGATTGCGCTTCAAATTGCCGAACAGGAAAAGAACGCGCGTGACTCGCTTTTGAAGGACGATGCTTTCATCGACCGAATTTGGCGGGCTTACGGAATTCTCAAAAGCGCGCATATGATAAGCTTTGACGAATTCACCGATCTTCTTTCTTACGTTCGCCTCGGTGCGGCGCAGGGAATCATTGAAATTCCGCTTGAAACGCTCAGCGCACTGCTCATTCGGATGCAACCGGCAACAATCAATGCGGAAAACGAAAAAGATTTTTCTCCCCGTGAGCGAGACGTTTTCAGGGCGGGAAAAGTCAAGGAAGCTTTGAAAGAAGCATAAAATGGTTGTCGAAAACCGTCAGCCGTTAAAAAATAATCGGGCGGCGGGCAGTTTTAATTGTCTGCCGCCTGTTCAGAATATAAAAAGAACAAACACGAATAGGAGTTGAATGTTATGTATAAATTCACAGGATTCACCGAGAAAGCGAACAGGGCGCTCAACTCAGCCATTGAAGTCGCAGAAAATCTCGGTCACACATATATCGGAAGCGAGCATCTGCTTATGGGTCTTGTCCGTGAGGACAACGGCGCGGCAACAACGCTCCTTCTTTCACGCGGAGTAACGGCTCAAAAAGTTGAAGAACTCATCAAAAGTACTGTCGGCGTCGGAATTCCGACTGTGCTTACACCGGACGATTTTACCCCGAGATGCAAGCACATCATTGAACTTTCCGTTTCTCTCGCAAGGAGCGAAAACTCCGGCTACGTCGGAACGGAACACCTCCTCGGAGCAATTCTCAGAGAAGGCGACGGCTGTGCGGCGTTCATCCTTTCCCAGCTTGGAGTTTCGCTTCCGCTTCTTCTTGACGAACTTTCAAACGGCGAAAGCCGTTCTCCGTTCTCTCAAAGCGGTCGCTCAGGCGCAAAGCAGAACGGAAAATCTTCAACGCCGAACCTTGACAAGTACGGTCAGGATTTGACGAAAAAGGCGCAAAATTCCGAAATCGACCCCGTAATCGGACGTGAAAAGGAAATTGAAAGGGTAATTCAGATTCTTTCAAGAAGGACGAAGAACAATCCTTGCCTCATCGGCGAGCCGGGTGTCGGCAAAACCGCAATTGCCGAAGGTCTTGCACTCAAAATCGCCGAAGGCGAAGTTCCGGACCTCCTCAAAAACAAGCGTATTGTTTCGCTCGACCTCACCGGAATGGTTGCCGGAACAAAATACAGAGGCGATTTTGAAGAAAGAATAAAAAGCTGTATTGACGAAGTGACAAAGGCGAAGGACGTAATCCTCTTCATTGATGAGGTTCACAACCTTATCGGCACGGGTTCGGCCGAAGGCGCCGTTGACGCGGCGAACATTCTCAAGCCTTCTCTCGCAAGGGGCGAACTTCAGGTAATAGGCGCAACAACCATTGAAGAATACCGTAAATATATTGAAAAAGACAGCGCCCTCGAAAGACGTTTTCAGCCGGTAAAAGTCGGAGAACCGTCCGAAGAGGAAGCCGTTCAGATTCTTAAAGGACTTCGCAATAAGTATGAAGCGCACCACAAGGTAAAAATCACAGACGACGCAATCGTTGCCGCTGTCAAGATGTCCTCAAGGTATATTACCGACCGTTATCTTCCCGACAAGGCAATTGACCTTATCGATGAAGCGGCTTCAAAGGTAAGACTTCGTGCTTTTTCGGCACCGCCGGAAGTTAAAAAGATTGAAGACGAAATCAAGCAAACCAACGAAGAAAAGGCTGCCGCAGTCAATTCGCAGGATTTTGAGGCCGCGGCACGACTTCGTGACAAGGAAAAAGAGCTTCGTTCAAAGCTTGCCGCTTCAAAAACAAACTGGAAGGAAGAAGCCGCAAGAGTCGGCGGAGAGGTCACTCCGAGCGAGGTTGCTCAAATTGTCTCCGGTTGGACGGGTATTCCCGTAACGGAACTTACGAGGGAGGAAAGTCAGAGACTTCTTGAAATGGAAACGATTCTTCACAAGAGAATTGTTGGCCAGGATAAAGCCGTTTCCGCCGTTGCAAGAGCAATCAGACGTGGCAGAAGCGGACTCAAAGACCCGAAAAGACCGCTCGGTTCCTTCATCTTCCTCGGACCTACCGGCGTCGGTAAAACCGAACTTTGCAAAGCACTCGGCGCGGCAATGTTCGGCGATGAAAACGCGGTAATCAGATTCGATATGTCGGAGTTCATGGAAAAGCACACGACTTCACGTCTTGTCGGTTCGCCTCCGGGATATGTCGGCTATGAAGAGGGCGGCGAGCTTACCGAAAAGGTAAGAAGAAAACCGTACAGCGTTGTCCTTTTCGACGAGATTGAAAAGGCTCACCCGGACGTTTTCAATATGCTTCTTCAAATTCTTGACGACGGCGTTCTCACCGATTCCCAGGGCAGACACGTTGACTTCAAGAACACTGTAATCATCATGACCTCAAACATCGGCGCAAAGCTGATTGCGGGCGAGGGCAGAGAAATCGGTTTCAAGAATGCGAGCGAGGACAACGGGGTTCTTGACGACACAAGAATTCATGACGCAGTCATGGGCGAACTCAAAAAGGCGTTCAGACCGGAATTCCTCAACCGTGTTGATGAAATCATCGTCTTCAATCAGCTTACGAAGGACGAAATTCATGAAATCGCTTCCCGTATGCTTCTCAAGACGAGCGAGAGACTTCATTCAATGGAAATTGAAATGACCTTCTCGCCGGAGGTTGTGACAATGGTTTCCGACGCAGGCTTTGACCCGGTTTACGGCGCAAGACCCCTTCGCCGTGCAATTCAAAGCAAGGTTGAAGACAGGCTTTCCGAACAGATTCTTGACGGAACCGTTTTGCCGAAGCACAAGTACGAATGTGTTCTTGAAAACGGCGAAGTGAAGTTTAAGGAAAGCGAAGAGGCAAAAGCGGAGTGATGAAAAACAGAACAGCCGGATGTGAAATGCGTCCGGCTGTTTTTGTTATCTTCGGTTTTTATAGTAATCACAGTTTTCATAGTCGTATGTATCGCATACATATTTGTATTTTTCTTCTGAAATTCTGTTCCAGATGATTTTGCAATACGGTTCAATGCAATACCACGCGCCTTTATCCTCAAAATACGGACACTTTGCCATGTTTGTTTTCTCCTTTCTTTTTAGTTTTTTCTTTAGATATTATTGGTGAATCGCTGTAAGGAATGTTTCACATTCTTCGCAGTTTTTTGTTTTTCCGCACCAAGTCCATTTGGTATAAGTAAGAGGTTCTTTTGTAACACTGCAAACGTGTATATCATTAGAGTTAAGTTCACCGCATCCGGCACAAATGAGATCTCTGTATTCAAAAACATACAGACCTTTGTCGCTGTACTTTTTACGCAATTCTTTTACGCACTGTTTGTACTCTTTGCTGTTAAAATCAAGATCAAAATAGCGGTAACAGCCGATTCCTATTAAGTTCAGTATACCTAAACCGACACAGACAAACCAATAGGGAGTAAACTTACTGCTACTTGAAATCATCAAAAACAAAACAACGGTTAAAATGGTATAGACCAACTGCATGATTATTAATATCTTCTTTAACAAGGGATAGACTCTGATTTTGTCAAGCTCATTTAAGTATTCGCGATACAGCGGATTGTTGACACATTCACGATAGTACTGAATTCTGGTAGACATTTCCATAGTTTTTTCGCTCCGTTTCATATTATTAATTCATTTGAGTTAATAATATCACAAGAAAAATTAAAAGTCAACTCATTTGAGTTAAGTTTTTTATCTCTTTTCGGTTATCCTTATATTAATAAAACCGAGGAGTGAGAAAATGACCGTTGGAGAAGCCGTCAGAAAAAGAATCCTTGAACTTT
>JAUNFH010000123.1:0-277 GCA_030525185.1 Clostridia bacterium
CTTTGCGGAGCTTCATCCGGATTCGGAACCCGTTTCCTTCAAAGACGAAAAGAAAGAAGAGCCGAAAGAGGTTTCGTCTTTTGACGATGACGACGATATGTATGTCAAACCGTCGAAGAGCAAAAAAGGCGGCGTAACGATTGCCGTTTTGGTCGTTGTTCTTGTTGCGGTGATTGCCGGCGGCGCTTATGCCGTTAAAAAGAACGGGGGAGACATTCTTTCCGTTTTCAAAAAGCCGAGTGTAAGCAGCAGTACTTCGGATTCATCGGATACATCC
>JAUNFH010000123.1:287-6511 GCA_030525185.1 Clostridia bacterium
CCGAAAGCACATCCGAAAGTACCTCCGAAAGCACAACAGAAAAGAAAACCACCGAAGAAAAGTCAACGGACAAAACGACTGAAAAAGATTCAAAAGAATCAACAACGAAAAAGGACGAAAAAACGACCGAAAAGGAAAGCACGACGAAAGCTCCGGCTTCGTCGGAAACAACACGTCCCGCTCAAACAACAAAAACCGAGCCGGAAACAACCCGTTCTTACACAACGACGACAACTCACGTTTACACAACAAAGCCGCAGACCACAACGTCGCATACATACACAACCCGTCCGACGACAACAACTTCTCCGTCAACGACAACGGAAACGCTCAAAAAGCCGACGAAGTATTATTCTTCTGCCGTGACGAGATACGCTTCCGAAAACGGAATTTCAATCAGACTCAGACCGTCGCTTTCGTCTTCGGTCAGAGCGTCGATTTCCGTCGGCGGCGAGGTTAAGGTGTATGCCGAAGAAAACGGTTTCTACTATGTTTACTATGCCCGCTACGGTGTTTACGGTTGGGTCAACGGAAAGTATCTTTCAAAAGAAAGACCCGTTGCCGACAGCGAAGTCAAAGTTTCCGGCGTTGTTAAGCCCGACAAGACTTATTCAACCGTTGAAACAAAAACCGTAACAACGTCCGACGGACTCAGACTCAGAAAAGGCCCCGGAACGAATTATGACACAATCCGCTTCCTCGGAAAGGGCTATCCCGTTGCCGTCAAGGGAACGAGCAGCAAGAACCCAGGCTGGGTATATGTTACCGACATCACAAGAGGTGTTTCGGGCTGGGTCTCGGCGGCATATATTAAATAATTATTTTCAACAGATAAAAAAAGGAGAAAAATTTGATGATTACGTTAAAAACACGCTGGACAGAAAGCGCAATGTGCGAAAAACCTCTTCAGGAATATCCGCGTCCTCAAATGGTTCGTGAAGATTGGGTGAACCTCAACGGAATGTTTGATTATGCTGTGACTTATGCGAACACCGATTGGTGCGAGGAATATGAGGGAGAAATCCGCGTTCCGTTTGCGATCGAGAGCTGTCTTTCCGGTGTTTGCAAAAGAATCACCAAGGACGAACGCCTTTGGTACAGAAAAAAATTCACACTTCCGGAATCGTTCAAAGGAAAGCGTACTTTGATTCATTTCGGCGCGGTTGATTGGGAATGCAAGGTTTACGTCAACAAAAAGCTTGTCGCTTCCCATATCGGCGGATACTGCCCGTTTTCCGCAGACATCACCGACGCGCTCAAAGACGGCGAAAACGAACTTGTTGTTTGGGTATACGACCCGACCGACGAAGGTTGGCAGAACAGGGGAAAACAGGCGAGCTATTCCCATGGCTTCTGGTACACTTCAACCTCGGGTATTTGGCAGACCGTTTGGCTTGAAGCCGTTCCCGAAAATTACATAAAGGGCTATAAGCTTACTCCCGATATCGACGCAGGTGTTTTGAAAATCAAAACCGACGTTATCGGAAGCGGGGATCTTTACATCAAAGTTCTCGACGGCGAAACCGTTGTTTCCGAAAAAGCAATCACAGCCGACGACGAAGTTGAAATCAAAGACGCAAAGCTTTGGTCGCCTGAAGATCCGTTCCTTTATGACTTTGTTCTCACTCTTAAAAACGGCGATTCCGTGGATACCGTAAAAGGCTATTTCGGCATGAGAAAGTTCAGCATCGGTCAGCACGACGGCTATGCAAGACTTTTCCTCAACAACAAACCGTATTTCCAAAAAGGTCTTCTTGACCAGGGATATTGGAGCGACGGCGGCCTTACTCCGCCGTGCGACGAAGCGATTGTTTATGACATTGAGACGATGAAACGTCTCGGCTTTAATATGCTCAGAAAGCACATCAAGGTTGAACCCGATCGCTGGTATTACCACTGCGACAAGCTCGGAATGATTGTTTGGCAGGACATGGTCAGCGGCGGAAAAGAGCTTGACGTGATTCATGCCGGCGTAATTCCGAACATTCAGGGTTTCTTCAGTCCGCTGTTCTATTCCTCGCTCAAGGATAACAAATATTCAACCTTTAACCGAGACAGAATCGAGTGGAGAACTCAGTTTGAGGAAGAACTTTTTGAAATGATCGATTCTCTTTATAACCACACCTCAATCGGTTGTTGGGTTCCGTTCAACGAAGGTTGGGGACAGTTTGACGCAAAGAGAATCGGCGACGAGATCAAGGCGAAGGATCCTTCAAGAATCGTTGACCATGCAAGCGGTTGGTACGACCAAAAGGGTTGCGACCTCAGAAGCATTCACCGTTACATTCTTCCCGTCACCGCTCCGAAGTATGACGGAAGACCGTTCGTTCTCAGCGAGTACGGCGGATACAGCCAGATTCTTGACGGCCACGTTTGGAACAAGCAAAAATCATTCGGCTATCAGATGTATAAGAGCAAGGAAACGCTCACAAACGCTTACAGAAAGCTTCATGAAAATCAGGTTATCCCGGCAATGAAAAAGGGACTTTCCGCAACGGTTTACACTCAGGTTTCCGACGTTGAATTTGAGGTCAACGGAATGCTCACCTATGACCGCGAAATCGTCAAAATTGACGAGGACGTTGTCAGAGCAATCAACGAAAAACTCACGTTCTGAAAAACATAACTGATATTATTTCGGCGCATTCCGCAAGGGGTGCGCCGGATTTTTTGAAACAAAGTCTTCGCCGCTGTTTAGCATTCAACATTTTTTGACGGATTGACTGTGAATACAAGCTGACAAATTCTTTGCGAGAATTAATAATTTGTTAACATAATATATAATTAAGTCACAAAAAGACAAAATTACAAATTATGTCATCAAAGGAGTGGCGGATATGAAAATTTTTGAAATTTTGAAACCATACCTCAAAAAGATTGTTTCGGTTTTCGTTGCAATCGGAATTTCTCTCGGTCTTCTTTCGTCTTTTGCGGCGGATACCGATCTTTCAATGCGTTCGCTCGTTGTTCGCGAGGGACTCAGAACAGTAATGAACACGATTGATCCGAAGGGCGGCGGAACGCTTTTTTCAAAGCTTGCCGGAAAAATCACAACAACGCCGAGCGTTTACAAACCTTCAAAGGGTTATGAATATCAAAAGGTTGAAATCGAAAACTGCACTCTTGAAGTGCTTAAAAAGACCGGAAGCGAAAACAGCGAAAAGGTGATTTTTCAGATCCACGGCGGCGCATTCATTTTCGCAATGCAGGATCTTTACCGGTGGCAGGCCGAAAAATGGTCGGAGCTTTGCGACGGAGCAACCGTTGTTATGATTGATTACCGTCTTGCGCCGGAAACGGTGTTCCCGGGAGCGCACGAAGATGTTCTTGACGGCTGGAACTGGATTACGCAAAACGGATACGAAGCAAAAAATATTGTTGTTACCGGAGACAGTGCGGGAGGAAACCTCGCTTTGAGCCTTGTCCTTTCTCTCCGAGACATGAAAAAGGAACTTCCGGCGGCCGTTGTAACAATGTCTCCGTGGGCAGACCTTGCCGCAGAGGGAGAAAGCTATACTTCAAACATTTATAAAGACCCGATGTTCGGAATAAAAGAGGGCAAAGAGGTGGAAGTCGATATCAGAAATATGGCAAAAATTTATGCCGGTGATACCGATCTTCACAATCCTGCTCTCTCTCCGGCATATGCGGAATATGACGGCTTTTGTCCGACGCTCATTCAGGTTGGAACGTATGAAGTTCTTTACAGCGATTCGGCAACCGTCAACGAAAAAATGAAAAAGGCCGGCGTTGACGTAACTTTCAGCGAATATAACGGAATGTGGCACGTTTTTCAAATTTTCGGAAGCCTTATTCCCGAAGGCGAAGCGGCATGGAACGAAGCCGGTGCCTTTGCTTCAAAAAATCTTTACAAATAAAAATTCACGGTTTAAAAAGAACGGAACTGCCGAAATTGAGGCAGTTCCGTTCTTTTCGGGTCCTTATCCGGCCGTCATTGAAAGAAGGCGCTTCAGTTCGCAAAGAAGTTGCTTCTGCGATTCAATCATTTCGCAAAGGAGTTCACGAAGTTCGGGGCAGAGGCAAAATCTCAACGCGTTTTTGCTCATGCATATTCCGCCTTCAATGTGAGGAATCATTTGACGGATAAAATTTGCGTTGAGACAGTTGTCGGTGCAGGCACAGCCCATTCTGTCGAACATTCTCCGGCTGATTTTTTCAAACTGTCTTTCATAAAGGCAAAGATCGCGCTCGCAGTTTTTGCATTTTTCGCATTTGCAAAGCATTTCCTTCATTTCTTCAATTCCGCAGGTCATATCGGCGATGATGCCGTTTGCGGTGTCCTGAAGCGGAATGCAGGTTGTGTATTTCAAAAGATTTTCCGCCGCTTTTATTGCCGCTTCATGGTGCGGTATCATCTGAGCAATAAACGTTTGAGAGATACTTTGGCAACTTTTTGCGCCCGTCATTTCTTCGATCATACAATCGAGAATATCATAAAAGCTCGAAAGATATGCCTTTGTCACACAGCTCAGTTCATATTGTCTGTTCATTTAATCACCCTCCTTTTCATTATCATTTTATTCACAAAGAAGTTTTGAGTTACCGCTTTGAAACGCCGAAAAAATGTGATAAAATGAAAGCGGTGATAAAATATGTTTGAAAAACTTTTTCCGTATGAATACGTCAAAGACGTCTTCTCGATTGATTTTGAAAAGCTTCATGACCTCGGTTTCAAAGGGATAATTTTTGACATCGACAATACGCTCGTTTTTCAGGACGAGGACGCAACGAAAGAGGTTGAAGACCTTTTTGAAAAGCTTCATTTTGCAGGGCTTAAAACGGTAATCCTTTCAAACAACAGCGAGGAGAGAGTTCTCCGTTTTTTGAAGAATATTGATTCGGAGTATGTCTTCAAAGCGTACAAGCCGTTCAAATGCGGATACCGAAAAGCACTTTCGCTCATGAAACTCAAAAAAGAAGAAGCCGTTTTCATCGGCGATCAGATTTTTACCGATGTTTTCGGCGCAAACCGAAGCGGTGTTGCAAGCGTTCTTGTTTCATATATAAAAAAGGACGGAGCGAAACCGCAATTCAGAAGGAAACTTGAGGAAGCGGTTCTTAAAGAATACCGAAAGAGGGGAGAGTTTCAAAGAAGGCTCGGCGGTATTGAAAAAAAGAATTGAAAAAAACCGAAAAACTTTTAAAAAAGGCTTGACAAATCCCTAAAAAAAGATATAATAATGATAACGATTATCGTTATTGACTAAAGAAAGGAGTCAGATGATGCTGAAAAACAGTCGCCAGCGTGATGCGATTCTCAACTCTCTCCGTTCAAGAAAAGATCACCCGACGGCCGAGCAACTTTTCTTTGACCTGAAAGGGGAGTATCCGGCGCTCAGTCTTGCAACGGTATACCGCAACCTCAAGGTTCTTGAAAGCGAAGGAAAGCTCATTAAGTTCCACACGGAAATCGGCGATCGCTTTGACGCCGACGTGAGTGAACATTATCACTTCAACTGTCTTCTTTGCAAAAAGATAATCGACCTCAGAATCGAGAACGGCGAAGGACTGTGCACGCTTTTCAAAGATTTTGACGGTGAAATCCGTTCATGCAATCTTCAGCTTTTCGGAATCTGCCCCGAATGCAAAAAAGCCGAAGATTCAAAAAACACAAATAAAGCACAATGAAAAAGAATTAATTTTTGGAGGTTTATGTTATGAAAAAGTATTATTGCCCCGTATGCGGTTATGAAACCGACGACCCGACCGAAATCTGCCCGATCTGCAAAGCAAAGATGAAAGTTCGCGAAGAGAACACCGTTTCATGGGCTGCAGAGCACGTTGTCGGCGTTGGCAAGGATGCACCGGAAGAGATTATCGAAGGTCTCCGCGCAAACTTCAACGGCGAATGCACCGAAGTCGGAATGTATCTTGCAATGGCAAGAGTTGCCCACAGAGAAGGCTATCCGGAAATCGGTCTCTATTGGGAAAAAGCAGCTTACGAAGAAGCTGAGCATGCTGCTAAATTCGCAGAACTTCTCGGTGAAGTCGTTACTGACAGCACAAAGAAAAACCTCGAGATGCGTGTAGAAGCTGAAAACGGTGCTACTGCTGGTAAATTCGATCTGGCTAAACGTGCCAAAGCTGCTAACCTCGATGCGATCCATGACACAGTACATGAGATGGCTCGCGATGAGGCAAGACACGGAAAAGCATTCGCTGGTCTGCTTAAGAGATACTTCGGTTAAATATCGCGGATTCCG
>JAUNFH010000009.1 GCA_030525185.1 Clostridia bacterium
AATTTCGCCCTATGAACTTGAAAGCGAGGAACTCAATTATTCGGACATTGAGCATTTCAAAGTCATTTATATGCAGCACGGAATTCTTCACGCTTCATACGTCAACAAGTATTCCGCAGAAAGGGCAAACTGCCATAAAATCGTTGTTTCGTCTCATTTTGAGGTTGAAAACCTCATTAAGAAATATCAGTATAAAGACGATGAACTCATCAAGTTCGGAATGCCGAGATATTCTCAAATCGACAAAACCGCAAAGCCGCAAAACAGAATCCTTTTTGCTCCTTCGTGGAGAAGCTATTTTGCCGCGAACGAAACCGCAAACACATATAATATCAGCCTTGACACCTTCAAAAACAGCGATTATTACAAAGGTTTCAAAAAGTTTTTGAGCGACGAAAGGCTTTTGAAAGCTCTTGAAAAAATGGGAACGGTGATTGACGTAAAGATGCACCCGATTATCAGGGATCACGTTTCCGACCTTTTTGACTTTGGTTCAAAGAATATCAATGTTGTCAAAGGCGACGTAAAGCTTGAAAATTACGCGGCTTTCGTCACGGACTTTTCGTCCTTCGTTTTTGATTTTGCATATCTTTGCCGACCGATAATGTACTTCGTTCCGGACTACGTTCAGTTCAAGTCGGGAATGAATCTTTATCGCGAGCTTGATCTTCCGTTTGAAAAAGCTTTCGGTCCGTTCTCGTCCGACGCCGAAACCGCCGCAGAAGAACTCACAAAAATCGTTGAAAGAAATTTTGCCTGCGAAGAACAGTATGAAGAGCGGATGAAGAATTTCTATCTTCCGCTTGAAAACTGCGAAGAAAAAATATATCGCTACGTTTTTGAAAACGTTGCAAAACAGGAATAAAAATTTTAATTGGAGGGGAAGAACATGAGAAAAGGAAAAAACAACGCTTTCCTTTTGTTCTTCCTCTCTCTTTTTGTTTTTGTTCTTTCGCTCTCCGCCTTTGGGATTCATGAGCATACATATTTTGAAACCCTTGTTGAACCGACTTGCACCGAGCGCGGATACACAAAGCATACCTGCACCGTTTGCGGCGAAAGTTTTTCCGACTCTTTCGTTCGCGAAAACGGTCATGACGTGATAATTCAAAAGGAAGTTCCGGCAACTTGCACCGAAAAAGGAAAAACCGCCGGAATGTACTGCGGCGTCTGCAAGAAAGTTCTCAATGGTCTTGAAGAAACCGAAGCACTCGGCCATCAAACGGTTTCCGATAAAAACGGCGCGAAGCCGACTTGTACCGAAAAAGGAAAAACGGCGAGCGAACATTGCAAGCGTTGCGATTTCATTGTTCCGTCAAAAACGCTTCCTGCGCTCGGACACGAAATTTTAAAAGATTTGCAAAAAGAACCGACCTGCAGCAGGCAGGGCAAGACCGAAGGTGAACATTGCTCACGTTGCGATTATAAAATCGTTCAAAAAACAATTCCGGCTCTCGGCCATTCAATTGTGATTGATTCCGCCGTGAAAGCAACCTGCACAAAAGGCGGACTTTCGGCCGGAAAACATTGCACAAGAACCGGTTGCGACTATTTTGAACCTCAGGATAAAATCGCACCGCTCGGCCACAACATTGTTACAATTGAAGAAAAGAAAGCAGCGTGTACAACCGCCGGACGAACAAAAGGTGAATATTGTACACGCTGTAATTATACTGTCGGACAAAAACCGATTCCGGCTCTCGGCCATTCCATTGTGATTGATTCCGCCGTGAAAGCGACCTGCACAAAAAGCGGTCTCACCGAAGGAAAGCACTGCACACGGTGCGATTACCGCCTTGCTCAAAACACCGTTGCACCGCTCGGACACAATATCGTGAAAGACAAAGCCGTGTCCGCAACTTGCACGAAGGCGGGAAAAACACAGGGTGAACATTGCTCACGGTGTGATTATAAAGTCGCTCAAAGGGAGACATCGTTGAAACCGCATGAATTTCAAACTTATATTGTGAAAGCAACATTTTCAAAGGACGGATATATCACGGAAAAATGTTCCGTTTGCAAAACATACGGAAAAAAGAAAAATGCGATTTTTGCCGCAACCTCTGCCACGCTTTCAAAAAATGAAGTTGTATATAACGGAAAGGCTCAGACTCCGAAATTCGTTGTGAAAGACAAAAACGGAAAACTTCTCAAAGAAAATGCCGATTACACCGTAAGCTATTCGGAAAACAAAAATGTTGGAAAAGCTTTTGCAAAGCTCACACTTAAGGGTAATTACAACGGAACAAAAACACTTTCTTTCAAAATCCTTCCTCCCGGAGTTGAGAATGTTTCGCTCTCGCAGAAAACGACCGAGGTTTCCTTAAAGTGGAGCAAAGCTGCCGGCGCAAACGGATAAAAAGTTTCGCTCATCAGCGCAAAAAACTGAAACAAACCCGTTTAACCGTAAAAAACGACTGCGGTTTTTAAAGGACTCAAAAGCGGTTCGGATTATAAAATCACAGTCAAAGCGTATGCGCTTTTCGGAAAAACAAAGACTTTCTCGGCTACGACAAAAAGTATTTCCTTTTCAACGAAGCCGGAAAAACCAAGTGTTACCGTTGAAAGCAAAAACGGCGTTGCCGCCCTTTCGTGGAAGGCTGTCCCCGGCGCTCAAAGCTATACGGTCATCTATGCTCAAACTCCGAACGGAAAACCAAAAAAACTCACCGTAAAGAACAATTCCTGCAAAATCAAAAATCTTTCCCGCGGAAAAGTATATTCGTTCAAAGTTTGCGCAAACAGGAAATCGTTCGGAAAAACGCTTTCGTCCGTGTACGATTCAAAAAAAGCAAAAATCAGGTGATTCTTTGCGTGAATAAAAATCAAAGCTATAATTCACAGCCTTCGTTTGAAAGGCAAAGCGTGAATTATAGCTTTTTGTTTTACGATGACATAGCCGTTTCTTTTGCAGGAGCGTTTTATCCGGCCGTTTTTTCTTCGGCTTCCGGCCTTCTCACCATGACCGTTGAGATGAACTCATGCTTGTCGTCGAGATATTCCCAACTGATGTCTCCGTCGTATTTTTTGAGAGCCGTCGAAACGCTTTTGAGACCGAGACCGTGAGCGGCCGAGTCTTTCTTCGTTGTCAAAAGTCTGTGTTCTTTGACAATGGGCTCGCTGTCGCAACTGTCTGTAATGATGATGACCTCATAATGATTTCTTCGGTCCGTTTCGATTGAAACCGTTTTTTTCTCCGACTTTTCGGCCGATTCAAAAGCGTTGTCGAGCAGGTTGTTGAGAATCGTAACCAAATCAAAATTGTCAATATAGCTGAGATTTGACAACTTGACGTCAAAGGAAAAGCTGATGTTTTTGATTTTGCTTTCGGTCTTGTAACGGTTCAAAATTACGTCGAGCATCATGTTGCCGCTGTGGCAGACATTGCTGTAATCCGAAAGGCTGTCAACCATTTTTGAAATGTATTTTTCAATTTCGGGATTCGTGTTGAGACCTCTGATTGCCGTCAGATGATTTTTTGCGTCGTGGGCATAAATCATAAGCTGTTGGTTTTGATGCTCAAGAATGTCGTAATATGTTTTTTCGGCTCTGAGCCTGTCATACTCGCTCCTGAGCAAAAAGAATTCGTTCTCTTTTTTGAGGTTTTGCTGATATGTGATGAACAGTATGATTGTTGAACCGAGCTGAAAAATGCTGACCGCCGCAAGAAGAATTTTCGTTGCGTTTGAGAAGGAATATTCCAAAGTCAGAACCCAAAGAACAACGATTGAGCTTACCGTCACGAACGGATAAGCGTAAAGCGCAACAGGAAATTTCAAATGCTGATTTTTGCTCTCGATGAACCGAAGAAGAATCAGGCAGATAATCAGATATATCATCTTGCTGACGCAGGCAATAATGATTAAAAGAATCGGGTCCGAATTGTAAGCGTTGGTTTCAACCTTGAATACCGACGAAATGATGAAAATTGTTCCGAATTCCGGAAGGAGCGAAAAGCAGTAAAGGAGAACAACGTAAAAAAGTCTTTGCATAATCGGCATACTGAAACAAAGCAGCGAAAAAATCAGATTAATCAGAAAGAAATAAATTGCGTTGATCGTAATCGAATTTGAAAAAACGCTGTTCAAAACGGCGGCAAAGGCGAAAAGAACCGTTCCGATTAAAAGCCTTATCGGCAGATGATCTTTTTGCTTCGCAATTCTCGAAAAGAACATATATTCAATCAGCATTTCAAAAATGTAGATGAACATGAAACAAATATTTTGAACCATTTTTATCTCCTTCTCAGATACATGAACCAGTATTTGTGAAAATCGGCTTGCTTTCTTGAAGCGATCGGAATGTTTGTTCCGTCGGTTAAAATCAGCTCGTCATAGTTGTACCGCTCAACGTAATGAAGGTTGACAAGAAAGGATTTGTGAACCTGATAAAAGAACGAGGAGGGGAGAAGTTCGCACCATTCCTCAAATTTTCTGCTGGTTATGTACTGATTTCGGTTCGTGTAAAGAATGACTTTTCTGTTTTGACGTTCGATATATCTCACTTCGTCAACAAAAACGCGGTGCTGTGAGTTGTCGTTTTGGAGAAAAAAGTCAACATACGACTCGTCAATATATTCCATTGCTTTGTCCAATCCGGCGTAAAGGCGGTTGGGGTCAAACGGCTTTTCAAAAAAGCGGAAGGCACGAAGATCCATGGCGTCGTCCTGATATTGATTGAAGGAGGTCACAAAGAAGATGACAACTTTTCCGTTCCTGAGCTTCAGCTCTCTTGCAAGCGAGATTCCGTCGGTTTCGTTCATCTGAATGTCGAGAAAAACGAGGTCATACGCTTCTTTGTTTTTCAAAACGTCTTCCGGATCCGTTGCGGTGTCAATCGAAAAACCGATGAAGCGGTTTTTCATGTATTCTTCAATATGAACCTTCAGGTCGTTTACGTATTTAATTTCATCGTCACAAATTAAAATTTTCAAAACTCTCACCTCAAAGTGCCGACGAATGAGCTCAAAAACGCACTCACCGCCCGATGAATGCATTTTATCATTTGTCATAGATAATGTCAACGATTGTGAAGACAATTTATATAAGTCTCAAGGAGCGTAAGCACCGTTTTCTGCTCCGATTGAGGAAGCTGTCTGATCAGATTTTCAATTTCATTCGTTTTGCCCGAAATTATTCCGAGAATATAATAATCCGGTGTTTCACCGAGGATATTGCAAAGATTGATGAGAAAAGTCAAGGTCGGAACATTGTTCCCTCTTTCGATGTTGGAAAGATGGTTTTTTGAAATATTCAGCTTCTTTGAAAGCTGTTCCTGCGTCAAACCTTTTTCTTTCCTTCTTTGCATGATTCTGATTCCTGTGAGTTTTGAGTCATAATTCAGCATATCAATCACCTTTCGTTGCCGCAAAGAATTTAACCGGCCGATTAAACGCTGTTTTACGGAACAATTCCGCAAAACATGTAATAATAATATCATAAGTTTGATTGTTTTGCAACAGTGTGATTTTCTGCATTTTTGACAGATTTTTCCGCACTTTTGAATCATGCGTTGAATTCCGGCCGGAAATGTGATATTTTATCACCAAAAGGAGGAATGGCTATGCTCGATTCAAAAAAACTCGTTGCGAAAGTAGCTAAGAGCGTTGCGGAGAAAGCTTTGAGAAGAGACGCAAATTCAACAACTTGCGTCGGCGTATATCAGCCCAAAGCACCTGCAAATTTAGAGCAGTTTAAAAAGAACTCTAAATAATGATTAGCGAACTCTCAGCAAAAATTGCCGCATACCTGTTCAAAAAATCGGCAATTTCAGAGGAAGACAAAGAACTGTATTCTTACGGATTTTTTGTGATTCTTTCCCGTTTGTTGTTTCTGTTTGTTTCCGCAATATTCGGATTGATTTTTCATGTTCTTCCGGAAAGTTTGATGTTCTTTGTCTTCTTTTGTTTGATTCGCAGTTATGCCGGCGGAATTCACGCTTCGAGCGAATTGAGGTGTACCGTTTTAACAAGCATCGCAATTTTTGCCTGCGTTCTCGGCATAAAGCTTTCGGAAACGTATAACGCCGATTATTTTCTGCTTTCATTCTTCGCATTGTCCCTTGTGGTCGTCATCCTTTTTTCGCCGTTGGACACGGCCGAAAAACCGTTGAGTTTTTCTGAAAGAAAACGTTTCAAAACGTTGTCCTTAATAATTTCCGCAGTGATTGCGGCTTTCGCTTTGCTTTTTTATTTTCTGAATATTAAAAGTTACTCTTTCGCTTTTATGTTTTCGATGATACTTGAAAGCGTGCTTCTCGCAGCCGGAAAAATCAAGCAAAAAGCGGCCGAAACCTGAAAGAAAAAGACGCAACGTTTTTTCTTTTCGTTTGGTTTATGAGCGAGAGTTTTTGACCCGCTCGGTTATGAAAGGGTCAGGCAATTATTTTGCCCTTCACTTTTCCACAGATCTGCTCAAAAATATGCCGGCGGATCTGTGGGACTGCTGACATATCGACACCCCAAAAAATATATAACGGCTCAGGCGTGTATTATCGTCTGAGCCGTTATTGCTTTTGGAAAGAAAAATTCTTTGCTTTGTTTTCTCTTTCAAAACGGTGATTTTTGTGAATCTGTTGCCATCCGAAAAATAAAATGGTATAATGCAATTCGGAATTTGAGATTGCCGGAAAATGCGGCTTAAAGACAGTTAAGCTTTCTTGAGTTCCGAAAATAAACAACAAATGGGGATTTGAAATGTATCGGATTAATAATTTTGTGAATAACGATGACGTCGCCGTCCTTGATTCAAAGGGTGCATTCCGGGTTATTGAGTATAAACGCGACCTCAGCGTTACTCCCTCAACCGCAATGACTGCGTATTTTTGCAATGAAATGAATGTTCGCAAACGTCAGCTTATTTGTAACGTCGGAGAGAAGAACATCGTCTGCCAAGCCGGAGCAATGCAGTGGATGGTCGGAAACGTCAATTCAACAACCGGAATAAAAGGTGTCAGCGATTTCATCGGAAAGGCTTTCAGAGGAAAAGTTACCGGAGAAAGCGCAATCAAACCCGAGTACACCGGAACGGGAACACTTGTTCTTGAGCCGACGTATAAGCACATCATTCTTCTTGACACAAGCGAATGGAACGGTTCGGTCGTTCTTGACGACGGCCTTTTTCTTGCTTGCGAGTCCGGAATAAAGCATAAAGCCGTAATGCGTTCAAACTTTTCTTCGGCCGTTGCCGGAGGAGAGGGACTTTTCAATCTTTGTCTGAGCGGAAACGGCGTTTTTGCAATTGAATCTTCAGTGCCGAAAGAGGAACTCATAGAAGTTACGCTTGAAAACGACGTGATCAAAATTGACGGCAATTTTGCAATTGCATGGTCGAATTCACTCGAGTTCACCGTTGAACGTTCCGGAAAAACGCTTATCGGATCTGCGGCTTCCGGTGAAGGACTTGTAAATGTCTATCGCGGAACGGGAAAAATTCTTCTCGCACCGGTCGACAGAATGCCGTAATCGAAATCTAATAAAAACCGATGTCGGTTTTTGCTTCCTTAAAAAAAGTACGGTTTGTCTTTTTCGTCCTTGACTTTTTGCTTTTTTGCTCCTATACTTTAAAAGGATAAAATCCGAAGAAAAAAGTCATGAAAGGATTGATTATAATGCTCAAAGGAAAAGTTGCAATCGTAACCGGCGGAACACGCGGAATCGGTCTTGCCGTTGTTCGTGCATATCTTCAAAACGGCGCAAAAGTCGCTCTTTTCGGAAGCAGAAAAGAGACCGTTGACAAGGCTCTTGCCGAACTTAAAAACGAAAACGCTTCATATGAAGTAATCGGAATGTGGCCGAATCTTGCTGAATTCGATGAGGTCAACAATGCGGTCAAGGAAGTTGTCAAAACTTTCGGAAAAATTGATATTCTTGTCAATAACGCCGGAATTTCCGCAAGAGAACCGCTTTCGCAGTATACACCGGAAAACTTCAAAAAAATCATGGATCTCAACGTTACCGCCGTGTTCAACGGCTGCAAGGCTGTTGAACCGTTCATGCGCGAAGCAAAAAGCGGTTGCATTATCAACACAAGCTCAATGGTCAGCCTTTACGGCCAGCCCAGCGGCGTCGGCTATCCGACAAGCAAGTTCGCCGTCAACGGTCTCACAAGGAGTCTTGCGCGCGAACTCGGCCGTGCGGGTATCCGCGTTAATGCGGTTGCTCCCGGCGTAACACGCACCGACATGGTTGCCGCTTTGCCGCCGGAAATGGTTGAAAGGGTTGCCGCTCCGATTCCTCTCGGACGTATCGGCGAGCCGGAAGAAGTTGCAAACGTTTTCCTCTTCCTCGCAAGCGATATGGCAAGTTATGTCACCGGAGACGTTATTTCGGTTGACGGCGCAGCTCAAACCTGAGTTTATCCGTTGAAATTCCGCCGTGTTCGAGATTGAGAATACGGCGGCTTTTTTTGCTTTTTTCAGCGGGAAAGCAAGTAATACCTTTTGACAAACTCGTCCATTTCGCCGATGGACATAACGCCCGAATCAAGGTTTTCAACATCGTTCTTTTTTGCACTTTCTTTTACATGGTTTTCTTTCTCTTTGGTTGATATTTTTTTAATTATTTCCTCTTTATTTAATTGTGTGCGGTTTTCGGAGGCTTGAAAAACAGAAGCTTCTTTTCCGTATCTCTCTTTAACGCTCACGGGATGTTGAAAAATTCGGTATTCATATTCGATTCTTCCGCTTTCGGTTTCGTTCGGAAGCTTCATGACAATTTCGAGATAGCCGAAATCTTTAAGCTCGGAAAGGGCGCTTTTGATTGCGCTTTTGTTCTCTCTGCAAATTTTACAAAGCCCGTTGATTGAGTAATTCCAATCCTCCGGAAGGGAAAGCATCAATGAAAAAAGCCCCTTTGCCTTGAGACTCATTTCCTTTTCTCTGAGATG
This sequence comes from Clostridia bacterium, assembly GCA_030525185.1. Taxonomy (GTDB): domain Bacteria; phylum Bacillota; class Clostridia; order Oscillospirales; family Acutalibacteraceae; genus UBA6857. The sequence continues at coordinate 8,886 of JAUNFH010000009.1, forward strand.
CTCGTTGCTCATTATCGTGTAGCCGTAAAGTCTGTTTTTATTCTTCATACTTTGATTTTTCCGTTTCTGTAGTTTTTTTGCGAAAGAAAAACTCCTTTCATTTTAAGGCTCAAAAAAGGAAAAAGTCGCACCTTTTACGCAACTTCGTCAAGGAAAAGAAAAAATTTTACAATTTGAACGCAAGCGGGAAAAACACGGCTCAAATTAAGCGATTTTTTTTGCTTGAAAAAACTTCTTTTCTGGTGTATGATATAATCCTAAGAAAAGAAAGCGCCGAAAAGGCGAACGGAGGAAAACCATGGAAAGCTTTATCGTTACAAGAGAAACAAAAATTAAAGATATTCTTAAATCTCCGGCAGGTCACGATATTCTTGCAAAAGCGCTTTACGCCGCGGGACTTGACCTTTCCGTAATCACCAAAACCCCGGTCGGAAACCTCAAACTTTCCGGAATTCAAAAGCTCACAATGGGAAAAATCGACGATGAATTCATCGATTCGCTCATCGGAATTCTCAACAGCGAAAAGGATGCCCCGCTTGAAGACGACGCACCGATTGAACCGAAGTGGTGGAAAGAGGCTGTTTTTTATCAGATTTATCCCCGTTCGTTCTGTGACTCAAACGGCGACGGAATCGGTGATTTGCAGGGTATTATAAGCAAACTCGATTACCTTAAGTCGCTCGGCGTCAACGCAATTTGGTGCAGCCCGATTTATGATTCGCCGAACGATGACAACGGTTACGATATCCGCGATTACCGCAAAATCATGAAAGAATTCGGAACAATGGAAGACTTCGACACCCTTCTTTCCGAAATTCATAAGCGTGACATGAAGCTTATCATGGACCTTGTTATCAACCACAGCTCCGACGAGCATGAATGGTTCCAAAGCGCACTTCATGACGAAAATTCGCCGTATAAAGATTACTATATCTGGAAAGACGGAAAGAACGGCGACGACGTTACACCGCCGAACAACTGGGATTCAATCTTCTCCGGAAGCGCATGGAATTATTATCCCGAAAGAAAACAGTGGGCGCTTCACCTTTTCACAAAAAAGCAGATGGATCTCAACTGGGAAAACGAGAACCTTCGCCATGACCTTTATGACATGATCAACTGGTGGCTTGAAAAGGGTGTTGACGGCTTCCGCCTTGACGTAATCAGCTTCATTTCAAAAACTCCGGGTCTTCCGGACGGCCACGAAACCGTCGGAGCGCTCATGGGCTTCAAGGGCGTTGAACATTATTTCTACGGTCCCAGACTTCATGAGTATCTCCGTGAAATGAATGAAAACACTTTTTCAAAGTATGACGCGTTCACCGTCGGAGAATGTCAGGGAACCGGAATCGAAATGAGCAAGCTCATGACGGGGGATTACAGAAAAGAACTCAGCGTTGTTTTCTCGTTTGATCATATGGATAACCCCGGAAAGAAACGCTTTGAAGATTATAAATACGACCTTCGCCCGATGGCAAAAGAACTTGTCAAGTGGCAACTTCATTACGGAAACCACTGCTGGCCGGTTGTTTTCTTTGAAAACCACGATTGGCCGAGAATGACCTCAAAGGTTTGTCCGGACGGTTTCTATCGCGAAGAAATGAGCAAACTTCTCTGCATGATGCAGATGACTTTCAAGGGAACTCCGTTTGTTTATCAGGGACAGGAAATCGGAATGAGCAACAGCGAGTTCCGCATGATGGACGACTTCCGCGACGTTGAAAGTCTCAACAAGTTCAACGAGCTTTGCGCCGAAGGAAAGAGCGCAAGCGAGGCTTATCACATTGTTTGGGCGGGTTCCCGTGACCATGCAAGAACCCCGATGCAATGGAACGAAAGCGAAAACGCAGGGTTCACCACCGGAAAGCCGTGGATTGAAGTCAACCCGAATTATAAAACAATCAATGTTGAAGACGAAGAAAAGAAGAAGAATTCCGTTTTGAATTTCTTCAAAAAGATGATTGCCCTTCGTCATGAGCATCCGGCCTTCGTTTACGGCGATTTCAAGCTTGAAAACGAAAAGTTCTCCGACGTTTTGACTTATTCCAGAACGCTTGAAGGCGACGGCGAATATTTCGTCGAGCTTAACCTCACTTCAAAAAGGGCAAAGAGAACTCCCGGAACGGAAAATTACACTCTCATTGCCTCAAACGTAAATGCGGACAGAAAAGAACCGCTCACTCCGTTTGAAGCGAATGTTTACAAGGTCCGCTGAGGAAAAGAAAAATTTTCGCTTTTTTTCTTCAACACTTCTTTAAAAATCACTTGACAAAATGTTTCAATGTCTATATAATGTTATACGTTATTATGAGGTGAGTTATGATTATCACGCTTGAAAGTCTGCTTAACGGCGGAATCGAAAAGTTGAAGCTTGACTGCTCGTTTGATTTTTCAAAGGAGGAGTTTGACGGTGTGTTTCCATTCACAACGCCTGTCGCTCTTTCGGGAGAAATTGTCAACCGCGCTGGAGTTGTGACTCTTTCGGCCGTTGCCGCTTTTGATTTTACTGCGCTTTGCGACCGCTGTGCCTGCGAGTTTACGAAAAAATTTCGTGTTCCCGTTGAGCATATCCTCGTTTCAAAGCTCAGCGGAGAGGACAAGGACGAATTCATCGTTGTTCCGCCCGAAGGTCTTGATATCGAAAGGCTCACTTTAGAAGACATTTATCTTTACTTGCCGAGCAAACTTCTTTGCAAGGAAGACTGCAAGGGCGTCTGCCCAACCTGCGGTGCGGATCTCAATGAAGGACAATGCTCCTGCAAAAAGGAGATTGACCCGAGACTTGAGGCTCTGCTTTCAATGCTCGACGAATGATTTTGTTTATTTAATTATTTTTATAAGGAGGTGCTGGTCATGGCAGTACCAAAGAGAAGAGTATCAAAGGCAAGAAGAGACAAGAGACGTTCAAACGTTTGGAAGCTCGACGCTCCGACACTTGTCAGATGCAAACAGTGCGGTGAATATACAGTACCGCATAAGGTATGCGGCAGCTGCGGTTATTATAAGGGCAAGCTCGTTGTTGCTAAGGACGAGGACTAAGTTGATTGCCGGTTTTCGGCTTTCATCGCCTTTGAACTGATGAAAGGCAGAGAAGCAGCGTTTTGCTTCCTCTGCCTTTTTCTTTGATTGAAAATCAAAGAAAAATCTATTATCTGTTATGTATTATCTCAGTTTAAATAAAGAAAACGGTGGATTACCAAAGAACAATGCACGGTTTATTCGTACGGGTCGGACCCGTGCCGACTCATGAGACTCTACAAAAATTTTAGTTTTAGATAATAGATAACAGATAATAGATATTTTACGGAGGAAAGAAAAAATGTCTGTTCTTGTCAGCGAAGTAATCAAAAAGTCAATAGCCGACAAGAAGGGCATTAAACCCGGCGATGTTCTCATTTCGGTCAATTCCCATGAGATTAACGACGTTCTTGATTACCGCTTTTATATCAAAGAAGAAAAGCTCACTCTTGCGCTTATTTCAAACGGAAAAGCAAAAAAAGTGAAGCTTCATAAAAAAGAATACGACGATATCGGCCTTGAGTTTGATACCTATCTCATGGATAAACAGCACCATTGCAAAAACAAGTGCGTGTTTTGCTTCATTGATCAGCTTCCGCCCGGTATGCGTGAAACGCTCTACTTCAAAGATGACGATTCGCGAATGTCCTTTCTTTTTGGAAGCTATGTCACGCTCACAAACCTCACCGAACATGACGTTGACCGTCTCATTGAAATGCACATAAGCCCCGTCAATGTTTCGGTTCATACCATGAATCCGGCTCTGCGTGTCGAAATGATGAAGAATAAGCACGCAGGGGAGTGCCTTTCAATTCTTAAACGCCTTGCCGATGCGGGAATTCAGCTCAATACTCAGCTTGTTCTCTGCCCCGGAATCAACGACGGAAAAGAACTTGAATTCAGTCTCACCGAGCTTGAAAAACTTCGCCCGTCGATTCAAAGCATTGCCGCCGTACCCGTCGGGCTCACAAAGTTCCGCGAAGGACTTCCCGCACTTAAAGCGTACACAAAAGAGACTGCACGCGAGGTTATCTCGATTGTCGATTCCTTCGGCGATAAGTGTAAAGAAAAGTACGGCACGCGCCTTGCGTACTGTGCCGACGAGTTTTATCTCAAAGCCGAGATGCCGATGCCCGAGGAGGATTATTACGAAGATTACCCCCAGCTTGAAAACGGCGTCGGCCTTTGGAAAAACCTTGAAAGCGAATTTTCCGCCGCGCTTGAAACGTGCGATTATGACGAAAAAGAGGAACGTCGGGTTTCGCTTGTGACGGGAGTTGCGGCAAGTCCGCTTATCGAATACTTCGTTTCTCTTGTGAATAAAAAATATCCGAACGTCAGGGCGGACGTTTTCACGGTTAAAAACGATTTTTTCGGTCATAGTATAACCGTTGCCGGCCTTGTCACAGGACAAGACCTTATCGCTCAGATTAAAGACAAAAATCACGCGCAAACGCTTATAATACCGTCGGTCATGCTCCGTTCGGAGGGCGACGTTTTTCTTGACGACGTTTCCGTCGAAGACGTTGAAACCGCTCTTTCGGTGAACGTTGGTGTTACCGACCAGAACGACGGCTTTGCGCTTCTTGATAATATACTCGGAATATGAAGGAGGAAAAAATATGGCAAGACCTGTTGTTGCGATTGTCGGCCGCCCGAACACGGGAAAAAGCACCCTTTTTAACAAACTTGTCGGTCAGCGGCTCTCAATTGTTGACGATACCCCCGGTGTGACGAGAGACCGAATTTTCGGCGATTGCGAATGGCTTTCACGTCATTTTCTGCTTGTCGATACCGGCGGAATCGAGCCTTATTCAAACGATATAATTTTAAAACAGATGCGCCGCCAGGCGCAGCTTGCGATTGAAAGCGCAAACGTGATCATCCTTGTTTGCGACGTTCGCTCCGGCGTTGTCGCAACGGACAGCGAGGTTGCTTCAATGCTTCAGCGCAGCGGAAAACCGGTTGTTCTTTGCGTCAACAAATGCGACACGGTCGGTGCGCTTCCTGCGGACTTTTATGAGTTTTACAATCTCGGTCTCGGCGACCCGATCGGTGTTTCCGCCGTTCACGGCCACGGAACGGGCGATTTGCTCGACGAAGTTATAAAGTATCTTCCCGATTACACCGAGGAAGAAGAGGAAAACCTCATCAGCGTTGCCGTAATCGGAAAGCCGAATGTCGGAAAATCCTCGCTCATCAACGCAATTTCCGGTCAGGAGAGAGCAATCGTTTCCGATATTGCCGGAACAACGCGCGACGCGACCGATACCTATATTTCAAACGAGTTCGGCGATTTTGTTTTCATCGACACCGCCGGAATGAGACGAAAAAGCCGCATTGACGACCAGCTTGAAAAGTACAGCATTATCCGTGCAAAAATGGCGGTTGAAAGGGCGCACGTCTGCGTAATCATGATTGACGCGGTTGAAGGCTTCACCGAGCAGGACTCAAAAGTTGCCGGAATCGCGCATGAAATGGGAAAAGCCTGCATTGTTGCGGTCAATAAATGGGACGCCGTTGAAAAGGACGGAAAAACCATGGATTCTTACCGTAAAAAGCTGATGAACGATTTTTCGTTCATGTCCTACGCTCCGATTATCTTCATTTCCGCAAAAACCGGACAGCGCCTTGACAGACTTTTTGAGCTGATTAAATTTGTTGACGAGCAAAACGCAATGCGAATTTCAACCGGAAAGCTCAACGATGTTCTTGCCGCCGCAACGGCACGTGTTCAGCCGCCGACAGACAAAGGAAAACGTCTTAAAATTTATTATATGACCCAGGCTTCGACAAGACCGCCGACATTCGTCTGCTTTGTCAATAAAGCAGATCTTTTCCATTACAGCTATCAGCGCTATATCGACAACCAGATTCGTGAAGTTTTCGGCCTTGAAGGAACGCCGACAAGGTTCGTTATCCGTGAAAGAGACGGAAAGTGATTTCACAATTCCATAATTTTGAAAAAGCGTCTCGAAAGGACGCTTTTTTGTTTGAAAAGAAGTACAAGTTCTTTAAGACTATGAGCGCAAAGAGCAAAATAGAATGTATTATAAAACCGTATACATATTTTCGGGAGGAAACGCTATGTTTGAGCTCATAAGAACGGTTCTTCAAAACCTTGTTTTTTCTTTTCTTCATCTCGGTTCGGGAAGTTCTTTTCCGAAACCGCTTTCGGCTCAGCGCGAAAAGGAACTTCTTGAAAAAATGAAAAGCGGAGATTCTTCTGCGCGCAATGAACTCATTGAGCATAATCTCCGTCTTGTTGCCCACATAATAAAAAAGTATTATGCAAATTGTTCCGAACAGGAGGACCTCATTTCAATCGGAACAATCGGCCTCATCAAAGCGATTGACTCCTTTAAGCCCGAAAAGAACATTCGTCTTGCAACCTATGCCGCGCGGTGCATTGAAAACGAAATTCTTATGCATTTTCGCCGAGGAAAAAAGGATGCCGGGGTGATGTCAATCAATGAACCGATCGATACCGACAGCGAGGGGAACCCGCTCACGCTCATTGACATCATTTATGTTGAAGACACAATCACGGACGACATTGACCTCAAGCAAAAGACGAAAAAACTTTATGAATTCATCAACGCTCTTGAAGATGAACGCGAAAGGGAAATAATTATCGAACGTTACGGCCTTTCGGGCGAACGCTGTCTTCCTCAGCGGGAGGTTGCAAAAAAACTTTCAATCTCCCGTTCATATGTTTCAAGAATTGAAAAAAAGGCGATTGAAAACCTCAGAAAGATGTTTGAGGAAAAAACTTAAAAGATTTGTAATATTCGGTCGCATTGCTTATATTGACTTTTTTGCCGTAAAAATGTAATATATTACAAACCGAATTTTTTGAAAAGCACAAACAGTTTTTTGTGCGTAACGGAGGTGTCTTGCGGTGGATCTTCAAAATATTTGTCTTTGCTGTATGCATGAACTTCCCTTCGGGGCGGAGGTGTGTCCGAACTGCTCAAAAAACGTAAGAGAACCTCAGCATGCGCCGCTTTTGCAAAAAAGGTATGTTCTCGGCGGAAGATATCTTATCGGGTTTTGTACCGATTCCTCAACCGACTGTGTTGTTTATTCGGGCTTTGACCTTCAAAACAATGTTCCGGTTTCCGTCTGTGAATTTCTCCCGAAAAATCTTATTGTCAGAGGTGAAGGGGAACCTTCCGTGAGCGTTCGCGTCGGTTACGGCGCAATGTATGAGTCCTGCCTTCAAAGTTTTGTAAAACTTTGGAAAACGCTCATGTCGCTTAACCGTACTCCGGCCCTTCCGACCGTGAAGGAGATTTTTTCGGCGAACTCAACCGCATATGCCGTTTGCGAAAAGCTTGAGTCGATTAATCTTGAAACTTATCTTTCATCGTCTGAAGAAAAATTCAATTGGGAAAGGGTGAAAAACGTTTTTCGCCCGATTCTCATCGCATTGAGAAAACTGAATGCGAACGGAATTGTTCATGCGGCTGTTTCGCCCGAAACGATTCTCGTCGGGTCCGACGGAAAACTTCATCTTTCCGGCTTTTCAATTCCGCAAACGAAGTCTGATGTGATTGAGCTTCGTGCGCTTTCCTCTTCCGGTTTTGCGCCGATTGAGCTTTCCGACCGCCGCCTTCATGTCGGAACATATACCGACGTTTATTCCGTGATGGCCGTGATGTATAAAGTTCTGACCGGAATCAGACCTCAAAACGCCGCGGAACGCGCGGTGAACGATTCAATGTTCATTCCGCAGGAATACGCAAAAGAACTTGACAAAAAGGCGATTGAAACGATTCTTTCCGCTCTTGCCGTTTATCCTGAAGCAAGAATAAAAACCGTTGACGAACTTTTTACGCTTCTTTATCCCGAACGGGCGGAAGCGGCTGACGAAGCGAAATCACGGATCAAAAAAGAAGAAACGCAGCCCAAAACCGCCGTTTCCGAACCGAAGGCGGACAAGCCGCCGGAGAAGGAAAAAAAGCCGACTTTGCCGCCTCAAAAAAACGAACTTCCGGAATCCGGTTCTTCAATCACCCTCAAGGTGATTCTCACCGCTCTTTTGGTTGCGGCGATGGTGTTCGTAACGGCATATTCAACGCTCCTTTATAAATACTTCGATGTTCCGTTCCTTGACAAAGCCCTTTCCGCAATGACGTTTCTCCCGATGAACGGCGAAACGAAGGAACACACGACAAAACCGCCGGAAACAACCGAAAGCTCGGCTCCGATTTCAAAAAGCGTAATTGTTGCCGATTTTACTCAGCTGACATATCGTGACATTGAAAGCAGCAAAACTTTTAATGAAAATTTTGACATTGAATTTTCGTTTGAACCGAGCCGTGAAGTTGAAAAAAATTCAATCATTTCTCAAAGTATCCCGGCCGGAAAAACCGTTGAGCAGGGAACAAAAATCAAAATCGTTGTCAGCAGCGGAAAGCCGTATGTCGTTCTCAGAGACGTGATGGGAATGAAATATGAGGATGCATATTCGCTTCTCACGAAGGACGGATTTGTTGTTCAAAAGGTAATCAAAGAAAACGACGGAAGCCGAACTCCCGGAACGGTCTATACGATGTCGCTCGTTGCCGGACTTGAATTTGAAGAGGGAACAACCGTCACACTCTCCGTATGGGGAGAATGAATCGGTTTTGAGAGTCGTCAATTTTTTGACGGCTTTTTTTCTTTTCGGATACGTCATCTCCACACAATATTCGATTGAACGGAAAACAAAAACCGAGCCGCACTCAAAAATCACATTCTTCCTTAACCTTTCATAAAATAGCGTGAATATATTGTGAAAGGTGATAAGAATGAACAGCTTTGATTCGATGATCGAACGATATAAAAAAGAGCTTGTTGACGCAAAACGCCGCTCGATTGAAAGGGAAATTCTTTCTCCCTCTTTTGACGAAAGCGAACCGGCAACCGCCGAAATTGAGGAAGAAGCCGTTTCGGTTTCGGCCGCTTACAACGAAACGAATGAAGAAAAAGAAACGCCCGAATTAAAGGAACCTCAAACCGAACCGGAATCTTCGGAAAAAGAAACGGAAAGAACCGAAGCCGAACGGTTCGGCGTTTTTCCGGTGGCGGAAAGCTCCGACGAAGAAAAAAGCAATCTTGACGAAACTTTCATTCCCGACGATGAAAATGTCGTTTTTGAAGAAAATGAGCCGTATCAGGAATCCCTCGGTTCGCTGAAAGTTCAGGTCTTTATGGCAAACCGTGCATATCCCGTTTCTTCCTCCCACGTCGTAATCACCGGAGCGGACAATAAGAAGGTGTATTTTGACGGTTACACAAACACGAACGGTGTTGTCGGAAGTATTCTTCTTCCCGCGCCAAAAAAGTCGTTTTCTCAGTCACCGCAGGAAAAGCCGCCGTATTCAAAGTATGACATAACCGTTTCTCATCCGTATTTCCAAAAGCGGAAGTATCTCGGCGTTCCCGTTTTTTCCGGCGTCGAATCGATTCAGAACATACAGCTTCTTCCTCTCGGAACGGACGAAAGGGATAACACAGACGTGACCGAAAGCGAACCAAACGAGCTTTTGATGAAAGGCGGGGAGAGCAATGCCTGACGCCGTTGTCGTTCCGGAATACATCACCGTTCATCTCGGCCCACCCGACTCAAACGCAAGGAATGTGACCGTTCCGTTCTCCGATTACATCAAAAACGTTGCTTCGAGCGAAATTTATCCGACCTGGCCCGAAAATGCGATAAGGGCAAACGTGATTGCCCAAATTTCGCTCGCCCTCAATCGGATATATCTTGAGTATTACCGCTCAAGAGGCTATGATTTTGACATCACGAATTCAACTCAGTATGACCAGGCTTTTCAGTACGGACGCGATTACTTCGGAAATATCTCTCGGATAGTCGATGAAATTTTCAATACTTATGTCGTAAAGGAAGGCACGGTTCAGCCGTATTACACCGAATATTGCGACGGAATCAACGTTTCCTGTCCCGGCCTTTCCCAATGGGGAACGGTGAGTCTTGCGAATCGCGGATATACGCCTTATGAAATTTTGCAATATTATTACGGCGACGACATTAATTTAAGGCGCGCCGACGTTGCGCCTTCTTTTCAAACCTATCCCGGAACGCCGCTTAGGGTCGGCGATGTCGGCAACAATGTCCTTGAAATTCAGCGCTGGCTTAACCGCATTTCTCAAAACTATCCGAGCATTCCGAAAATTCCGCGAACCGACGGTTCGTTCGGACGGACAACGGAAAACGCAGTCAAACAGTTTCAGCGTGTTTTCAACCTTACTCCCGACGGAGTTGTCGGCGAGGCAACGTGGTACGCAATTCGCCGGATATATAACGCCGTGAAACGTCTTTCGGAGCTTTATTCCGAGGGAATCACAATCACCGAAGCCGAACGTCTTTTCCCTTATCCTTTGCGAAGAGGCGACCGGGGACAGCCCGTTTCGATTATTCAGTATTATTTGAATTTTCTTGCGTATTTCAATAATACGCTTCCGACCGTAACCGTTGACGGAATTTTCGGGGAAGACACGGAAAACGCGGTGAAGACTTTCCAACGCGAACACGGACTTACGCCCGACGGAATCGTCGGCGAGGGAACGTGGAACGCGATTCTTGAGGAATACCGAAGAACGGTCAATTCGCTTCCCTTTGAATTTCAGTCATATTCGTCGCTTATTTATCCGGGTTATGTCATCACGGAAGGAGCAACGGGAAAAGCCGTTGAACAGCTTCAGACTTATCTTCGTGTAATTTCTCAAAATCTTGACGCCGTTCCGCCCGTAACCGTTGACGGCGTTTACGGCCCGCAAACAATTCGTGCGGTTGAGGCCGTTCAGTCGCTTTACGGAATGCCGGTGACGGGCTATGTCGGCCCGCTGACATGGAACGCAATCGTTGAACTTTACAACGGTTACAGAACCTTTTAAAAAACAATTCTGAATAAAATTGAAGGTTTTGCCGAAAATATTTTCGGTGATTTAATGAGCGATTTTGAAAAAAGCTATGAAGAAAATCTTGCAATGATCAACCGAAAACTTCGCGTCGGTGAGAGCTTTGATATTCTCGTCAAACGCATAAAAGCCGGCGGAAAGCGCGTCACTTTTTATTGCATCGACGGTTTTGTCAAGGATGAAATGTTTGAAAAAATGCTTGAATATATCAGCAAGCTTACCGAAAAGGAAATGAAAGAATGTCCGACGGCGAAAGATCTTCTTGACAGTCATATAACCTATATCGAATCGAGCGTTGAAAAAAGCCTTGAAACGTTCACAACGTTTGTTCTTTCCGGTGCAATCGGGATGATTGTCGAAGGTTACTGCGAAGCGATAATAATCGACGCGCGAACTTACCCTGCCCGTGACGTTCAGGAACCGGAATCGGATAAAGTTCTTCGCGGCGCCCATGAGGGCTTTGTCGAAACCGTGATTTTCAATACCGCTTTGATACGGCGAAAAATCCGCAATCCGAAGCTGACTTTCAAGGCTTTTCAAATCGGCAGCGAATCCAAAACCGACGTTGTCGTTTGCTTTCTTGAAGACAGCGTGAACAAAAAGCAACTTTCTTCGATTGAAAAAAAGCTCAGTTCGATTGAAGTCTCGAGTCTGACAATGAGCCAGGAGAGCCTTCGGGAATGTCTTGTTCCGTCCCAGCCTTGGAATCCGTTCCCGAAGGTGAGATATACCGAGCGTCCGGATGCCGCTGCGGCCTGTATTTATGACGGAAACGTTGTTGTTCTTGCTGACGGTTCGCCGTCGGCGATGATTCTTCCGACCGGTGTTTTTGATTTTATCCAGGACGTTAACGATTATTACTTTCCGCCGATGATCGGAACTTTTCTTCGTTATATTCGCGCTCTTGTTTTTGCGCTTTCGCTTCTTCTTGTTCCGGCGTGGTATCTTTTGACGCTTTACGGCGAAAGAATTCCTGAAAATTTCAAATTCCTTCTTGTGAAGGAACCGAACAGCGTTCCGCTCATAGCTCAGCTTCTTGTTATTGAGTTTGTGATTGACACTCTTCGCCTTGCTTCACTCAATACTCCGAGTGCTCTGAGTAATTCCTTCAGTGTTGTCGGCGCGCTTGTCCTCGGCGAATTTGCGGTTTCGTCCGGTTGGTTCGTTTCGGAAGTTGTTTTGTTCATGGCTTTCGCCGCAATTTCAAACTTTACTCAGGCAAGCTACGAACTCGGCTATGCAATCAAAATTTCAAGAACGCTTCTTTTGATTTTTACCGCGGTTTTCAAAGTTTGGGGCTTTGTTGCCGGACTTGTGATTATTCTTCTTGTGATTTGCACAACGAAAACCGTTGACGGCTACACTTATCTTTACCCGCTCTTTCCCTTTGACAAAGAGGCGCTTCACGGCCTTCTCGTCAGAAGAACAATCAAAAGCAAACAAAGAAAAGCGCATTATAACGACGTTTCGATGGAACGAAACTGAAAAAACAGCGTTGAGTCATTCGTAAGAATCGGCTTAACGCTGCTTTGTTTATGTCTTATTTACTTCATCGGTTATTCGTTTCAAACTGCTTTTTCGTAATTCTGACGGGAACGCAGGTGCTTTTGAAAAACCTGTATTCCTCACCGATAACCTCTCCGCCGAAGGAAAGAATAATTCTTTTTGTTGCTTCTCTCGCGTCAAGGCGGACTTCGGGTTCTCCTTCTTCAAAAAGCTCTTTCAACACTGTTTTCACAAGTTCGGTTGCGAGGTGCCGACCTCTCATACTTTCCCTGACGGTGAGCCGACCCATGTGCCGAACACCGTCTTCTTTGTATGCGGCGACCGTTCCGACGAGTTTTCCGTCCGAAAACGCACCCCACCAAACGGGCGAGAATTCGGCCTTGATGTCTGTCAGTTCTTTTGGAATATCCTGTTCTTCAAAAAATATGTCACAGGCGGTTTTTATCGCTTCGTCTTTTTCCTTTTTTTCAACTTTTCTGATTTCAATCATAATTGTTTCCTTAAAACTCCTTGTCTTTTTCCGGAATGTCGTGTATAAAGCGAACTTTGAGAAAACACATGAAGGTCATCGTTTTTTCAAAATCCTGCAATCGCTTTTTCGCTTTTCCGTGAGTATAGTCAAAAGAACACTCCGTTTCGTTTTTGTTTATACCGTGTTTAAGATTATCACCGATAATATGATTTGTCAACAAAAAGAAAGATTGCCTTTCAATAATATTACAAAAAAGTAAACATTGTGTCAAAGTTCCTAATATTCAATAATACCGTTTAAGCTCATGCTATTATTATACAAAACAAGGAGGTATGTATATGAAAAATGCGGTTAAAAACTATTTTAAACATATTTTTTCCGAATGTAAAAAAGCTGAACTCGTTTGGTGGTGGATACTCAGAGGACTCATGGTTTTCGGAATAATCGACACAATCGTGAACGGAAAGGACTATGACGGAAGCAACCCGGTCATTCAGATGTTTGCGAATCTTTTGGGAATGTTCGCTTATGAAATTTGCCTGCTTTTCCCGAAGAATAACAGGCTGCGTTTTCTTTCGCCGCGTTTTCAAAATATAACCGCGTTCGGCTTTTTCCTCGGTTCGTTCTGCGGAGCATACCTCAATTTTTATTATACCGTTCCCGGTTTTGACAAGATTCTTCACGCACTCGGAACCGCCGAAGCCGTTTATATCGGATATGAATACGTTGCGGCGACCCAGCTGAAATTCAAAAAGACCTGTCCTCATCAAATTGCGAATCTCTGCGCTTTGGGACTCGGCTTTGTTTTTTCGAGCGCATGGGAGGTTTTTGAGTTTACATATGACCAATTTTTCGGCGGAGACGCTCAGCATTGGAGCTATGCAAACGCTCTTAAAACCGCAGGCGGCGATCCGAGCAAAATTTTCAACCTTTTTCCCGTCTCGGATCCGATGCGCTTTGCCCTGATGGATACAATGGGTGACATTGTCCTTAACTTTGTCGGCGGTTTTATAATGTATGCGATTCTTTGCATAATCCCTTATCGCCACAAAGGAAAAGGAAACGTCAACGCAAAAATTCTTCGCGAACTTGCCGAGGAGAGAAAAAGCGAGTACGAAGCTATTAATTCGTAATTTTAAAATTATGGCCGCCGATTATTTCGGCGGCTTTTTTGCGTCACGCTTTTTTCCGAATTAAAAAGCCCGTACATGAATTTTTAATAAAGTTCATATAATTTTTGTTGAAAAACGGACTTTGCCGATATACAATATTTTTGTTGAAGTTCAACAAAAAAGGAGAGAATTTTTAATGAAAACTGTGTCTGTTCTTAAAAGAATAAAAGCTGTTTTTATCAGTGTGATTGCCGCCGTGTGCATGGTAATCAGTCCGATGCCGAATTCTGAAGGCGAAGTAAAAATCGTTTCTCAGAATCAGTATGTTCTTTCGGGCGCTTTCGTTGCCGGACAAGGTCTTTGCAACGACGGGGAATTCTATTATACCTCCGGCGCAATTTCAAAGCTTTATATGACGGCTCTTTCAAAAATCGACATGAAAACGGGGGAGACAGTCAAAAAGAACCTTTCCGCTCTTCCGCGCAAATTCACAAAAGAAGGCTATGATCACATTGGGGCAATCTCTCTTTTGGGAGACACGATTTATGCTCCGGTCGAACACAGAAGCAACGAAAATCCGCTTGTTCTTCTTTTTGACAAAAACACTCTTGAATATACCGGAAAATATTTTGCTCTTGACAGTACATATCTTTATGACGGAATTCCCTGGTGTGCCGTCGATTCCGACAATAATCTTCTTTATACTTCGCCGTTCCACACCGCAAAGTATATTCTTGCTTTCAATCTTTCCGACATGAGCTTTGCGAAAAAAATTGACCTTTCGTCCGAAATTGACCGCGTTCAGGGCGGAGTTTATCACGACGGAAAGCTTTATGTGAATCTTGATCCGCTTGACCCGAAGAACGTTAAAACCGTAAAAACGGTTGACCTTTCAAGCGGAAACGTTGCCGAATGTTTTTCAAGAACCGTGACCGGAATTTTCGGTTGCGAAACGGAGGGAATCACCCTGACTTTCACTCCGGAGGGAAAAATGCGCTTTGTGATTGCCGATTATGACAAAACGGTCTGCGTTTTCCTCAGGACTTATGAAATCAATTGAATGAACCCGAATGAAAAGAGGTTGTGACGGACGTTTGCCGCCGCAACCTCTTTTGCGTTATGCCATGATATAAAGCAGAGCGAGAATCAACATTTCATCCGCACCGTCTCTTTGCAAAAGAAGAATGAGCGGAAGAATCAGCGCAACGTCGCTGTCCGTTTCAAGAAAAGCCGAAACCGTTCTTTTGTTTTTCGTGTGTACTTTTTTAATCACCGGCGGTTTCGGAGCTTCTTTTTCTTCCGTCGGTTCAAAAATCCTTTTCGGTTCGTTTTCTTTTTCGGCTTTTGCCTGACGCTGCATTTCTTTTACGCGGTTGATTGCCTGTTGCTGCATTTTTGAAAAGTCCTCTTTTGAAAGGTCCTGCGCCATTTTTTTCTCACCTCGTCTCAGTTGTCAAGTTCCCGAAGTTTCGGAAGGACGGAAAGGAGCTTGAGCATTTTTGCCGCTTGGTCAACCTTTTCGCGCCGACTTTCTTTGAGCATCGGTCTGAGCGCATAAAGAAGGTCGCACCGAGGGTCATGAACGTCGCTTTTGAGAAGCTTCAAAATGCTCATGATTTTTTTCATGCTTTCAAGGTCGGGCTGTTCGTTTTCCGGATTCGGCGGCCTTTTTTCTTCTTCCTTTTTTTCTTTTTCTCCCCGGGAAAAGAATGAGGCGGCAACGCTTTTGAGCTGTTCAACGTCTTCTTCGCTCAAAGAGGAAAAAAGCTCGGAAAGCTCCTGCGGATTGATGCTTTCAAGGTTCATGAATTTTTACCCTTGTCGGAAAATTTTTCAAAGAACTTCTGCGCCTGCGGTGAGGAAAGGATTGATTTGATCAGTTTTGGGTTTTTCATTGCGCTTTTGAGTTTTTCGGCGTCGGAAGGCGAAAGGTTTTCGTCGATGAACGAGCCGACGTCAAGAACCCCGCTTTTCTCCTTTTCTTTTTCTTTTTCAAAAAGTTCTCTGATTTTTTCCGTGTTCATTTTTGTTTCGTTATCCATTGAAAAACCTCCCGTAATGTGATACAATGTCATAATGATATCTATGTTTTTTCGGCGGTGATTATGAATGAAGGTTCTCGTTTTGTCCGACAGTCACGGAAACACAACGAATTTTTCCCGCGCAATCGAAAGAGAAGGGGAATGCAAAATCGTTTTCTTCCTCGGTGACGGTGCAAATGACCTTGAAAAAATGAAAAAGGAATTTCCCGGGCGAACTTTCATTGCCGTGAGGGGAAACAATGATTTTTCCTGTGACCTTGACGATTTTGCTTATAAGCACCTTGAAGGCAACACGATCGTTGCCTGCCACGGCCACACCGTTTCGGTGAAGCGCAGCCTTCTTCCGCTTCTTGAAAAGGCCGAAAGCGTTCGGGCGAATGTTGCCCTTTACGGTCATACTCACAGAAGCGACTGCTTTTATGACTCATATTCAAAAATTTTTGCCGTGAATCCCGGTGCGATTTATAACGGAAACTACGCCGTTTTGATTCTCGAAAAAGAAAAGGTTGACGTAAAATTCAAAAACGTTTACGAGGTGAGTGAATGAATATTATTATCATCGGCTGCGGAAAAACCGGAAGCCGCCTTGCAAACGCCCTTGACGAAAGGGGCTATGACGTTGCCGTTGTTGACGGCAACGAAGAAAAATTCTCAATGCTTTCCGATGATTTTTCGGGGCTTGAGGTTTGCGGCGACGTGACGGATATCGATGTCCTCAGAAATGCCGGTTGCGAAAGCGCAAATATGGCGTTTGTTGTTACCGGAAAGGATACCGTCAACGTCATGGTTGCCCAGACTTTAAACATTGAGTTCGGTCTCTCGGAGGTATATCTTCGCGTCCTCGACCCGTCGAGAGAGGCTGTTTTCAGAAAATTCGGTCTCAAAACCGTCTGCCCGACGAGGCTTGAAAGCGACATCTTTTTCAACCTTGCAACGGAGGATTCAAACGAAATCGACTCAATTTCAATCGGAGGAAACAGCGTCAATTTTGTGATGAGAAAGCCCGAAAAGCGTGAACTCGGCCGTTCGGTTGACGAAATTCCGAATCTTGAGGATAAAATGCTTTTTGCCGTCAAAAAGAAAAACACGGGCGAACTCATGCTCTGTTCGCATGATCACATCACGATTGATGACGGCGATATGCTCATTTTTGCAATGATTTAAGGAGAAAACGCAATGAAAATTGTAATTGTCGGAGCCGGTCAACTCGGCTATTTCCTCGCAAAAAGCCTTCTTGAAGAAAACCATATCATCAAAATCATCGATTCGGACAAAGAGCGTTGCGAAAAAATTTCAAGCGCACTTGACGTAACGGTATATTGCGGCGACGGAACGAGAATCGAAACTCTCGCTTCGGCGAGCGTCGGAAAAAGCGACGCTTTTATTGCCGTCACGGACTGCGACGAGGATAACCTCATCGCCTGCGAAATTGCAAAAAAGCAGTTTTCCGTAAAACGGACAATTTCAAAAAGCAACAATCATAAGAACATTGCGCTCATGAAGCGTCTCGGTGTTGACATCGTTCTTGACACAACGCAGATTATTACCGGCCTCATCGAGCATGAAATTGACGGCGCAAACGTAAAATTCATTGCTGACATCAGTAACTCCGCCGCAGTCATCAGCGAATATAAAATCCCCGACAATTGGAGCAAATCCGGAAAGCGCGTCATGGAACTTGCCGTTCCGTCGGACTGCGTTCTTATTTATGTTATTCGCTCCGGCTCGCTTATGATACCGCGGGGAAACACGATACTCATGGCGGGGGATGAAATCACCGCCCTTGCCGTCGGTCGCGCGGCAAAGCAGCTCAAAAAGCTTTTTGAGCTTTAATCCGTATTTCCGGCCGAAAAAACACGGCCCGAAAATAAGAAAAAAATGAAAGGAAGAAAACACATGCAAACATTGTTCGATCCGTTCCTGCATTTTGACCTTTCGGTCTTTCAGTGGGTTCAGACCATTCACGGAGGCTTTCTTGACAAGTTGATGGTAATTATCACGTCGCTCGGAGAGGGAGGAATAATCTTCATTGCGATTGCGCTTGCGCTTTTGTGCACGAAAAAATACCGCAAGGCCGGAGTGGCAATCATCGTTGCGCTTCTTGTTATGGAAGTCGGAAACAACCTGATTCTTAAAACGCTTTTCGCCCGTCCGCGCCCGTTTAACCTTGATCCGACCGTGTATTCCTGGTGGCATGAGGTCTATAAGTTCCCCGAACTTGTTTCAAGGCCGACGAGCTATTCTTTCCCGTCCGGTCATACTTCTTCGGCTTTTGCCGCCGCAATTGCGCTTCTTTGGTACGACAGAAAGTTCGGAATTCCGCTCACTCTTTTCGCTGCCGTAATGGGCTTTTCAAGAATTTATGTTGAAGTTCATTATTGCACCGACGTTCTTTTCGGTGCTCTTGTCGGAATTGTTTACGCTCTCATCGGCGTTCTCATCGTTAACAAGCTTTATCCGATTGTCATGCCGAAAATCGAAAAGAAAATCGACGATTTCAAAGAAAAAAGAAAGGCCGCAAAAGCTGCATAAGGAACTGAACTATGGAAAAAATCAAAGCACTTTTCAAAAAGCTCGTCAATAAGGAAACCGTGACATACGTCATTTTCGGCGTTCTCACAACGCTCGTGAACCTCGTTGTTTTCAAAGGCTTCGACGTTCTTTTCAAAGGGAAGTATTATCTTTTCACGAACACGATTGCATGGATTGCGGCCGTTGCTTTTGCTTACGTCACAAACAAACTCTTCGTTTTTGAAAGCAAAAGCTGGAAGTTTGACGTTCTCAAAAAAGAGAT
>JAUNFH010000124.1 GCA_030525185.1 Clostridia bacterium
CTTCGTCCGACAACCTGCGTCAAAAGGTCAAACGTGAGTTCCTCACTTCTGAAATCATCATTGTTAAGCTGTTGGTCGGCATTAATTACGCCGACAAGAGTAACGTTTTCAAAATCGAGACCCTTTGCAACCATCTGGGTTCCGAGCATAATGTCATATTCGTTGTTTCCGAATGCGGTAATATTTTTTTCAAATGCGTACCTTCCGGAATTTGAGTCGGTATCCATCCGAAGGACCCTTGCTTCCGGGAGAAGATTTTGAAGTTCCTCCTCAATACGCTGAGTACCATAGCCTGAATAGCGGACATTTTCTTTTCCGCATTCATCGCATTTCGTTTTAAAATCTGTTGTGTAACCGCAATAATGACACATCAGCTTTTTGTTTGAAAGATGAAACGTCATTGAAATGCTGCAATGAGGGCAAGTCACAACGCTTCCGCAACTGTCGCAAGCGACAAAAGTGTTATATCCTCTTCTGTTAATCAAAAGAATTGACTGTTTTTTTTCTTCAAGGTTCACTTTCAGCCTTTCAAGGAGCTCAAGGCTGATATAATGCTTGTTTCCGCGTTGGCGTTCCGCTTTAAGGTCAATTACGGAAACCTCCGGCAAAACAGCGCTTCCGTATCGTTCTGTGAGCGTTTCAAGCGAATATATGCCTTTTTTTGCCATTGAAAAGCTTTCAATGCTCGGAGTTGCCGATGAAAGCAAAAGAAGAGCTTTGTGCCATTTTGCCCTGAAACGGGCAACGTCACGCGCATGATATCTCGGTGACGATTCGGATTTATATGTGTGTTCCTGTTCCTCATCGATTACAATAAGACCAATGTTTTCAAAAGGAGCAAAAACGGCAGAACGGGTACCGACAACGATTTTGACTTCTCCGCTTCTGACTCTTCGGTATTCATCCTTGCGCTCGCCCATAGAAAGAGCCGAATGAAAAATCGCAACTTCGTTTCCGTAACGGCTTTTGAACAACGCAACCATCTGAGGAGTGAGAGATATTTCCGGAACCATTACGATGACGTTTTTTCCGTCGTTCAAAACGTCATCAATCAGTTTCAAAAAAACCGAAGTTTTTCCGCTTCCGGTAATTCCGTACAGGAGTGAAACGCCTCCGCCGTTTTTATACTTATCCAAAAGTCCGCAATAGGCTTTATTCTGCATTGCGGTAAGAACAATTTTTCTTTCGCCTTTGTTGTCCGTAACGACCGATTTCGGGATGCGATAGACATCAACATCAACGATGCTGATTATTCCCTTCTTTTGAAGAGCATCAACAACAGCGGATGAAACGCCGGTTATTTCGCAAAGCTCCCTGACTTTCGCCGAGCCGACGTCACGAAGAACGGAAAGAACCTCGGATTGTTTTTTCGTCAGCTTTTCAAAAGCGTTTTCAAGTTCGATTCCTTCAAGATTAAGAACTGCGGTTTTTTCCGAAAGTTCTCCGACTTGTTTCTTGGCCGAAACATTTTTTCTGACGAAGCCTTTTTCAACGAGTCGCTCAAGCACATCGCTTCCGTGCTGAATCTTGCACGCATCGAGAACTGCTTTTTTTGAAAGATAGCCAACTTTTTCAAGCATGAAATCATAAACGGTTTTTTCCTGCAAAGTAAGCGAATCCAAAGAAAGATCTCCGCTCAAAGCAACATAAGTCACATTGACTTTATAGTTGAATCCTGCCGGAAGCTGAACCCTTGCCGCTTCAAAAAAGGTGCAAAAAGTTCGGTCTTTCAGAAATTTTGCAATTTCGATCATTTCTTCGGTGAGTACAGGCTTTTCATCAAGGACTTCAAGAACTTTTTTATATCGTTTTTTACTTTCGGCTTTTTCAAATCCGAAAACGATACCCTGCCTTCTTGAATTTCCGTTTCCAAAATTGACAAGGACTCTCGAACCGACAAAAACTTTTTTTGAAAGCTCTTCCGGAACAACATACCCGTATAAAATATCAAAATGATATGAAACATTCTCAATAGCAATTGCGGCCACAGTCTGTTCCATATCATTTCACTTCCCTTTGAAATTCAATCAAATGTCCTTAATCTCATCCGGCTCTTTGATTTCAAATTTTCCTGCAAGGAATTCGTCAAGAGCGTATGAGACGGGTTTTTCGGTTCCGCATTTTTCGGAAAGAACCGGATCTTCGGTGATTGTTCTCGCTCTTTTTGCAACGGCGGTAACAAGCGAATAACGGCTGATATGATCTTTAAGAAGATCTCTGAGATCGGGATTAAGCATAATAATTACCTCACATAATGAATTATATTTGATTTACTTAATATTATTTAAAGATTTTCTGACGATTGAAAGGACTTCTTCGACCGCGTCTTCGAGAACATCATTAATCACAATGAAATCATATTCATCGGCGTGTTTCATTTCTTCTTCGGCGATGCGGAGACGTTCGCAAATGCACTCTTCGCTTTCGGTTCCTCTTTTGCGAAGGCGCCTTTCAAGCTCTTCTTTTGAAGGCGGTGCAATGAAAATTTGAATCGCTTCCGGCATCAGTCTGCGGATATTTGCGCCGCCCTGAACTTCAATGTTGAGAAAAACCGTTTTTCCGTTTTTCAAAACCTCTTTAACAGGTCCGATCGGCGTTCCGTAATAGTTTGAGCCGTATTTTGCATATTCAAGCATCAAATCATCGTCAATATTTTTTTGAAACTGTTCTTTTGAAACAAAGAAATAATCGGTTCCTTCCTTCTCTCCGGCACGCCTTGCACGCGTTGTCATCGAAACCGAAAGAAATGCATCACCGTCCATTTTTTCAAGAACGCTTTTTAAAACCGTGTCCTTTCCGCTTCCCGAAGGTCCGGAAAGAACAACCAAAAGTCCGTTATTCATCGTAAGTCTCCTCCGCAAAAGTCTCGTCCGGTTCTCCGCTCAAACGGTTCGCAACGGTTTCGGACTGAAGATATGAAAGAACAACATGGTCGCTGTCCATGATTATAACGGCGCGCGTTCTTCTTCCCTGAGTCGCATCAATGAGCGTTCCCCGCTCTTTCGACTCCTGAACAATTCTTTTTATCGGAGCGGAATCCGGGCTTACGACGGCAATCAAACGTGACGCATTGATCATATTCCCGAAACCGATATTTATTAGTTTCATTTGAATTCCCCTTTAAAGTTATTCGATATTCTGAATCTGTTCTCTGATTTTTTCAACCTCTGATTTTATGTCAATAACTTTTTTGGCGATTGAGACGTCCTGAGCCTTTGAACCGATCGTGTTTGCCTCACGGTTGAACTCCTGAATGAGGAAATCCGCCTTTCTTCCGATTGCCGAACTGCTGTTCATGAATTCACGCATCTGAGCAACATGGCTGCGAAGTCTTACGGTCTCTTCCGCAACGGCAATCTTATCTGCATAAATCGCCGCTTCGGTAAGAAGTCGCTGCTCATCGACATGAACGTCTTCAAGAACGGTTTTCATTCTTTCAAGAAGCTTTGCGTTATACTCAATTACCGTCTGCGGAGAACGTTCTTCAATAAAACTTACGTCTTCAAGAATTGTCTCGCAGCGTGAAAGAATATCGTTTTTGAGCTTTTCGCCTTCTCTTTCGCGCATCGCAACGAAAGAATCAAGCGCACGGTCGGCAACGGTTTTCACAGCATTCCAAACACGCTCTTCATCGGCCTCGTCTTTATGTACCGAAAAGATATCATAATATTTTGAAAGCGTTGTTGCGGTCACATCGTTTTCAAGTCCGTATTTTTCGGAAAGTTCTTTCAACGCATTGATATAGCCGGAAGCAAGCGAATGATTGATGCTTACGGTGCAGTTATCATCCTCAAGCTCTTCAATCGTCACAAAACAATCGATTTTTCCCCTTGCAACAACGGACTGAATGTGACTTTTAAGCTTTTCGTCAAGAAAGCCGTAAGTTCTCGGAACCTTTGAGCTGAATTCAAAATATCTGTGATTTACACTTTTGATTTCAACCGAAATATTCATTCGGTCGACCGTATCCTGAGCCCGTCCGAAGCCGGTCATACTTTTTATCATATTCTCATGCCTTTCTTCGTTCAATCCATGATTAACTTCATTCTTGATATTATATATCTTTCATCGCCTTTTGTCAAATATTGTCCCCACAGCGGCAATGACCGGCAAGAAGTGACGGGATGTCATTTTTTAAAACATCGCCGTTCTTTTCAAAATTCAAAAACAAATGCGCCATTCCTTCATCTTTTGCGGAAAGGATTCCGATATAAGCGCCGTGATTTGCGGCATAATTATATGCGCTTTTCAAAAGACCTTCACCGATTTCCGGCTGAGCTTTGTCATATTCAAGCATATAAACATCCGCGCCGTCTTTCTTAAGAAGAATTCGGCATTCACCGAGCTTGTCCTCATTCAGAAAAGCCTCAAACAAAGCGGTGCATTCCCCGCTTTGAATTTCCGTCGGCTTGAAGAAAATCATTTTTTTCTTACCTCCATGCCTGCGGCAAGTTTGAGTTTTCTGACTTCTTCTTCGGAAAGTTCACGCCAATCTCCCTGTTTCAGCATTCCGAGTTTTACCGAACCGACGGCTATTCTGCGAAGGCGTGCAACTTCAAGACCGATTTCTTCGCACATTTTTCTGATTTGTCTGTTTCGGCCTTCGTAAAGGACAATTTCAAGAACCACTCGGTTTTCTTCCTGAAGAACAACTCTGACATCGGCCGGAGCCGTTTTTCGGTCGTCAATAACAATTCCGGTTGCTATTTTTGTCAACTGTTCCTCGCTTACCGGTGGGCGAACGGTTACACGGTAGGTTTTTGAAACGTGCTTTGACGGATGAGTCAGTGCATTCGCAAATTCACCGTCGTTTGTGAAAAGGAGCATTCCTTCCGATTCACGGTCGAGACGTCCTACCGGATAAACACGGGCGGGAGCGTTTTCAACGAGCATTGCAACGCATTTTCTGTCCATTTCGTCATTCATTGTCGTAATGAATCCGCGCGGCTTGTTGAGCATAATATAAACATTGTTCTTTTGCTTAAGAACTTTTTTTCCTCTGACTGTGACCGTGTCGTGCTTTGGGTCAACCTTATCTCCGATTGAAGCGACTTTTCCGTTCACCTTAACGATTCCGCTTTCAATCATCTCTTCGCTTTTTCTTCTTGAAGCAACACCGCATTCAGAAAGATATTTTTGAAGCCTTATTCTGTTATCTGCCAAGCGGCAACACTTCCTTTTTTCATAAATATACTTTTGATTTTGTTTTTTATTCTTGTTATAAAGCTTTCGCGGCGAACATATGTTTCCGTCTGAGAAGCAATCGATTCATCGGCAAAAAGCGAAACAGTTTTATAAATGTCTTCACCGATATAATAGTCAATTTTTCCGATAACGTCATTTTTCCTGATCGGAGCATAAACAAAATTCGGGAGAAAAACTCTGCTTTTAATCTTTCCTTCACCGTGTACAGCAATTTCAAACGACCTTTCCGTCGCTTGAATCGCAACGGATGAAGAAGTTCCTCCGATAACCGGTATTCTTTCGGAAAAATAAGTATACACCGTTTTCTTTGAAAACATTTCAAAACATGAATTATAAAGTCTTCGGTGATCATTCCAATCATCGGGCGCACAAAGAGTGACAACAATTATTACCGCGCCGTCACGTTCTGCGGCACTGACAAGACAGCGACCGCTCTTTTTTGTGAATCCGGTTTTTACGCCGAAAACACCTTTGTTCTCCGAAAGAAGCCTGTTGTGATTTGAAAAGAAAAGTCTGTAATTTTCCGGCTTTTCAAGTTCAGACGTATATTTTTTTGTCGAACACACAGCTTTAAATACGTCATTCTTAATGCAATAAGAAGCGAGAATCGCCATATCATATGCCGTTGAATAATGTTCTTCATCGTCAAGACCGGATGCCGTCACAAAATGAGTGTTTTTCATTCCGATTGAAGCGGCTTTTCGGTTCATGAGTTCGGAAAAATTCTCAAGACTTCCGGAAAGAAAAAACGCAACCGAGTTTGCCGCGTCGTTTCCGGATTCAAGCATCATTCCGTAAACAAGATCCCGAAGTTTAATCCGATAGCCGGCCTTAAGTCCGATTGACGTTCCTTCGGCGCGAATCATTTTCTCGGTAATTTCAACCGTTTCGTCAAGCCTTCCGGATTCTATTGCAAGAATCGACGTCATAATTTTCGTTGTGCTTGCCATTGAACGTTTTTCAAAAGCTTCTTTTTCAAAAAGAATTTCATTTGAAGATGCATCGATTGAAACAGCACTTTTTGCACTGATTTCAATCGCCGAAACCGTCAAAACGCCACACAATGAAATTAAAGCCGAAACTAAAAGAACAGAAAATAATTTTTTAATCAACAAAGCAACCACCTGCCATTTTTATGATATGCAGGCGGTTGTCGAAAAATTATTAAACTTAAATTACTCGCTGAGAGCGGCGTCAACAACAGCGTCGGTTGCAGCCTGCTTTGCGGAAT
>JAUNFH010000125.1 GCA_030525185.1 Clostridia bacterium
TAATTTCATTTATTATTGCCGGCATTTGTATAATCGCAACATTTTTTCTCAATGTTTGGCTCGCTTTGAGTGAAGTTGTTCTTGTGACGATTTTGTTTGTGATTAAATTGCAATATGAAAAGCGTGTCAAGGAGAAACTTCTTTATCAGGTTGAAACGGTTGCCGACGAGCTTGACTTTGAAAGGGGCGAAGCTTTTAAAAAGCTCAGCGTTGCCTGCGCCGTAATCGAAAGTGACGGACGAATCGTTTGGATTAACGAAAGCTTTAAAAATACTTTTTTAATCGATGAAAAAACGCCGGTGTGCAATATCAGAACAATAATCAAACGCGAGGGATCAATTGACCGCATAATTGACGGAAAAGGCTTTAAAATCAAAGTCAATCTGCAATATTTCGCCGTATACTCAAGTGCGGTACCCATTGATGACGAAAAACTTTATCTTCTTTATTTCTTCGATGAGACGAAACTCAGACTGACCGAAAAGGAATATTATGATTCGAGACCGTCGATTATGCTCAGCATTATTGACAATTCAAACGAAATTTATCAGCAGTTCAAGGAGAGCGACTGCGCTTCGATTCTCGGCCGCATTGAACAGGAAATTGACAATTGGGTAACTTCATACGGCGGACTTTGCCGAAAATATTCCTCAACAAGAATGCTGATTTTCGTTGAGGAACGCTCTCTTCAAAAAATGATTGCCGATAAATTTTCGATTCTTGACACAATCCGTCACATGACATATGACGGAAAAAGTTGTGATGTGACCCTTTCAATCGGCGTCGGAAAAGAGGGAACGCTTTTTGAGGCCAATGAGTCGGCAAAACAGGCTCTCGACATGGCTCAAAGCCGCGGAGGCGATCAGGTTGCAATCAGACATGACGCTCAGTATAAGTTCTTCGGCGGTGTATCGGCCGGTTTTGAAAAGCGCAACAAGGTAAAAACAAGACTTATTTCACGTTCGATTGCCTCAATTGTTTCGGACAGCGACAATGTTTTGATTATGGGACACCGTTTTTCGGACTTTGACTCCTTCGGTGCGGCCGTCGGAATGTTTTCGATTGCGTCTCACTTTTCAAAAAAAGCAAATATTGTTGTTGATACCGAAACAACTCTTGCAACACCGCTGGTTTCGGCGTTTTGTGAAAAATATTCAAAAGATGTTCTCGTTAAACCGGAAAAAGCAAAATTTCTTTTGGGGCCAAACACACTTCTCATCATTGTTGATACGCATAAGAAGGATTTTTGTGAAGCGCCTGATCTCGTTGAAAAAGCGGAAAAAGTCATGGTTATCGATCACCACAGAAAGTCGGTCGGTTTCATCGAAAACACCGTTATGTTTTATCACGTTCCGACTGCGTCTTCGGCGAGCGAAATGATTGCGGAAATCTGTGAATACATTGATTCTTCGCCCTTTATTGACAAAATTACCGCTGAGGCTCTTCTTGCGGGTATTTCGCTTGACACAAGAAACTTCATAATACGAACCGGAGTAAGAACTTTTGAGGCGGCGGCATATCTTCGCTCTCGTTCGGCAAGTACTCTTGAGGTTAAAAAGTTCTTTGCAAACGACATGGACGTGTTCCACAGAAGAAATGCGATTATTGATAATTCACAGATTTATAAAAATTATTATGCGATTTCGTTTGCCGATTTCAAAGGGAAGAATATTCGCCTTATAACTTCTCAGGCAGCCGACGAAATGCTGAATGTTGAAGGAATCAGAGCTTCTTTCGTTGTTTTTGAAACACCGGGAATGATAAATATCTCCGCAAGATCTTACGGAGAAGTCAATGTTCAGCTTATTATGGAACTCCTCGGCGGCGGCGGACATCAGACCATGTCGGCGTGTCAGCTTCCCGATCTTTCGATTGAAGAGGCGACCGAACGTCTTAAAAAATCAATAGACAAATACATTAATGATACAACGGAGGTAACAAAATGAAAGTCATTTTAAAACAGGACGTTAAAGGGCTCGGAAAAAAGGGTGAACTCGTCAGCGCGAGCGACGGTTACGCAAGAAACTTCCTTTTCCCGAAGGGACTTGCCGCCGAAGCGAATGCTCAGGCAATGTCGGAATTCAAAAATAAACAGCAGGCCGAAAAATACAGAATCGACACCGAAACGGCCGCAGCAAAAGCCGCAGCCGAAAAAATTTCCGGAAAAACGATTCACATTACCGCAAAAGCCGGCCAAAACGGAAAACTTTTCGGTTCGGTGACATCAAAAGAAATTGCCGAAAAGGTGAAAGAAGAATTCGGAATCAATACCGATAAACGTAAAATCATTGTTGACGACATAAAGCAGTTCGGAACCTATGAGTTTGAAGTCAAGCTTTATCAGGGAATTTCAGCAAAACTTTATGTAATGGTTGGTGAATAATTATGCCGGCATCAGGAAACATTATCAGTCTTGATGATGTTAATATTCCGTTTAGTCTTGAAGCCGAGCAGGCTGTTCTCGGTTCGGTACTCAGCGAACCTGAATGCCTGTCTCAGGTGATGGTTCTTGTTAAGCCGGAGTATTTTTATATGCCGGCTCACAGGTCGATTTTTCTTATCATGCAGGAAATTGACGCGGTCGGCGGAAAAGTCGACCCGCTCATCGTTCTTGAAAAACTCAAAAATGACAAAGTTTACGACGACGCCGGAGGAAAGAACTATCTTTATCAGCTTGCACAATCGGTGCCCTCGACCGAAAACGTTGAAAGCTACTGCAAGATTATCAAGGAAAAATTTTACATACGCTCTCTCATCAATGTTTCAAAGGACATTATTGAGGAGGCTTCTTCAACAGAAACTTCTGCCGACCTTCTTCTTGATTCCGCAGAGCAAAAAATTTATGACATCCGCCAGGGTAAGGTTACAAAAGGACCGACAAAAATCGGCGATATTATTGTCAACGAAGTTTATACAAAACTTCAACAGCTCAGTTCGGCCGACAGGGACAAGTACAAAGGCTACACAACGGGTTTTACCGATCTTGACAAAGCAATCACGGGTCTTAATAAATCCGACCTTGTGATCATCGGTGCACGTCCCGCAATGGGAAAAACAAGTCTGGCGCTTAATATCGCAAGAAATACGGCCATGGTCGGAAAAAAGAAAGTTCTTTTCTTTTCCTTGGAAATGACGAAAGAGCAACTTGCACAGCGTGTGCTTTCAACCGAAGCAAGAATTGAAAGCACGAAAATGAGGACCGGAAATATCAGCGGCGAAGAATGGGGAAGGCTTGCGACGGCAGCTGCCGTTCTCAGCAATTGTGAACTTTATTTTGATGACACGTCAAACATGACTGTCCCGGAAATGAAGTCAAGAGTCAGACGTCTTCGTGACGTTGACGCTGTTTTTGTTGACTATCTTCAGCTCATGAAAAGCGGAACGAGGGTTGAAAGCCGTGTTCAGGAAGTTTCCGAAATCACACGAAACCTGAAGCTTATGGCAAAAGATCTTAATATTCCGGTTGTTGTTCTTGCTCAGCTTGCCCGTGCGACCGAAGCGAGAGGAAAATCTCACCGTCCGCAACTTTCCGACCTTCGTGAATCCGGTTCAATCGAACAGGATGCGGATATTGTTATTATGCTTTACCGTGACGAATATTACACCGACGGTCAGGATGCCGACGCCCCGCCTCAGGAAGAAAGACCGGCTGTTAATGAAGCCGAATTCATTATTTCAAAAAACAGACACGGACCGACAACAACGGTCAAAGTTGCATGGAACGGCGATTACACATTGTTCACCAACCTGGAGACTCTCAGAAATGATATGTAAGGTTAAAGAAACAATAAATCGATATGCAATGCTTGAAAACACTTCAAGCGTTGCAATCGGGCTTTCCGGAGGGGCCGACTCCGTTTGCCTTTTTGACGTTCTTTTAAAGCTTCGGACCGAATTCGGATTTGAAATTGCCGCTGTTCACGTTAACCATAATCTTCGCGGCGAAGAAGCGCTGAGAGATCAAAAATTTGTTGAAGAACTTTGCAAAAAGAACGGTGTTAAATTAAACGTCGTTTCTGAGGACGTTTCCGCTCTTGCGAAAAAAATGCATATCGGAATTGAAGAATGCGGAAGAAAAGTTCGTTATGAGGCTTTTGAAAGCACCGGCTGCGATAAAATCGCAGTTGCCCACAGTCTTTCAGACTGCATTGAAACAACGGTTTTTAATCTTATCAGAGGCAGTTCGCTTTCCGGAATTACAAGAATTCCGCCGATCAGAGGGAAAATCATTCGTCCGCTGATTAATTGCACTTCGGAAGAAATTCGCCGCTATTGCAACGAAAACAATCTTGATTTCGTTGTTGACAGCACGAATCTTCATGATGATTATTCAAGAAATTTCATACGAGAACGCATTATTCCGCAATTTTCAAGGCTCAACGGGAATTTTGCCGAAAGCTTTGAACGTTTTTACGATTCCGTTGAGAAAGATGAGAATTTTTTAAATCTTCAAGCCGAGCAGCTCTTTGAAAAAGCCGTTGTCAACAGCGGCTTTTCAAGAGAGATTCTTCTTTCGTCGGACGAGGCGGTTTTGAAAAGATGGCTTCGGTTTATTCTCAATAAAAACATGAAAAAGCAGGTTGAAAAAAGCATATTGATCTTGTTGAAGGCGCAATTAAAAAATGCTCTTCGGTTCAGCTTTCAAAAGACTTGTATATTTCCTCAAACCGTGATATAATAACTTTTCACACGGCTTTGAATCTGCCGTCGGCAAGTTGGGAAGCCTTTGAAGAAAACGGAGAATTTTCTTCTCCGTACAAAACATATTTGATTCGGACTGAGCGATTTGATAAAGAGAGGCATATCGGTGAAAATAATATTTGCGACGCCTCTTTCCTTGATTGGCCGCTTATAATGCGAAGCAGAAAAAACGGCGACCGGATTATGTTTTTGAAAAGAAAGGTTTCCAAAACGCTCAAAAAGCTTTTTAACGAAGAAAAAATACCGGTTTCAAAAAGGAATGAGCTTGCCGTTCTCGAATCGGGCGGAAAACTCATTTGGGTTGAATCCTTTGGTGTGAATGCGCCGTTTGCGGTCACCGAAAAGACCGAAAAAGTTGCAATAATTAAAATTAAGGAAGGGTAAACGTTTATGCTCGAAGATATTAAAGAGGTTTATTTTTCAAAAGAACAGCTTGAAGAAATTACCGAAAGAATCGGCACTCAGATCAGCCGTGACTTTGAGGGAAAAGAGCTTGTTCTCATCAGTGTTCTTAAAGGCTCCGTAATTTTTATGGCCGATCTTATGAGAAAAATAACAATTCCGTGCAGAATCGATTTCATCACGGCCGCAAGCTACGGTGCCGGAATGGAAAGCAGCGGAAACGTCAATATTACAAAGGATCTTTCCGATAATATTGAAGGCTGTGACATTCTTCTGGTTGAAGATATATTTGACAGCGGAAACACCCTTCAGAAACTTTCTGATTTTCTTGCAACGAAAAATCCTGCAAGCATTACTCTTTGCACTCTTCTTGACAAGCCGAAAAGGCGCAATCCTAACGTAAAACTTAAACCGAAATATATCGGCGCCGAGGTTCAGGATGAATTTGTTGTCGGTTACGGACTTGATTATAACCAAAAATACCGCAACCTTCCTTTCATCGGAATTCTCAAGCCTGAAATATATGAAAATGCATAAATCAGCTCAGAACGGGCTGAAAGGAGCGTGATTAATTGAACGGCAATAACAAAAAATGGGGCAATTTGCTTTATCTTTTGCTCCCGATTACAATGATTATTTTCATTGCTTTCTTTTTGAATTCACAGAACACAACCAAAATGAAGTACTATGAGATTGTTGACCTTTTCAACAATCATAAAGTCACCGAATATTCGGTGAATCTCAGCAGCGGTGCTTTGATTTATAAGGTTGAAGGCGATAACACGGAAAAGAAGTATACACTTCCGAGTGTTGAACTTTTCGTCAAGGATATTCATGAAAAAGTCATGGAATATAACGAAGAGAATCCGACGAAAGCGGTCAAGTATGACTACAAAGCCGGTTCAAATTCGACGTGGTGGGCAAGTATGCTCCCGATGCTTTTCACGGGAATTCTTCTTGCCGGAGTAATGATCTATTTCTATAAAAAGATGGGTCAGACAATCACGAGCGAAAACAACAGAACCATGAGTTTCGGAAAGGCGCGCGTCACTCTCGGAAAAGACGCAAAGGTCAAAACAACCTTTGACGATGTTGCCGGAGCGGACGAGGAAAAGGAGGAACTCAGCGAAATTGTTGAATTCCTGAAAAATCCGGCTCGCTTTAATGAACTTGGTGCGAGAATACCGAAGGGTGTTCTTCTTGTCGGCCCTCCCGGAACCGGTAAAACGCTTCTTGCAAGGGCTGTTGCGGGCGAGGCCGGTGTTCCGTTCTTCTCAATTTCCGGTTCGGATTTTGTTGAAATGTATGTCGGCGTCGGCGC
>JAUNFH010000010.1:0-25374 GCA_030525185.1 Clostridia bacterium
TCTCAATAATTGTGAGGTCAAGCGACTTTAGGGAATCCATGTTATGACCTCCCAAACATACGAAGAAGGGAAAAGCTCCTGCTTGCGAAACGGCCGGGTGAACGAGGGAAAGCAACAAAAAGCCCGTCTCAAGATGTAATATCTTGAGACGAGCGTAATAAATTACTACCCGCGGTACCACTCAAATTGCGGTCAGCGACCGCCACTCTTCGGGTTCAAACAAACCCTATGCCTTTACGCAGCATACACGAGAGGATTCTACTTGTTAAAAAACTTTCTTTCCTCCGGCTCAGGAACTACATCAAGAAAGCGCCTTTGACGGCTTCCACCAAACGCCGACTCTCTGAAAAAGGTTGTGCTTCATTGAACTTTCCTTCAACGCTTTAAAATATTTAATTTAATGAGTGGATGATATCACATCTTCAAAAAAATGTCAAGTAGTTTTTAAAATTAAAGTTTGTTTCTGATGATTTTTCCGCTGATTGTTTTCGGAAGTTCGTCGCGGAATTCAACGATACGCGGATATTTATACGGAGCGGTATGCGTTTTAACATAAGACTGAATCTCTTTTTTGAGTTCGTCCGTTCCTTCGGTTCCGTTCGTGAGAACGATGCAGGCCTTTACAACCTGACCTCTGACTTCGTCCGGAGCGGCGCAAACGCCGCATTCAAGAACATAAGGAAGTTCCATGATGACGTTTTCAATCTCGAACGGTCCGATGCGGTAACCGGAAGACTTGATGACATCGTCAACGCGGCTGACGTACCAGAAGTAGCCGTCCTCGTCACGCCATGCGACGTCGCCGGTGTGATACATTCCGTCGTGCCATGCTTCTTTTGTCTGTTCTTCGTCGTTGTAATATCCCATGAAGAGTCCGCAGGGAACTTCTTTGTCGGTTCTGACAACAATTTCGCCCGGTTCACCGTCTTTGACTTTGTTTCCGTCTGTGTCAACAAGGTCAATGTCATAGGTCGGAACGGCCTTGCCCATTGCGCCGGGCTTCGGACGGGTTCCGTAAAGGTTTGCGATTGTGAGAGTTGTTTCGGTCTGGCCGAATCCTTCCATGATTGTGAGTCCGGTTGCCTTTTTGAACTGAGTGAAGACTTCGGGGTTAAGCGCTTCGCCTGCGGTTGTCGCATACTGAATCGAAGAAAGGTCATAAGCGGAAAGATCCTGCTTGATGAACATTCTGTACATTGTCGGCGGTGCGCAGAAGGTTGTGATGTTATACTTTTTGAACATCGGAAGAATTTCGGACGCGTCGAAGCGGTCAAAGTCATAGGTAAATACGGCGCCTTCGCACATCCACTGACCGTAAAGCTTGCCCCAAAGAGCCTTGCCCCAGCCGGTGTCGGAAATTGTGAAGTGGAGTCCGTCGGAATGAACGTAATGCCAATACTTTGCGGTGATATAATGACCGAGAGCGTATTTATAGTTGTGGCAAGCGATTTTCGGATATCCGGTTGTTCCGGAAGTGAAGAACATGAGCATCGGATCTGCGCCGCAGGCTGTCTCTTCCGTTCTCGGGAAGTAGCCGCGGAACATTGCGTATTCTTCGTCAAAGTTGTGCCAACCTTCACGGTTTCCGCCGACGAGAACTTTAACCTTAAGGTCTCCGTAGCTTGCGGCGGCTGCGTCAACGTGATCCGGAGTGTTGTCGTCCGCGGTGCAGACAATTGCTTTAACGTGAGCGGCCTTGAAGCGGTATTCAAAGTCATGCTCAAGAAGCTGATGGGTTGCGGGAATTGCGATTGCGCCGAGCTTATGAAGAGCAAGGATTGTGAACCAGAACTGATAGTGACGCTTGAGGACAACCATAACCGTGTCGCCCTTTTTGATTCCGAGGCTCTTGAGGTAGTTTGCGGTTCTTGCCGAAGCGTGTTTCATGTCTCTGAAAGTGAAGCGGCGCTCGGTCTTGTCCTTTGAAACGTGGAGCATTGCAAGCTTGTTCGGGGTCTTTTCGGCGATTGCGTCAACAACGTCGTAAGCAAAGTTGAAGCTGTCTTCGTTTTTGAACTTCATTGAAACGAGCTTTCCTTCACCGTCCTCGGTTGCTTCAACAAAGTTTTCAACGGCGAGCGGAGCCTTTGCGGTTCTCGCTTCGACAACGGTTTTCTGAATTGCTTTTTCGTCGACCGTTTCATCGCCGGAAATTACGACTGCGAGGAAAAGGCAGTCCTTTCCGTTCATTGCGATCATTCCGTGAGGGGTTGAGCTTTTATAATAGATGCTGTCCCCTTCTTCAAGGACTTCGGTGTGGTCGCCGACTCTGACCTTGAGTGTACCGCTCAAAACGAGGTCAAATTCCTGACCGCCGTGGGTCGTTGTGTGAATCTCCTTGTTTTGAAGTTCTTCGGAATATTCATATTTTACCCAATAAGGTTCTGCAAGTTTGTTTCTGAAAAGCGGAGCCAAGTTGCTGATTTCGATTCCGTCTTCCTTTGCCGTTCTTGTTCCCTGACCCTTTCTTGTGACCGTGTAGGAAGAAAGGTGGGCGCTGTGACCTTCAAGAATATCGGTGATTCCGATTCCGAAAGCCTGGGCGCATTTGTGAATGAACGTGAAGGGAAGGTCGATTTTGCCGGATTCATAAAGCGAATATGTTTCGGCGGTGAGGTTCGTTTTTTCAGCCATCTCATCAACCGAGAATCCGATAATTTCACGCATCTCATGAATTCTTTCGGCAATAAGTCTGACTTCTTCTGTAAGGCCTGTGTTTTGCATGGTTTTTACCTCCGAAAATTTTTTATATTCTTAGGCTTTCGCCTTTATATCAAGATCGGAATGATCTTTCTATCAGTTTTTTCTTTGAAACAAAACAAAAAAGCCCGTCTCAAAGATGATCTTTGAGACGAGCGTAATTTCTTACTGCCCGCGGTACCACTCAAATTGCGGTTTTGAAACCGCCGCTCTTCGGACTCAATCAAGCCCTATGCATTAACGCAGCAATCACGGAAAGCTCCTACTGACTGAAAACAGTGTTCAGACTTTCGGCTCGGAAGCGATGGGAACTGAGAAGTGTTGATATCGGGCTTTCACCAAACCCCGACTCGCTGAAAGAACAGGATTCTCTTCCGTCTTCGTCACAGCCTTTGAAATGGTTTTGAACGCAAACG
This sequence comes from Clostridia bacterium, assembly GCA_030525185.1. Taxonomy (GTDB): domain Bacteria; phylum Bacillota; class Clostridia; order Oscillospirales; family Acutalibacteraceae; genus UBA6857. The sequence continues at coordinate 3,117 of JAUNFH010000010.1, forward strand.
CGAACAACAACCGGGGAATATTAAGTTTTCGTTATTAGAGAGTTTAGCACCGTGAAAAAAGTTTGTCAAGAGTTTTTTCAAAAAAAACGACATTTTTTTCACGGCAAAAGAAAAATTATTCGGCAAAACCGGATTCAACGAGTTTCACCAAAGCTTCAACAGCCTGCTCTTCATCGGGACCGCCTGCGATGATGCGGATATCGGTTCCGCCCATGATTCCGAGCGAAAGAACGCCGAGAAGGCTCTTTGCGTTGACTCTTCTTTCTTCCTTTTCAACCCAGATTGAGGATTTGAACTCGTTAGCTTTCTGAATAAAGAAAGTTGCCGGACGAGCGTGAAGTCCAACCTGATTTTGCACTTTTACATCTTTAACAAACATAACACAATATCTCCCACGCACAATATTTGAATTTTGAATATCTGATTCATGGTTACCTCAGTATTATACCACAAAACAAATCTTCGTCAACAGTAAAAATGACGTAAAACGTCCCTTTTTGAACTTTTTGGCTGCAAGCCTAAATGTTGAGGAAAAAGGAAGGCCATTTTTGTGCAAAACAACTACAATTTTTCGTCGTTTCAATGCACTATGCACAATTTAAGATTGCGAAAACCGAAAATTCAGAGCTTTTTCGACCGCTTTTTTGTTTTTCAAAGCAAAAGCTTCCGTCAAGTTCCACAAAAATCATTCTTTGATTTCGGTCTTGAGCGATGCAAGAAAAGCTCTGTCTTTTTTTGAAAGTTCGGCTTTTTGGAGCATATCCGGCCGGCGGAAAAACGTTCTTTCGAGTGCTTTTTCGCGGCGAAACTTTTCAATGTTCGCATGATGTCCCGATAACAGTATATCGGGAACGGCCCTTTCGTGCCACACCGGCGGACGCGTATACTGCGGATATTCAAGAAGGGATGAGTAATGACTCTCTTCAGTGAAACATTCTTCGTTTGAAAGGACACCGGGAATCATTCTTGAAACGCTGTCCGCAACAATCAGCGCCGGAAGTTCCCCTCCCGTGAGAACATAGTCGCCGACAGAAATTTCCTCGTCAACAATTTCTTCAATCACCCGCTCGTCAACACCCTCATAGTGTCCGCACAAAAGCGCAATGTTATCCATTTTTGAAAGTTCGCGGACTTTTTCCTGAGTGAGCGTCTTTCCCTGCGGAGACATATATATAAGATGAACTTTTTTTCCGACCTCATCGCAAAGCGCTTTATAGCAGTCATAAATCGGCTGAACGCCCATAATCATGCCCATTCCTCCGCCGTAAGGCGCATCGTCGACGCGGCGGTGCTTATCGGTTGAGTAATCACGAATTTGGCGGCAGTTGATTTCAACGAGTCCTTCTTTTCTTGCTCTTCCGACAATGCTTTCGGAAAGAACGCTTTCACACATTTCCGGAAAAAGGGTCAGAATATCAATCCTCATCTTCAAAAATCCCCCTGAGCGGTCTGATTTTTACGGTTTCGTTTTCAACGTCGGTTTCGATTACGACGGGCGGAATTGCCGGAAGAAGATATTCTTTTCCGCTTTCGTCCTTAACGTGCCAAACGTCGTTCGCTCCCGTTTCACTGACATCGCTGAGCATTCCGTAAACCTTCGACTCGTCGTCGGCATCAATGACTTTGCAGCCGATGAGATCCTGAATGAAGAATTGCCCTTTCGGCAAATTTGCGTCTTTCCTGTCCATATAAAGAACCTTGTTTCGCAAAAGGTTCGCTTTTTCAATGCTATCAACGCCTTCCAGCATGAGAATAACGATGTTTCCGTGCGGACGGCAGGAAAGAACTTTCACCGCTTTTTTGCCGTTTCTGTCATAATAAAGCGTTTTGAAGCGTTTAAAGAACGCTGGGCTGTCACACCACGGGTCAACGCGGACTTCTCCTTTGATTCCGTGGGTACTGACAATCTTTCCGATTTCAAGATACTTTTTAAGCATATTCGTTTTCGGCAGAAAAATGCCGCTCCTTTCGGCTATATATTAAAACAACAAAGGCAGACCCAAAAAGCCTGCCTTTGAAAAAATTCAATGACAATTAAAGAATCAGCCATTCTTGGTCGGGTCAAGAATCCAATCTTCGTTGACATCCGTTCCGGTGATGTGACAAAGGAATCTGTAAAGATAGTTCCACATGTCAATGAGAATAATTTCTGCCTGCTTAAGAAAATCTTTCATCGGTTTCTCCTCCTTAAAAATTATTTCAATTGAATTATACACTGCTTTTCCATATTTTTCAACTGTTATACCGATTTTTGACGGAAAAAAATCGGCAATCCGAGGACCGCCGATTTTATTTTTGAAATTACTTTCCGGTGACAACGCCCATGATGTTCATGAGGTACTGCATAAGTTTTACAACGAACTCGGCAACCTTTTTGAAAATTTCGGCAACGTTTGAAAGGCTGAGATTTTTGTTGACTTCGCCGTAAGCCGGAAGTTCAACGTTCTTGTCTCCGGGAGCGGCGTCAACCATAATGCTTTCAAGAATCGGCTTAACGATTGCCGCAGTTACGGCAAGACCGAATTCGCCGTTTGAACCGTGATTGAAAACAAGCTCTTTGAGATTGATTCCGAGGTCGGAAGGATCAACGCCGACAAGTTTGAAAACGGCATTGAAAATTGCAAAGCGAAGGTCGTTCGGAACGCCTTCAAAAGCATAAGCAAGAAGAACGGAGACGCATCTTCCGGCAAGCTTCATTTCAACGCTGTCCGCCGGGAAGTTTTCGTCGCCCGAAAAATGAGCCTTCATAATCACCATTGCGGCATCGAATGCGGTTTTGTAATCGCTTTTCGGAATTGAAATTCCGTATGTCTTTGCAACGGCTTCAAAGCTGTCCTTTTCACCGTAAAGAGGAGCAAAAATGAGCTTCTTTGCTCTCTTTCCGAGTCCGTCGAGCGTGTCGTGAACAACAGCGTCTTTAACTTTGATGAGTTCGCAAAGGTTGTCCGCGTCAAGGAAATAGTTCACCGCATAACGGCAGGTTTCGTCAAAAACTTCGTTTGAATATGCCGGCAAGTCGGTTGAAAGCATTTTGAGCGCTTTTTCGTTATGTCCTTTTGCAATGAGGGAAAGGTCGTGAATTTTTGAAACGGACTTCGTTTCAACCTTGACTTTTTCGTCCGAGAACGAAACAAGGCGATATTCGATCGGCGCAACAAGAAGCGACGGTGCGGAAAGGTCATACACTTCGTTTCCGAGTGCGCTCTTACGCACCGCGATGTCTCCGACGTGCTTATGCCCCGTGAAAACATATTTGATTCCGGCGTCGGCAAACTTTGAAGAAACAACGCGCCAATTTTCAACAACGAACGCAGTGAGAAGCTCATGGAGCGGGAAATGGGACATAATAGGATGATGCATCATTGCAATCACCTTTCTTCCCCTCGCCTGAGCGGCGGCCGCCTGTTCAAAAATCCAAGCATACAGTTCATCGGTCATTCCGTCACGGGTTTTTCCGGGAAGGTTTGAGTCGATTGCGAGAAGAGTGTATTCATCCCCGAGGTCAACGGCATATGAGCAGGTTTTCTTGTCCTGAACATACGACTGGGCAAGACCCATGTTGTAATAAGTTTCGCGGAAAAATTCAACGCCGTCGCCCGCCATGTCGTAATAATCGTGGTTTCCGGGAATGACATAAATCGGAACGCCGTGTTTCTTTTGAAAATCATTAAGATATGCGGCGAGCTTTTTATGCTGTTCGACTGTTCCGTTGTCTGTGAGGTCGCCTGTGATGAGTATGTACTGCGCGCCGTTTTCAATCGCTTCAAGCATGAACGAATCGACAACGCCGAACGACTCATCGCTGAGACTTGCGAATTTCAATTTGTTTCCGTACATTCCGTCGCCGTAAATATCGGCGATTGTTTCGGCCGTACTTGTGTGAATGTCGCTTGCAACCGCAACTTTAAGCGGTGTTTTTTTCTCACCGTCGGCCGCACCGGCGCAAAGCGCAAAGCACGAAACGGCCATGAGCGCAGCGAGAAAAACGCTGAGAACTTTTTTGATTGTTTTCATCTGTATTACTCCTTTCGACTTTTGTCGCTCTTTCATTTTATCACAAAAGCCGAAAAAAGAACAGTGGTTTAATTAATTTTAATGAGAAAATCGGTTACACACGGCAAACTTCAAAAATTCCCGACAAAATTCGGATGAGTTCAAACAAATATTGACACAAAACGGCGCGAGTGATAAAATCAGAAAACAAGCAAAAAATTAAGGAGTTTTTCTTATGATAAACAATTTCATTTATGAACAACCGGTCAAAATCTACTTCGGAAAAGGCTTTCTTTCAAAGCTCGACGAGGTACTCGACGAAATCGGTTCCGAGACCTGCGTTCTTGTCACGAGCAAATTCTTTGCTCCGAAAGCGGACGAAATTCTTAAAAAGAGCAAAAAACTCAAAGCCGTTTTCAGCGGTGTTGTTCCGAACCCGCTTTTGAGCGGCGCGGAAGAAGTCGTAAAACTCATCAAAGAGAATTCGGCTGACACGGTAATCGCACTCGGCGGAGGAAGCAGCATTGACACTGCGAAGTTCGCAGCGGCCTGCGCCTACAGCGAAAAGACCCCTCACGAGCTTTATCTCAAGCAGGATTTCCCGAAAAAGGTTGCAAAAATCGTTGCGATTCCGACAACATCCGGAACCGGATCCGAGGTTACAAAGGTTTCGGTAATCAGCCACGGGAACGAAAAAAAGAGCATTCACAATCCGGCCTTCATGCCGACGGCCGCAATCGTCGATCCTCTGCTCACGATGAGCGTTCCGGCAAGAACGACGATGATCACCGGAATCGACGCTTTCACCCATGCGATTGAAGCGTACTGGAGCGTGAATCACCAGCCGATTACCGACGGATTTGCGATTCAAAGCATCAGACTCATCATCGAAAACCTTGAAAAAGCATATTCCGAGCCGGACGAGGAATCAAAGACGAACATGGCTTACGCTTCGCTCCTTGCCGGACTTGCGTTTGCACTTCCGAAAACGGCGGCCTGCCATGCGTGCAGTTTTCCGCTTTCGGCGAACTATCACCTTCCCCACGGCGAAGCCTGCGCCCTCACGCTCGACAGTCTCATGCTTCTCAACAACTCGCAAAGACTTGAAGAGCTTTCAAAGCAGGTCGGAGCCGAAAGCACGGAAAAACTTGCGGAATATATCAGACATTTGAAAGAAATTTCCGGCCTTTGCACAAAACTTTCTGAGCTCGGAGAAGTTGACATTGACATGCTTTCAAGAGAAAGCGCAAAACATCCGCTCATGGCGAACAACCCGGTGAAACTCACCGAGGATGACTTGAGGAAGATGTTTGAAAAACTGAGATGACGGATAAAAAGTTACTGCGCCGAATGTATGCGATGTACATTCGGCGCAGATTTTTTATACGGTGTTTCTCCGTTATTTTCTTTTCAGGCTCACGCAGAGCATTACAACCGAAGCACCTGTTGAAATCAGATTTGAAAGCAAATATGCCATCCAAACGCCTGAAGTTCCGAAAGTCACAGCCATCGGTTTCGTTATAAGCAAAACCGCAACCGGAAGAACCGAATATAGAACAAACGGCGAGATGCGTTTTCCCTCCGCTTGAAAGAGACTTGCGGCAAGCAGATGTGAAAAAGAAAAAGGCAAAGCAAATGAAACAGCCTTTAATCCGTTTGCCGAAGTTTCAATCATCAACTCGCTTTTCGTAAAGACTCCGACAAGCGGCTCTGCAAACAGAAAAAGCAATACTGCCGCAATTATTGAATACGCAAAGCAAGCACCATAGCAGAACTCAAACACTTTCATTACACGGCTTTTGTTCTTGCTTCCGATATTATAGCCTGCAATCGGAGAAAGTGTCATTGAAAAAGCAGTGAACGGAACCACCGCAAAAGTCAGAATTTTTCCGATATATGCAAAGCTGTTCACTCCGTCGGTTCCGGAAATATCACTCAGAATATTGTTGATTGCAAATGTCAGAACGGAGAGGGTTCCCATTTGAATAACCGAGGGAAAACCAACAAGCAAAATTTCTTTCAACAGGGATTTTGAAAGCTTTTTCTTTGAAAAATCAAGTGACGTCAACCTTTTGAAAAAAAATAAACTCATTGACGCACTCGTCATTTGACAAATAACCGTTGCCAAAGCAGAACCGATAACGCCCCATCCGAGCACGACGATAAAAACCGCATCAAGAATTATGTTCACCGAAACCGGAATCACCCAAATGAGAAGTGCATATTTCATTTTTCCTTCCGCTCTGATTATCGAAGAAAAACCCGTTGAAAAAATGTTGCCGGCAAGTATTATCATGTAATATTGCTTCGCCGATTCATACAATTCCGGTGTAACTCCCAAAAGATTTAACATCGGTTTCATTGTTGCAAAACCGAAAAATGTTATCAGAATTGCCGATGAATAAAAAGCCAACATTGCGTTATATGCCGCATTGCCCGCTTTTTCGGGTGAGTTTTCACCGAGGGCGCGTGAAACAACCGAAGCCGCTCCGGATCCGACAGCAGTTGAAATCGCGCCCTGAAAAATCACAAAAGGCAATATTAATGAAATTCCTCCCATTGCGTTGTCACCGACGGCCCTACTTACAAAAAGTGCATCGATTACGGTATAAAGAGCATTGAACAAAAGTGCGGTAAACGTTGAAAAAAAGCAGCTCATTACAAGCTTCGGCACACTTTCATTTCCCATTCGTTGAACGTTCAATCCGTTACCGTTCATTTTCAAGCACCCGAAATCCGCGTTTGTAAACAAATGCGCTTGAAAAGACATTCCGCCACCAGCCGAAATTTTTCGGAGTATAACGATAATATTTTTCGGTTTCCTGAATCAGTCCCATAAGAAGGTCGGCAAACGCAAAACGAATCTTTTCCTCCCTGCTGTTTCCGACTTTCTTTTTTGAAAAAGCGTTATACATCTTTTTAGCTTCGTTTTTTTACGAAAACTCTGTCATAAAATCAAGACATATAAAGTCAAAAATCGGATCTCCGTAAAACGATCGTTCCGGATCAATCAAATAAAGTTTGAGTTTTCCGTTCTCTCTTTTGCAAATAATGTTGACTTTCCAAAGATCATAATTTATCATTGTCCCTTTAACATTTTCAAGAATCGTCCTGTTCTTTTCAATAAAATACAACGCACGCATTCCCCGTTTTGTTTTGTGTCCCGATCTTTCACAGTCATTAACCAAATTTTGAAAAATACTTTTGAGTGCCCTATACCAATCATCATACAATTCATTTTGAATGTAGCCGAACTTTTCGGACTTTATTTCATGCAACTTTGAAAGCATCACAGGAAGCTCCTGCTTTACAAATTTCTTTTCTTCCTCGCTCAGTGTTGCCTTGTCAAGCGTTTTTCCGTCAATTTTTTCCATTATGAAATAGTCACAAGGAATGATTGTTCTTGAAAAGTCCTTGTAATATATTTTTGGAATTGAAATATCGGTCTTTTCTTTCATTGTTTTGTACCAAAAAATTTCCGAACGCATAATGTCCTTTTCATAGGTGAGAACCGGCTGATTCGGAAGCGGAGCAATTTTAAGAGCATATTCTTTTTCGCCGACGGTCACGGAAAAAACGGCATTATATTCTCCTTCGCCGAGCGGTTCGATTTTTTCCGCACCGTTGATTCCGGCATTTTCAAAAATTTCAACGATTTTTTCGTTTGAAATTTCAATTTTTGTTTTACTGATCATATTTTCACCTCGCAAAACGATTCTATCAATTTAAGGAGACAAAATATACAACAATTCAGACAATTATAAAATAAATCAGTTGTAAGGAAGAAAATAATATGCTATCATTAAATTGAGGTGAGACGATGAATTTTGAATCAAAAAAATATATAGATGTTCTTGAAAGCGAGAGTCTTTTTGAATACCGAGAGAACGGGCTTCTCCGAACTTCGTACGAAACGGAAAAGCGACTTTATTCAATCATAAAAAACGGTGACGTCGAAAACGCAAAAAAAGCCGGGGGAATTTTAAAAACACAAAAAATCGTTGCCGGAAAACTTTCCGACAACTCATTGACGCACATGAAATATTGGGCGGTGTGCTGCATTACTCTTGCAACAAGAGCCGCAATTGAAGGAAGTCTTGACGAGAACATTGCGTATACATATGCAGACAAAACAATTATGAAAATCGACAAAATGAACAGTGAGAGCGAAATTTTCTCAACAATTTTAAACGAGTATGTAAAAATTTCGGTTATGGTCTGCGAAAATCACAAAGAAAAACCGTATTCGGTAACAATTAAAAGATGTCTTCATTATATCAGCACTCACCTTCACGAAAAGCTCTCCGTTCGTGAGCTTTCTTCATATTGCAGATTGAGCCCGGATCATTTTTCAAAAATTTTCAAGAGTGAAGTCGGTATTATCCCTTCAAGATATATTCGACACAAAAAGCTTGAAGCGGCAAAAGAAATGCTCCTTTCGGGAAGAAGCATTTCAGACACTGCTTACTATCTCGGCTTTTGTTCAGACAGCTATTTCATCAAATGTTTTAAGAGCGAGTTTTCAAAGACACCGAGAGAATTTTTAATAGCTTCCGATTGACTCATATTTTTTCGCAGTATTCCAAACTCACCCAACCGCTCGGGGTTTTTCCCCAACCGTTTTTGACTTCGCTCACGGTGAAAACCGTTCCGTTGACGTAGCCGTTGACTTCTCCGCCGAGGAGGGAACGTACCTGGCTTTGCGCGTCTTTTGTCAGTTCGTCGAATTTGAGATAAGGATAATTTGTTCCCGGGCCTTTTCGGACGTTCAAAACGCTCGCCTTCGTGACTTTATAATTTCCGGCGGTATAAGTTTTTTTGGTTTCCGCCGGTTTCTTTTCCGGGATTTCGGCTTTCGGAAGAGATTTGAAAACGAGTCCTTTCGAGTCGATAACCTTTGTGAAAGAGCGATCAAGATAAAAGAGCTCTTCCGGCTTGAACGCACCGTTCGTCGTTGAAAGTACCCACTTGCTTTTTGAGTTGAGTACCCAACCGTTTCCGGTGATTGTTCCCTTTCCGCCGCTCATGTGAAGATGGTTTCCCGTTGCTCCGTCGGTTCCTTCACGGCAAACTTTTTCGCCGCGTTTGAATTTTTGACCGACTGAAAGCCGCTTCAAGTCGGAATCGTCGGGATGAGTAATTTGAATCGTGAAATAATCGGTCGTTGAATCGGCGAAGAAAACCTTTTGAGTTGACTGAAGCCAGATTGTGTTCGTTCCGCCGTTTCCGACGCCGTAAATCCGCAAAAGCTTCATCTCGTCACACGGGCAGTAAAACCATTCCCGGCCGCCGTCGCTGCACGCTTCGTCAATCGGGTAATCCTTCGGTGTTCCGGTCGTGTGCGGATAATGCGAAGTTGAACCGAGATACGTTTGAGTTATTCTCATAACTTTCGTCGGATAAACAAGATAGTTTTTCATTGCTCTTCCCCTTTCGCTGCTGCTTGCGTTAATATCATATGCAAAAAAGAGGAAAATGATAAAAAGCAAAACTAAAGACCGACTGAGCGCTGTGTAAACTCAGTCGGTCTTGTTATACGAACGGCTTTCGCCGAGGGTATGCTTATTTTCCGCTGTCGCCGTAGTTTGAAAGAACGCGGGCGGACGGGTCATTGACGTTGCATCCTTCCCAGTTCTTGTTCGGCATCCAGAAATCGGCAACCATCTGCGCCTGTCCCGGATAATATTTTTCAAAAAGTTCGCGGTAAAGGAGCGATTCCTTTGTGAACGGAGCGGCAAAGGTATACTTCTTTTTCTTTTCCTCAAATTCTTCGTCCGAGTATGTTCTTTCGGCAAGAGCTTTGAGGTCGTCAACCATCGAATGACCTACCGCGTCAGAAAACGCCGCCTTTTCACGCATGAGAATGTCATAAGGAAGATAATCGCCTTCAAAAGCGTGGCGGAGAAGATACTTTCCTTTGTTATACTTGTTCATCTTGATTTCGGGGTCAAGCGCCATGATATACTTTACAAAATCAAGGTCACCGAACGGAACTCTCGCTTCAAGCGAGTTCACCGAAATGCAACGGTCCGCACGAAGAACGTCATACATATAAAGCTCATGAACACGCTTTTGCGCTTCCTTTTGGAACTCTTCCGCCGAGGGGGCAAAGTCGGTGTATTTATAGCCGAAAAGTTCGTCGGAAACCTCACCGGTGAGAATAACCCTCATGTCGGTGTTTTCGTGGATGTACTTGCAAACGAGATACATTCCGATCGAAGCGCGGATGGTTGTGATGTCATATGTTCCGAGAAGAGCAACAACTTTTTCAAGCGCGTCAAGAACATCCTTTTCGGTAATGATTACTTCGGTGTGATCCGCTCCGATGTAATCGGCAACTTCTTTTGCATATTTGAGGTCGATTGCGTCGGTACTCATTCCGATTGCAAAAGTCTTGATTTTTTCTTTTGAAAGCTTTGCGGCAACGCTGCAAACAAGCGATGAATCAAGTCCGCCGGAAAGAAGATAGCCGACGGGAACGTCCGAATCAAGGCGTTTTTCGATTCCGGCAACAAGCTTGTCGTGAATCTTTTTGCAAGCGGTTTCAACGTCGTCTTTAATAACTTTTTCCGGAACGCTGATGTCGCAATAGCAAGTGAACTTTCCGTCCTTATAGTAATGTCCCGGAGGGAAAGGCATGATTTCTTCCGTGAGGCCGACAAGGTTCTTCGCCTCGCTCGCAAAAAGCATTTTTCCTTCTTTGTCAAGGCCGTAAAAAAGCGGTCTGATTCCGATTGGGTCACGGGCGGCAATATATTCATGCGTTTTTCCGTCATAAATAATCAAAGCAAACTCGGCGTCGAGCTTTTTGAACATCTCCGTTCCGTATTCTTCGTAAAGCGGAAGAAGAAGTTCGCAATCGGAATCGCTTGTGAAGCTGTAACCCTTTTCCCGAAGCTCCTTTTTGAGCTTTCTGAAACCGTAAAGTTCGCCGTTGCAAACGACAAAACTTCCGTTTCTTTCAAACGGCTGCATTCCGCTTTCGTCAATGCCCATGATTGCAAGACGGTGAAAGCCGAGAAAGCCCTTTCCCGTGTTTATCACACGGGACATGTCCGGGCCTCTTGAAATTGTTTTTTCAAAGCCTTTTTGAAATTCTTCAAGCGGCAGGCTTTCGCCGCAATATCCCATTATTGAACACATAAAAGAGAGTTACCCCTTCCTTATCTGACGGAGAAAAGAAGTTCGCCGTATGAAGGATACGGCCATTTCTCCTTCGGTGCGATTGTTTCAATTTCATCAACGGAGATTCTGAGAACGCGCATATCGTCAAGAATCTTTGTTTTATAGAAATCGGCAAGTTCCGTGAAGTCTTCGATTGATTTTGAGGAAAGAAGGTCTTCCTCAAGCTTTCTGACCGCTCTGAACGCAGCGCCGATGAGGGCGGAAACGCTCTTAACCGTTTCCTTTTCATAGGTGCAGTCGGCTTCGGGCATGAAGGCCGCTTTCTTTGCGGCGCCGTCGGCAAGTTCACACGAGAAATCGCTCATTGCGGGAAGGATGTCCTTTCTTACCATGTCGAGCATTGTGAGAGCTTCAATGTTGATGACCTTGCAATAATTTTCAAGGCGAACTTCATGACGCGCGGTAATTTCCGGAACGGTGAGAACCTTATGATCGGTGAAGAGCTTTACGTTCTTGACGTCAAGCATATGAGCGAGTGCGTCCGGAGTTGTTTTGAGGTTTTTAAGGCCCCTCTTTTCGGCTTCGGCAATCCACGAATCGTCATAGCCGTCTCCGTTGAAGATGATTCTCTTATGTTCTTTGATCGTTCTCTTGATGAGATCGTGAAGGTCCGCTTCAAAGTCCTTTGAACCTTCGAGTTCGTCTGCGAACTGCTTGAGTTCTTCGGCAACCGAAGTATTGAGAACGGTGTTTGCGCAGGAAATTGAAGAAGCCGAGCCGAGCATACGGAATTCAAACTTGTTTCCGGTGAAAGCAAAGGGGCTTGTTCTGTTTCTGTCCGTCGTGTCCTTCGGGAACTTCGGCAGAGTGTGAACGCCGATTCTCATGAGTTCCTTCTGCTTCGGGTCAAAATGTTCGTCGTTTTCGATTGCGTCAAGGATTTCCGAAAGATCCGAGCCGAGGAACATTGAAACAATTGCCGGAGGCGCTTCGTTTGCACCGAGTCTGTGGTCGTTTCCGGCAGAAGCGACGGAAATTCTCAAAAGCTCCTGATATTCGTCAACAGCCTTGATTACCGCGCAAAGGAAAAGAAGGAACTGAGCGTTTTCGTACGGTGTTTCGCCCGGTTCAAGAAGGTTTACGCCGGTATCGGTCGAAATTGACCAGTTGTTGTGCTTTCCGCTTCCGTTGACGCCGGCAAACGGCTTTTCATGAAGAAGGCAAACCATTCCGTGTCTTTTTGCAACCTTCTGCATGATTTCCATTGTGAGCTGGTTGTGGTCGGCGGCAATGTTCGTTGTTGTGAAAATCGGGGCCATTTCGTGCTGTGCCGGAGCAACTTCGTTATGCTCGGTTTTTGCAAGAACACCGACCTTCCAAAGTTCTTCGTTGAGTTCTTTCATGTATTCGGCAACACGGGGTTTGATTGCGCCGAAGTAATGGTCGTCAAGCTCCTGTCCCTTCGGTGCGCGTGCGCCGAAAAGGGTGCGGCCGGTATAAATGAGATCCTTGCGTTTGTTATAAGCTTTTTCGTCAATGAGAAAATACTCCTGTTCGGGACCTACGGTCGTTTTAACCGATTTTACGTCCTCGTTTCCGAAAAGTTTAAGAACACGAAGAGCCTGGCGGTTGATTGCTTCCATTGAACGAAGGAGCGCGGTTTTCTGGTCAAGAGCTTCGCCGCCGTAAGAGCAGAAAACGGTCGGAATGCAAAGAACGCCGTCTTTGATGAATGCATAAGAAGTTGCGTCCCAAGCGGTATAACCTCTTGCTTCAAACGTTGCGCGAAGTCCGCCCGAAGGGAATGAAGAAGCGTCCGGTTCGCCTTTGATGAGCTCTTTTCCGGAGAATTCCATGATTACCTTTCCGTTTTTCGGAGAGATGAAGCTGTCATGCTTTTCGGCGGTTACGCCGGTCATCGGCTGGAACCAATGTGTATAATGAGTTGCGCCTTTTTCGATTGCCCAATCTTTCATTGCATTGGCAACAACGTTCGCAACGCTGATTTCAAGATGTTTTCCGTCTTTGATTGTTTTCTGAAGGATTTTGTAAGTTTCTTTCGGTAATCTTGCTTCCATTGCGGCGTCGTCAAACACCATTGAACCGAAAATTTCTGTTACGCTTTTCATGATAAAACTTCCTTTCCGATAATAAAAAAGCGACAAAGACACCTGCAGAGCATTTCTGCACGACGTCCTTGTCGCTGATTTTTACTTCAATAAAAAAAGCAAAAACCACAGACAATTATTCTTGTCTGCGGCTTCCTTGTCGCTTTATGTCAAGTATTCTACCACCGTGATTTTGATTTGTCAAGGGCTTTTTGAAAAAAACTTCAACTTCTTTTTATCCCTTTGCGTCGTACCAGGTTTTTCCGGTGTGGACGTCGGCAAGAAGCTTTACGCGCATTTTGCAGGCGTTTTCCATCTCCTCTTTCAAAAGAGCGGAAACTTTTTCCTTTTCGCCCTCATCGCATTCAACGATCAGTTCGTCGTGAACCTGCATAATGAGCTTTGCGCTTTTTGCTTCCTTTGAAAGGCGGTCGTTGACTTTCACCATTGCGATTTTTATGATGTCCGCGGCAGTTCCCTGAACAGGCATGTTGCGAGCTACTCTTTCGCCGAATGCCTGAAGCATTTTGTTTGCGGCGGTCAGTTCCGGAAGGTAGCGGCGGCGGTTAAAGAGCGTTTGAGCAAAGCCGTCTTCCCTCGCTTTTGTGACAACGTCTTTCATATAGCGGTCAATTCCGCTGTAATGGTGAAGATAACCTTTGATATATGCGTCGGCTTCTTTTCTTGTTACGCCGATATCCTTTGCGAGCGAGAACGCGCCGATTCCGTAAACGATTCCGAAGTTTACGGCCTTTGCACGGCTTCTCATGAGAGGAGTAACCATATGAAGCGGCATATTGAAAACCTGGGACGCTGTTATTGCGTGAATATCGTCGTCGTTTTTGAAAGCGGTGAGCATCGCTTCGTCGTTTGCGATTTCCGCAAGAACACGAAGTTCGATTTGAGAATAGTCCGCGTCGACAAGAACTCTTCCTTCTCCGGCGGTGAAGAAACGGCGAATCTCCCTTCCTTCTTTATATCTTACGGGAATGTTTTGAAGGTTCGGCTCAAGGGAAGAAATTCTGCCCGTCCTCGTTTCGGTTTGATTGAGCGTTGAACGGATTCTTCCGTCCGGTTCAATCTGCTTGAAAAGTCCGTCGCAATATGTCGATTTCAGCTTTGCGAGAGTGCGGTATCTGAGAATGTCCGCAACGACCGGGTAATCGTAAGAAAGCGACTCAAGAACTTCCGCGCTTGTCGAATAGCCGCTTTTTGTTTTTTTCTTTGCCGGAATGCCCATTTTTTCAAAAAGGGCTTCGCCGAGCTGTTTCGGAGAATTGAGGTTAAACTCAAAGCCAACGGCGGAAAAAATCTTTTCGCTGATTTCGTCAATCTGCGTTTGAAGCTCGTTTCCGTAGCGTGCAATTTCGTCTTTGTCAACAAGAAAACCGGTGTTTTCCATTGAAGCAAGAACTTTTGCAAGCGGCTGTTCAATTTCATAAAGGAGCTTTTCCTGGCCGTTTTCTTTGATTTCAGCCGAACATTTTTCGCTGACGGCTTTTATCACAGCCGCACTTTGGGCAAATTTTTTTGCGCTTTCCGGACAGTCGATGTCGGGAATTTCAACACCGAGAGTGTCCGCAAGGCGAAGCGGATCATAGCTGTTCGCCGAAGGATTAAGAATGTATCCGGCGAGCGTCGTGTCCATCGAAAGGTTATTGAACTTTGCTTCGCTTTTTTCGGCGAAACGGAAAAGCTCCTTGCTGTCGCAGGTGATTTTTTTCCACTCACCCTCAAAAAAGCTTTTTGAAAACGAGTCAAAGTCAAAGCAGTTCGACTGAACAAAGCGGATTTCGTTTCCGACGCAAAAATAATAAGCCGCCGGATTTTTTCCTTCAAACTCGGTGACGAAACAGGCTTCGCCCGAATTTTTGAATTCGCCCAAAAGGCCGCAAAGGTCACGTTCCTCTTTGAAAACGAACGTCTTTTTTTCCTTTTTTTCTTCTTCGGGTACGATTGAAATTCCGTCACGGGTCAGGCCGAGCTTTTCAATCATCGAAAACATTTCGAGCGAAACGAGAAGGCTGATTGCATCCTTTGAGTCCGGAGCTTTTTTTGCGTAAAAACTCATCTCGGTTTCAATCGGCGCGTCAAGGCAGATTGTTCCGAGCGTTTTTGAAAGGTATGCGCTGTCTTTTCCGGCTTCAAGTTTATCGTGAACGCCTTTTTTGATGTCGAGCGTGTCGAGTTCGGCATAGATTTTATCGATTGAACCGAAGCGTTTTATGAGGTCGCCGGCGGTTTTCTGTCCGATTCCGGGAACACCGGGAATATTGTCGGACGAGTCGCCCATGAGAGCCTTGATTTCAATCATACCTTCCGGCGCAACGCCGTATTCTTCCATGAGTTTTTCTTTGTCATAAACAACGGTTTGCGGCTTTCCCATTTTTGTTGAAGCGAGCATAACAACCGTGTTGTCCGAAACGAGCTGAAGCGAGTCTCTGTCACCCGTTGCGACAAAACAGCGGTCGTCGCCTTTGACGTGGGCGGAAAGAGTTCCGAGAATATCGTCCGCTTCAAAACCTTCCTTTTCAACGAGCGTATAGCCGAGAGAAGCAAGCAGCTTTTTGAGAAGCGGCATCTGGCTCGCAAGTTCGGGCGGCATACCTTTCCTTCCGGCCTTATATGCGTCATACATTTTATGGCGGAAAGTCGGCGCTTTGAGGTCGAACGCAATTGCAACACAGTCGGGCTCGCATTCTTCTTCAAGGCGCATGAGAATGTTCATAAAACCGTAGATTGCGTTTGTGAACTGGCCGTTTTTCGTTGAAAGAAGCTTTATTGCATAAAAGGCACGGTTAACAATGCTGTTTCCGTCAACCACAAGAAGTTTCATAATTTTTCCTCCGGATTTTTCAGTCGAAAATATTAACACAAGTAGTATATCACAAATTTCAAAAAATGGGTGCAAAAATTTCAATATTGTGCTAAAATATATCGGTTATTATTTTGCAGTCACGAAAGGTTAACATAAAATGAAGATTGGAAATATTGAAATCGACTCGCGCACGGCCGGACTTGCCCCGATGGCAGGCGTTGCGGACATGGCGTTCCGCGTACTTTGCCGTGAATACGGCGCAAGCTATGTTGTCAGCGAAATGGTCAGTTCAAAGGGACTCACAATGTGCGACAGAAAGAGCAAAAAGCTTCTTGTTCTTTCTGAAAAAGAACGCCCCGCTGCGGCGCAGATTTTCGGCAGTGACCCGGAAATCATGGCGCAATCGGCAAAAGAATGCCTTGCTTTTTCGCCTGACGTCATTGACATCAACATGGGTTGTCCGGCACCTAAAATCGCCGGAAACGGCGGCGGAAGCGCACTTTTGAAAAACCCCGTTCTTGCCGAAAAAATCATCAGGGCGGTTGTCGACTCGGTTGACATTCCCGTCACGGTAAAGATCAGAATCGGTTGGGACGGCGAACACATCAACGCGGTTGAAATGGCCAAACGTGCGGAAAACGCAGGAGCCGCCGCAATCACCGTTCACGGAAGAACAAAAGAGCAAATGTATGCACCGCCCGTTGACACAAAAACGATTGCCCTCGTCAAAAAAAGCGTTTCGATTCCGGTCATTGCAAACGGCGACGTAACGGACGGACCTTCCGCCGCAAAAATGATTGAGGAAACGAACTGCGATTATATTCTCGTCGGACGCGGTGCGCTCGGAAGACCGTGGGTGTTCAGCCAGATCAGCGCATATTTAAAGCACGAAGTAATCATGCCGGAACCGCCCGTCAGCGAACAGATGAGAGTCATGGTCAAACATATTGAACGAATCTGCGAATACAAAGGCGAAAAAGTCGGAATCCGCGAAGCGAGAAAACACGCCGCATGGTACATCAAAGGAATCCGCAAAGCGGCGGCGTACCGAAAAGAAGTCGGTTCGCTTTCTTCGGTTGAAGAACTTAAAAAACTTGCGTTCAAAATCGCTTCGGAAAACAGCTGAAAAAAATCAGGGACTGCGGTTTATTCACCGCAGTCCTTTTATTAAAATATTTCTTATTCGATTTCAAGAAGCTTTTGGGCTTCGTCCTGTTCGATTTCTTCAACGGAGCGGAGCTTTTTCTGAATTTGTTCGTTTCTCGTCTGAGCGTCGTCAAGCGTTTTTCCGGCTTCGTCAATTTTCTTTCTTGCCTTTTCAAGAACAATGCCGAATTTTTCATACTGGGTTTTTGCCGCCGCAAGAAGTTTTCTGATTTCCTTCGCCTTTTCATTGATTGCCATCGCTCTGAAGCCGACGGAAAGCGAATTGAGAAGCGCGGTTATCGTTGAAGGTCCGGCAATCATTACGTGAAACTCATTCTGACAACGTTCCGCAATTCCGTTTTTCGAGCCGATGATTTCGCCGTAAAGGCCCTCCGTTGCAAGATACATAATCGCAAAAGGCGTTGTTGCAGGCTCGTTGATATATTTTTTGACGTCCTTCGCCTGAGCGATGACCCTCGCTTCAAGCGCTTTTCTCGCCACTTCAACTCCGGCCGAATCTCCGCTGTCTGCGGCTGAGCAAAGTCTGATGTAATCCTCAACCGGAAACTTTGAGTCAATCGGAAGATAAGTGAAAGAGCTTTTGTCGTCGCCGGACGGAATCTTCACGGCAAATTCAACAACTTCCCTCGTTGAATTCGGAGAATAGTTCTTGACGAACATCGTCGGAATCGTCTGTTCAAGAAGACCTTCAAGCTGAACCTCCGCCCAAGTTCCCCTCGCTTTGACGTTTGTGAGAATACGGTTGAGCGAAGTTACGTTTTCGGTTACACCTGAAGAGAGAACTTTCATCTCTCCGAGCGATTTATAAACGTTTTCAAGCTGTTCGCTGACCGTTTTGAAAGAGGAATCGAGCCGCTTTGTGAGCGTTTCGTTGAGCTTTTCGTCAACGGTGAGGCGAATCTGCTCAAGTTTTTCGCTGTTTTCGGTTCTGATTTGGGTAAGACTTTGGGCAATCGCCGCAGTCATCTTTGCGTTGATTTCGTAATTTTCCTTCGTCATTTTTTCAAGCTTTTCGCTCATTGCGGAAAGGGAATTGCTCACGTCCTGCCTTTGGGCGGCCTGATACTGAGCGTTTTCCATTCTGCTGCGGCTGAACTCATCGCCGATTGCGGACGACACGCCGCGAAGAGAAGCGGCAATTTTTTCTCCGTTTTTCTCCTGAGCCGAAAGCAAATCGGAATATTCTTTTTTATTGTTCTTTTTAAGGACTAAAATTAAGATGATAACGTTTATAATTAGAAGAACCGCAACAAGTGCAGTGAGAAGCATTAATTCCATTTTTACGACCTCCGAAAATTGTTTTCGGTGAATATTATACCATCCGAAAGTTGCTTCTTGATTGCCTATCAGAAAAATAAGACAAAAGGACTGAGCGAAAAATGAAAAAATTTCTTTCGATATTTTTCTCAATATCAATAATTTTCTGCTTTTTCACCGCCTGCTCAAAAGACGGCTCGGGCGAGCAGATGGTTTTTCCGATTGACAGCGAACCGCAATATCTCGACCCTCAAATCGTTTCGGAAAAAGGAGCCGCAAATATTATTCAAAACTGCTTTGAAGGACTTGTGACCTACGACGAAAGCGGAAAAATCATTCCGGCCGGATGCGAAAGTTACAGCGTTTCTCCCGACGGAACAACATACACCTTTTCACTGCGAGAGAACGCAAAATGGAAAGTTTCAAGTTCCGCAAAAGCTCTTTTCGCAGAAGGCGAATTTGAAAAATTCGACGATCGGGTAACCGCCGCGGACTATGTTTTCGCTTTCCGACGCGTTGCCGACAGCGAAACCGGCTCTCCGGCTTTTGCTTACATTTCAAGCGTCAAAAACGCAAAGAGAATCCACGAAGGGAAGCTTTCAAAAGAAAGTCTCGGCGTTCGTGCCGAAGGTGATTTCACGCTTGTGATTGAACTTGAAAGAGCGGACGGCGAATTCATTTTTTCGCTCACAAGACCGGCATTCGTTCCCTGCAACGAAACATTTTTTGAAATGACGAAGGGTAGATATTGCCTTTCAGTTTCAAACATCATTTCAAACGGTCCGTTCTTCATCTCAAACTGGGCCGACAACACGGCAATCACCGCAAGAAAAAGTGACACCTACCATTCCGCCGACAGCGTTCTCCCCTCTTCGGTTTACTTTTCTTTCAACAATGAAAAAGGAACAAGGGGCGAAAAGGTCAAAGACGGAATTTATGAGGTTGCTCCCGTTGACGAAAGCCAGGCCGACGAGCTTTCCGCTCAAAAGAACATTACGGTCAGACCGATTGAAAACTCATGCTTTGCCCTTCTTTTCAACTGCTCAAACGACTATCTTAAGAACGCATATCTCCGTGCGGCACTCGCCGCTTCGCTCGAAAAAAAATATTTCCTTGAAGACGGCGGTGAGGAAGCAAGCGGAATTGTTCCGCCCTCGTCAACGTTTTCCGGAGCGTCATACAGAAAAAGAGCGGGAATTGTTGCTTTCACGGACAGCGGTTCAAAAATTGCCGGCAAGTATCTTCAAAAAGCACAGGAAGCGCTCGAAAGAGAAAGCTTCTCCCTTTCCGTTCTCTGCGACGAAGAAAACGAGCTGAATGTCAGAAAGGTTATGCAGAACTGGCAATCCGTTTTGAACGTCAAAAGCAGCATTACGGTTGAGGTTGTTGATTCTCAGACGCTTCTTTCAAGGGTTGAAAGCGGAGATTTTCAGCTTGCGTTTTCCGAGCTTCTTCTCGACGGCGACACGGCGCAAAGTGTGCTTCTTCGTTTTTCAAAGAACAGCGCAAACAACGTTTTCGGCTTTTCATCAAACCGTTACGAAACACTTCTGACGGCTGCGCAGAACGCTTCGGACGAACGTGAATTCCTTTCGGCACTCAAAGCGGCGGAGCGTTATCTTGCAGACAACGCCGTCATCGTTCCGATTGAAAAAAGAAACGGCTATTTTGCACAGGCAAAGGGCGTTTCCGGAGTCATCTATTCGCCCGGCGGAGAGTTTGTATATTTCAGAAATGCGGTTAAGAAATGATGAAAATGAAAAATAACTATAAATTCACAACCTACGCCTGCTTCATCGGATACATTGTTCAGGCGATTGTCAACAACTTTGTTCCCCTGCTTTTCGTAACTTTTCAAAAAAGCTACGAAATTCCTCTTTCGCAAATCACGTTGCTCATCACAATTAACTTTGTGATTCAGCTTCTTGTTGACATTCTTTCTGCGTTTTTCGTTGACAAAATCGGTTACCGTGCGTCCGCGGTGCTTGCCCACGTTTTTTCGGCGGTCGGTTTCATCCTTCTCACAGTTCTTCCGGACGCATTTGAAAACCACTTTTTCGGAATACTCGTCTCGGTTGTTATTTATGCAATCGGCGGCGGACTTCTCGAAGTTTTGATAAGTCCGATTATCGAAGCCTGCCCGACGGACAACAAGGAAAAAGCGATGAGCCTTCTTCATTCGTTTTACTGTTGGGGTCACATGGGAGTTGTTCTTCTTTCGACTGCGTTTTTTGCGGTTTTCGGAATTGAAAATTGGAAACTTCTTGCGCTTTTCTGGGCGCTTATTCCGATTCTCAATGCCCTTTTGTTTTCAAAAGTCCCGATATATCCGCTTAAAACCGAAGGCGAAAAAAGCCTTTCGATGAAAGAACTTTTTTCAAAGAAAATCTTTTGGGTCCTTCTTCTCATGATGGTCTGCTCGGGAGCGAGCGAACAAGCCGTCAGCCAATGGGCTTCAACTTTTGCCGAGCAGGGACTCGGAGTGAGCAAAACCGTCGGCGATCTCATGGGGCCGATGGCCTTCGCGGCGCTGATGGGAACCTCACGGCTGATTTTCGGAAAGTTCGGAGAAAAGATGAATCTTGACCGATTCATGAGTCTCAGCTGCGTTCTTTGCCTTTGTTCTTATCTTTGCATTGCCTTTGTTCCTTCGCCGATAATCAGCCTCATCGGTTGCGCGGTTTGCGGCTTTTCGGTCGGAATCCTTTGGCCGGGAACCTTCAGCAAAGCGGCGCTTGAAATCAAAGGCGGCGGAACCGCCCTTTTTGCTTTGCTTGCCCTTGCGGGTGACATCGGATGCTGTTCCGGACCGACGCTTGCGGGGTTTGTTTCGGACTCGGTCAAAGGTAATCTCAAAATCGGAATCCTCGCAGCAAGCATTTTTCCCCTTCTTCTTTTGCTCGGAATTTTTCTTTCAAAAAAGGAGCAGAAAAAAAGAACATAAAAATAACGGTCTGCCTTTGCATTAAGCTTCGGCAGACCGCATTTTTATTCTTCGGTTTCCTTGTTTTCTTCTTTTGTTTCCTCTTCGGTTTCGGCGTTTTCGGCTTCGGCGTCCTCGTTTTCTTCCTCTTCTTCGGGTTCAACGTAATCTTCGGAATGAGGAATGAGGTGATACGGCTTTTTTTCAAGCGGTTCTTCACGCTTATGCTTTTCAAGGTCGTCACCGAACATCACGCTCATGATTCTTTCGGTTGCATGGCCGTCACAAGCGGACATGAACTTTTCTCTGAACGCATGAACTCTTTCCTTGTCAAAGAGTTTGTCAATGTTCTGAATATACTCGATTATTTCGGTCGTGTTCTTCACAACCGGTCCCGGAGCAAGTTCAAAGTAATCATAATAAAAACCTCTCCAGTCAAAAAACTTTTCAAGGTCATGAGCGAGGAAAATCATCGGTCTTTCAAAGAGTGAATATTCAAAAACAAGCGACGAATAGTCGGAAATGCAGATATCGCTGACGCAGAGAAGGTCTTCAATCGTCATTTCATCCGTCACGTCGCGGGCAAAATCGGCGCAAACATCCTGTATTACAGGGCGCTTTCTGACAAGCGGATGGTGCTTGATGAGAAGAACATATTCGTCGCCGAGAACATATTTCATGAATTCGGGGCTGAGAATGTTCGGAGTTTTCGCCTTTGCAACCCTTCCTCTGAACGTCGGAGCGTAAAGAATTACCTTCTTTCCCTTCGCCTGAGGCATAAGCTCATAAAGATTTTCATAAGCCTTTGCAATGAAGTCCTTGTCATAAAAAATGTCTGTTCGGCTGCTTCCGAGCGCTTTGACAACG
>JAUNFH010000010.1:25384-27425 GCA_030525185.1 Clostridia bacterium
TCCGGGCTGCTGACGGTTACGTTCGTATAACCTCGGTTGAACGGATACTTGTCCATTTCCTTTCTCGACGCGCCGAAAATTGCGTCGGCGGTGCTGTAGCCGAATTTTTTGAATGCGCCGCAACCGTGCCAAAGCTGAGTGATTACGGTTTCCGGGCGGAATTTGACGTGAGAAGTAACATTCGTTGCCTCATCAAAAAAGACGTATTTCGCCGTTGCGATGTCACGAAGCATTTTTACGCAGTTCTTTCTGTATTGCTTCCTCGGAACATAAGTATTTCTGAGGAAATGGCAATAAAGGTCATAATCATAATTTGTATAAAGAGTGTCATACATAAGCTTAAAGCTGTTCGTGAGATTCGGAAGTCTCAGCTCGATGAAGACAACTTTCTTTTCGTCAACGGGTTTTCTTGCCGCCCTTCTGTAAACACCGGGATACAAAATTTTGAAAACATAAAACTTATAAAGCGGATTCGTTGCTTTGATTAACTTCGCTTTGAGCTTTCTGAAGTTTCGGACGAAGAAAAGATAGATGGTATAAAGAAACGTACTTTGAAGAAATTCTTTGATTTTAGCCATTAAAAAAGCAGCATCCTTTCGATTTTTTTGAGTTGACATACAGGTTATATTTTATACTAATTTTGTTTTTTGTCAAGACGCAGAAAAAGTTTTGGTACGGAATATGACGAAGAAGAACGAAACTTCTTGATTTTTTGTTTCGGCGGTGATATACTGTCAACATTGATTCTTGAGAGGAGCTTTAAAAGTATGTCTCATATTAATGTTATTTCTCACAGAGGCGCAAATATTTATGCGCCGCAAAACACAATCCCTGCGTTCAAAAAGTCGCTCGAAATCGGCATTGACGGTTTTGAAACCGATATACATATCACAAAGGACGGACAGCTTGTTCTTTGTCACAATTACACAATCGACAACACTTCCGACGGAAAGGGAAGCATTTCTCAAATGACTCTTTCGGAGCTTAAAAATTACGACTTCGGCTCATATTTCAGCCCGCGCTTTGTCGGAACAAGAATTCCGACGATGGATGAATTTCTTTCTCTCGTTGAAACGTCGGACATTTCCGTTCTTAACATTGAGCTCAAAAGTCCGAAAGAAAACGAAACCGCAATCGTCAGCGAAACAATCCGCCTCGTCAAAGAACACGGACTTTTTGAAAAACTTCTCATTTCAAGTTTTGACCCGAAGCTTCTCGTTGAAGCAAAACAGATTGACGAAACCTGCAAGACCGGCTTTTTATACAGCGTGAACAGAAAGACCGCGATCCCGATGCTTCGCCGTTCGGTTGAAGTTGCAAAAGAACTTCGCGTTGACGCTCTCCATCCGCAGAACGTTTTCGTCAACGAAAAATACGTTTACGAAGCGCACGAAGCCGGGCTCATTGTCAACACATGGACGGTCAATTCGGTCAGGGACATTGAAAAAATGATCCGCTGCGGTGTTGACGGAATCATCACGAACTATCCGGATGTTACAAAAGGTGTGATTGAAAAACACACTTATTAATCAAACAACTTTCGCCCTTCGGTTTTTCCGAAGGGCGTTTTTCCATGATGAAAGTTTTTAAGAGTTTTAGCCTAACGTCGGTGATTTATATCAGCTAAAGCCTTTCTTTTTTCTGTACTGTTTTGGGTTGGTTCTTTAACCGCACGTTTTTCTTTTTAAATCTATACCCGACCGCTCCGCTGGGGGTACTTTTGTCGATTGAAACAAAAGTACCCAAAAATTCGCTTTGTATTACTCCGCATTTGGTGAACGAATTTTGATTTGCGGGGGAAAATCTGATTATCGTCCACCGATGCGGCTTTAGCTAAGTTTCCCATAACCTTGCACAATCATACAAAAAGAAAAATCCGCCTGTAGTACAAAACCGTCAGTGCCCATTGTTTTAAAGCAAGAATTCAAAACAATAAAGTAATTCCGTTCCTTGTGCGGATTTTAAGCGTGGACTTTTCCACTTACGCTTACTTGAATGTTGAAAGTTTTAAGGGAATGGAATCTAACCTTTTGCACCGTAA
>JAUNFH010000126.1 GCA_030525185.1 Clostridia bacterium
TGTTTATGTGAAGTATAAGCTTTGATTTTTATCGGTATTTTTAACAAAGTTTTATGAAAAAGCGAAAAAACGATTAAAAAATCTTGACTTCACTGTTTTTGACGGTTATAATTACGATAAGATCATTAATTTTTCAAAGGAGGATATTTATGAACAAAACACTCAGAAAAGTTGTTGCTTATGTTCTTGTTCTCACTCTTTCGTTTTCAATGTTCGGCGTTTTGTTCGGCGCTTTCGCCGAGGGAACAACCGCTTCGGAAGGAACGACCGTTGTTGCGGACGATGACGAAGACAACGACAAGGGAACAACAATGATTGAACTCTTTGTCAAATTCTGCAAATCATTTTGGGATTTCCTCAAGTATATTTTCTACGAGGTTTTCCTCGGAAAGCCCGCTCCGGATATTCCGAAGCCTCCCCGTTCATAATTGATTTTTAAACAAAAAGACCGTGGCGTTTTCTTCGCCGCGGTTTTTCTTTTCATTCGGAAGAACGAAGTGGCGGACTTTCCGAAGGCTTCACCGCGATGTTTTTTGAAACGCCATGAATTATCAAAAAACCTCACGGATTTTTTCTTTCCGTGAGGTGATTTTTATGCTTTGAATTCCATATATGTTTTTCCGTCTTCAAGATTTTTCCAAAGAAAAACGCCGTCTTCAATCGTCATGTAGCCGTGGAAACTGTTTTCCTTCGGAATCGAAACCGAACCCGGGTTCATGAAGACAAGACCGTCTTTTTCCTCACACTTCGGAACGTGCGTGTGGCCGGAAAGGAGAATGTCTCCTTTTTTCATCGGAAGAGGTTTTTCTTCGTTGAAAATATGGCCGTGAGTCAAAAAGACGAGCCGTTTTCCGAGATCGAGAACGGAGTACTCGGCAAGAACGGGAAAGGGAAGAACCATTTGGTCAACGGCGCAGTCGCAATTTCCGCAGACCGAAAAAATTTCATCCTTGAGCGGAGAAAGCATTGCAATGACCTTTTTCGGCGCATAGTCTTTCGGAAGATCGTTTCTCGGCCCGTGATAAAGAATATCACCGAGAAAAACGAGCCTGTCGGCTTTTTCTTCTTTGTATTTTTCAAGCATTTTTTCGCAGTAATATGCGCTTCCGTGGATGTCGGAGGCAACGAACCATTTCATTTTATATCATTCCTTTGTTTTAATCTTTTTTCAGCCGAGAACCTCACGCTTCGCTTTGACGAGTTGTTCGATGAAAAGATTGTCGAGTGCGCTGAGGGTGTAATCCTTCCGATAAATCAAAACGTCTTTGTAAACGCGGCGGTTTTCCTCAACCGTCCGCTGAGTCAGTCCGTACCGCTTCAAAAGCGCTTTCGGAATTGAGGAGACCCACATGAAGGTTTCAGGATTTTGTGAAAGAAGCTCAAACTGGCTCGCCCTTTCAAAAACAAAAATTCTTCGGTCGGAATTGTCCGGAAGTTCCTCTTTCTTGATTTGGGCAAAAGGAATTGAAGGAACGTAAGGATCGGCGTGAGCAATTTCGATTTTGTCTTTGAGGTCATCGTAAGTGATTTCCTCTTTTTTTGAAAGCTCGCTCTCTTCGTTCATCAGAAGAACATAACGGAATTTTGTGACGAGTTCAAATTCAAGACCTTTTTCTTCCATCATGGTTTTGTAATACTTGTCGTAATTTTCCGCATATCGGACGATTCCGAGTTTGTAATTTTCCTGAAGAACGTTTCTCAGCGTTCTCATTGAATTCGTTTCTTTATAGAAAAGTTCGGCCGGAGTTCCTTTTTCAAGGAGTTTTGAAAAGGAAGCGAAAGCTTCTGTGATATAGCTCGCGCGGGGAACGGAAATTGAAAAACGCTTTTTTTCCGTTCGGCTTTTTTTGAAAAGGTCCTCGATTGAGTCAACCTGTTCAAGAACGGTTTTTGCATAGCGGACAAAGGTTTCGCCGTCCGGAGTGAGGAACATTCCCTTTGCGCTGCGTTCAAAAAGAGTTACGCCGAGGCTGCTTTCAAGTTCCTTGATTGCACGGCTGAGGGTCGGCTGACCGACGTATAAAAGTTCGGCGGCTTTGTTGATTGAGTTCGTTTCCGCAACAACAACGGCGTATTTCATGTGAAGAAGATTCATGATGTTCCCCCTTTTGCCTTTTTTGAAGGCTTTCTATTATTATAACCGAGCGGCGAAAAAAGTCAACATTCAAAAAAGACATAAACAAAAAACCACCGCTCAAAGGGGGTTCGGACACCCTTTAGGCGGCGTTTTTTCAATCGGTATGTTCTTTTTCAGTAAAGCCAGAAGTAAAGGCCAATGAAATGAATGAGCGAACCGGCAAGAACAAAAAGATGAAAAATGCTGTGGAAATATTTTTTCTTTTTTCCGAGAGCAAGGAAGGTTGTTCCGACGGTATAAACCGCTCCGCCGAGAATAATCGCAACAATCAGTCTGACGGAATTTTCGCAGTATTTGTAAAGCGGATAAATCATCGCAAGACACATCCAGCCGAGAACCATATAAAGAACGGTTTGAACAACCTTGAATTTTTCCTGGTCAATATATGTAAGAACCGTTCCGACGGTTCCGATGATTACGCTCAATGTAATCATTGTCACGGCGAAGGGTTTGTTGTAAGGAAGAATTCCGACAATCATAATCGGAATACTCGTTCCGGAAATCAAAAGATAAATGACTGCGTGGTCAACGACGCGAAGGATTTTCTTTGCGTATGACGGTTTCACCGCGTGATAGATTGTTGATGAGGAATAAAGAATCATCATTGAGACACCGAAAATTATTGCGCCGAGTTTTGTTCCCGTTTCCGTCGCTTTGAGAAAAAGCGTGACGAAGCTCAAAAGCCCAAAAATTATTCCGATTCCGTGAGAGACGGAATTGAAAATTTCTTCGCCTTTTGTGTAAGAGGGAAGTTTTACGTTTTCAAAATACATTTGAATCACTCCGTTCTGGCGATATTTTTGTTCGCCGAAAATTTTCCGGAAAGCTTCTTTCGCTTCCGGCCTATGGCAAACATTGTAAGCCCAAAAACGGACGTTGTCACCCTACAGAGCTGTTTTCTCGGTCTACAACGGAAAATTCTACCGTAGAGTTTGCTCTCTCTACTCTCTACCCGCAGTAGAATAGGCGACAGATTAAGAAAATCTGCCGCCTAAAAGCGTTATATTTTGATTTATTTTATTATTGGAAGTATCTTATAAACTCATCGGCAATGTCGGTGAAAAATCTGATTTGCTCAAGCGCTTCGTTGGTTTTTTCATCGAGGTCAAACTTTTTGATTTTCGATTTGAAAAGGTGATTGCCCGTTTCAAGCGCAATATGAAGGAAGCCGTCTTTTGAAACATAAAGATAAAACTCTTTGCGGATATCCTTCGTCTTTTCCAAAAGGAAGTCGGAAACTTTTCCCGAAAGGAAGGCGAGCGCTTTTTCGCTGTCCGGCGAAGAAACGATAAAACGTTTGTCAAATTCTTCGTTCCCCGTTTTGAGCGTTTTGGGTTTTATAAGTTTGTCAAGTACATCTTGTGACGAAACGCCGAGTTCAAAATCCGGCTTTTTTTCAAGCTCAAAAACGAACCAAAGTCCCTGAAAAATTGTGTCGTAAACCTCCGTTGGCATACCGCTTTCTCCGCTTGGCACCACACGCACAAGATAAAACGAGGCGGAGTTGATTTCGACTCTTGTTCTTCCATAGAGCGCAACGGCACGTTTGTTTGCCTGAAAGCGATTGAAAACAAACGGAAAAATTTTTGAAATGTTTTTGGTCATGGTTTCCGACGCGGACTTGTAGGATTGATATTCCACATTGAAAAATGCCCTGTCAAGTGCGGCACAAGCGGCCGCGGTTTCAAACTTTTCCATTGCTCTCTTTTTTGTTTTAATGTCACTCACGATGCAGGCGATTATTCCTGCAATGGCAAAAAGCGGGAACAGAGCCGCTATACACATCAAAGCTATGCTGTCGCTGTCAAACAAAACCGGAAATGCTGCAATGTCTGCGAGAAGAAGAAGAAAAAGCACCGCGCCGATAATCAACGGAATTTTGACTTTTGCTTTTTCCTTTTCAAAACTTTCAAGGATATCTTCTTTGGTGATTGTTATAGTATTTTCCATTTTTGTGTTTTCCCCTTTTAGCTCCCGTTAACGGCTTTTATCCCCGTAAAACCTGTTAATGAAATCATTCAAAGCCTTAAGAATCTTTATGAAAAAAGCTTTTAAAAGAGAAGTGAAATTTTCCTTTTTGACTTCGGACTGAGTTTTCGGTGCGCCGAAAGCCTTTTCTCTTGCCGAGTAAAAACGGGTTTCCGCCGCTTTGAAAGCGTCCTCGTCAACAACGGTTTCGGAAAGAACGCGGTCAACTTCGGCGATTGCGGCTTTCAGTTCCTTTGCGTCTTCGGGCGGAATACTGCTCTCGTCGAAATTGCGAATTTCATCAACTGCATTGATAAGACCTTTTGAAATTCTCGAATTGTTGAACTGCGGAAAAACATCCGGATAAGAATAAACGTTTTTAAAGCTCTTGTCGCAGAGAAGACGGATTGCGAGTTTGAGAATCACGTCGCAACTTCCCGTGTTTTCATGGTTGTGACGGTTGAAGTAAAAAGTGTGGTCCGGAAGAAGGGCGGTTGAGGCATCAACGGTTTTTCCGTGGTCGAGGTGATTGTGGTTCGGGTCGGAGCAAGTACCGTAGTCATTGCCCTTTTGAATGTATCCGGCGCCGAGGGTGCAATCAACCGGTGCGCTCGTTGCGCCGAGTGAGGTTGAGTCGAGCTGAATGATTCCGTCTGCGTTGACCTTGTTCCATGAATCGACAATCGGATAAAGCGAATAGTTATAGCCGACAATGTCAAAAACCTCAACGCCCTGTTCACGGAATGAAAGGATATTCTTTTTTGCGTTCAGCTGAGCGTTGTAATAGCGGTCGGTCTGCTTTCTGATTACGGCTTTTTCGTTGTTTGCGAGATATTTTTCACGGGCGGCCGGGTACGAACCGGAAGGGACAAGACCCCACATACAGGTTGAATTTGAAAGGTAATCTTTGATGAGTTTGTCGGCGGCAATGTCAAGAACGTCGTTGAGAACGTCCTTCGGAACAACACGGAGAAGAAGGTTTGCAAGATAGCCGAGCCAATCATCCTCTCCGATGAGTTTCGGAAGCATATATCCGTAAAGCGCGTCGTCATCGTCAATAAAGCCCTTTTCAAAAATACCACCGATAAGCGCCGAGCCGTCGATTGCCGGAACGATATAGACAACCCTGTCAACGCTTTTTGCAACTTGGGGATAATACTCCATGACGGCATTCCAAAGAGAACCGCCCTGGCTGATCGGAACAACGTTGACCTTGCTGTGGCCGGTTTCTTTTTTCGCCGTTTCAATCAGTTCGTAAATCTGCTTTGCAAGGCGCTCAATGTTATCGAACGACGAATATGAAAAGAAATAAAGGTGGTCTTCTCCCGCTTTTTCAATATAACTTTCGAGCGGAACGGCTTTGAGGATATGTTCTTTGTCGTGTTCGCCGAGGTTTGAAAAAGCCGTGTTATATTTTGTTGCACGGATGTCATAGACGAAGTTTCCGTTTTCATCGGATTTAATCCGTTCCATGAGAGCTTTTCCGAGAACATCGCCGAGTGCGTTCGCAAATTCATGCTTTTCATCCTCCCGGCGAAGGAGCGTTTTTGAAAGCGGAAGAAGGACTTTGCTCAGTGCGTCTTTGACGACCTCAGAGGTATCCATAAAGAAAGGACCGGTTCTTTCTTCCCCTTTTGAGTCGAGCATAATTTTTCCGTCTTTGTCATAGCAAAAAACTTCGCTTTGAAAAAGGCCGGGAATGACAACCGTCGGACTGTTTTCGCATTTTCCGCCGCATGAGGCTTCCGCCGCAAAAGCAAAGCCGGAAACGGACGGAAAAACGAGAAGAAAGCAAAGAACCATTGCAATTATTTTTTTCATTTTTTCAAAATTCTCCTTTTTATGAAATCTTTTCTTAACGATATTTTAAACAACTTCAGTGCAATTTGCAATACTTTTGAAACATAATGAGGGAATTTTTTAAAACAAATGTCTAAAAAATCGGCTGTTATCACTTTGATTCCTTTCGTGAACTTTTTTGAGCGCGGCTTTACGCTGCGCGTTTAACCGCACTTTTCTTTGGCTCACTCCTGTGAGGGAGCCAAAGGAAAATACATCTATGCGGCAAAAAAGAAAAAATAAAATTAAGGCAGAACATATAAATCCACCGCAAGAAATCCGCGGAGAAAAGGAAAGCAAAAACAATCTTTCCGGTTTTCTCTGACTGAAAAGCATGACAGAGTGTGGTTTAAAGATAATAGCGGATTGGTGTTTTTAAAAAGTGAGA
>JAUNFH010000011.1:0-622 GCA_030525185.1 Clostridia bacterium
AGCGGTCGGGTGTAAATTTAAAAGAAACCCGTGCGGTTAAAGAACTCGCCCAAAGAGGTACATAAAAAACACTGCCGAATCCGTCTTTTTTTGGGTCGGCAGTGTTTTGTTTTTTCGTTGATTTTTCGGTTTTATCTTCCGATGAAACCGTTTCCGCCGAGGCGGTCAAAGAGATAATTGTCAAGCTTTTCAATGAAAGAAACGCTCGAAAGCTTGAATTTTTCTTTTCCTTTTTCTTCAAGTCCGACTTCGCAAAAGGCTTTGCTGAGTTCATCCGAGGCGTTCTTGGTTTTTTCAAAGTCACATTGCGTGCTTCTGATAACCTCAAGTGCGTTTTCATAGGCCGGGCGGAGAATCTCCTTCTGTTCGGCCGAAAGGTTTTCACCGTTCATTGCGTCAATCGCGGTGAAAATTTTTCCGTTCGGAACTCTCGTCATCGAACGGCTGTTCCGTGCTCCGTTGAACTGCGGGAAAAGCGGCGTTGAATCAATGTTTTTGACCGCTCCCTTGATGATTGAAGCGGCAAGGCGAATGACAACATCGTTCCTTCCGACTTCATGATGCTGGCCGGAGAAGAACCACGTTCTTTCCGGGAAAAGGCAAGTTGAAGCGTCAACGCATT
>JAUNFH010000011.1:632-21913 GCA_030525185.1 Clostridia bacterium
CATTTGTCGGGTGAAATATATCTTGAAGAATGAGATGCAAGATAGCTTTCGTCAAATTCGGTTTTCGCCTTCACGGCCGTTGCGCCGAGTGAGGTTGACGAAACGGGAATGATTCCGTCGGAGTTTGCGTTTTCGCTTGATTTCACAATTCCGAAGAAAGCGTAATCGCCGTCGGTATATGAAAGATTGTAGCCGCAGATTGAGTAAATTTCCGTTCCGTTTTTGCTCATCTTTGAAAGGTTTTCAAAAAGATTCTCTTTTGCGGTCTGAAAAGCGTCTGTCTTTTTGCGAAGAACGTCGTTTTCGATCCATTTGTCCGCAAGAGCTTCGTACTTATCGGTCGGAACCATTGCCCAAAATTCGGGATTGTTGACAATAATTGTGTCATGAAGTGCGCCGTATGCGGCGGAAATCACACCCTCGAAAACAGATCTCGGAAGAATGTGAAGAAGAATATTCGCAAGATTTCCGATTCCCCTGTCACCGGTAAGGCTTTCAAGAACAAGCGGAAAATACTCTTTTCTGAAAAATTCGTCCGAAACGTTGAAGTTTCTGTCAATGAAGTCGGCCATGATATCCGTTCCGCCGAGGAGGGAAACCATATTGACGATTTTGCTGACCTTTGAAAGATTTTTTCCGGTTTCGGCATAAGCGGCGAGCATCGTTCCGCCAAGACTGACCGAGGCAAGGTTGACCTTCTTTGCTCCGGTTTTTTCGAGAACCATGTCTATGTAGGAATCAATTCCCTTTACGCTTTCCATCGGATCGCCGAAAAGGTCAAAAGTATAAAGAAAGAGGTTTTCCTCTCCGCAAACTTCCGCAATCGGTTCAACGGGAAGCATAGTATAGAAAAAGCCTTTGTCATCCTCACTCATTTCGGAAACGGGAACATTGAATTTTCTCGTCACGAGGTTATAAACGTTGTTCCCCTCGGGCGTTGTTTCCATATACTTCATGAGGTCTTTGACGAGGTCCGAAACGGCGGTTGTGATTCCTGCATCCTTCTGAAAAACAAGGCTGAGAAGCGCACGCGGGACAAGTTTCAAAATGTTTTTGACGAGAGTTTCACTGTTCAAAAGAAGGAGCGTTGACGAAAGCGTGTTGCCCTTTGAATCGGTAACTGCGTTTCCGTCGTCGTCGGCAAGATAATACGGCGAATGGTTGATTCCGGGAAGGATAATCGTCGGATAGACCTCGTCATCGCCCGAAAGTGAGGAAAGTTCCGGATAGACGGTTTTAAGATTATTTTCCTTGACGTAATACGCACCTGCGGGAACGCAGAAAACGCAGCAGACAAGCATGATTACGGCAAGGAGAACGGATAAAAATTTCTTCATTTTTTTCAATCTCCTTAAATCTTTTCTTATCTTAAATGTTAGCACAAAAAGACATTTGTTGCAATAAAAAACGATAAAATTTGAAGCCGTGAGTATAAAAGAATGTGAATTATCGGCTCTTTATTCTCTCTTTGAATTCTTCAAACTTTTCAACGAGCCAAAAACGGATTTCATATTTCGGCTCTCCTTTCACGAGTTCAAGTTCTCCGTCGGAAAGAACGTCGGAAAGTTTTTCCTCGCCGCAAGCCGCCGGAAGGCAAAGCGGAGGGAACATTACGCACCACCAGTTTTTTCCTTCTCCGTTTCCGATAACGACCCTAAGAGCGTCATATTCTCCGGCCGGAAGAGTTACGGAAGAATACGTCTTCGTCGGAAACCGGCTTTTTCCGAGTGAGACGCCGACGGAATAATCAAAGCCGTTTTTTTCGATTATTTTTTTCGCCGTTTCCAAAAATAGCGGAAGGTTCTCCTGAGCCGCTTTTTGCGCTTCGGCTTTTGTTTTGCAGGAAGAAAAAACTTTTTCGCTTTTTTCCAAAATTGCGTCCCGAACGGAAAGCTTCAGCGACTGATCCTTTTCCGAGTCGGAATTTGCAATGACATGAAGGCGAAAAACTTCGTTTTTGATTCCGTTGCATTCCTTTTCAAGCGACGAAAGACCGCTGCCGGTAACAATCGCAAGAAAAAGAGCAATAAAACATGAAACTTCAAGAATTACGGGATTGACTTTCATAACTATGTACCTCGCTTTTCAAAAACCCGATCGGAAAACCGACCGGTGAGTTGAATTTGTTATTCAAATTCTTGGTGAAGCGAAAACTTTTTATTCAATTGCCAATAAAAAAAGACGGAAAGATAAACGGCGGCGATTGAAAGAAGGAACCAGCAAAAGCTGAACTTCGGGCAAATCTGGCCGAGAATGTTTCCTGGAACCGATGAATAATCCCAAACGTTCAAATGAAAAATAAGATTTGCAACAACGCCGACGAAAAACTCCGCCGCCGTGATTACCGCCGCACCGATGAGACCGCGAAGAACGAAAGAGCGCGTTTTAAGCGAAAGATTGATGAAATAAAGAGCACAAAAAACCGCTCCGCCCGTAAGAAACATCGTCCAATGTGTATAAGAACGGAAAATCACCTCAATCAGGCAATACATTATGCTCCCGATGCAGAAAATAATTGTGTATTCGATTATTCGTCTTTTATATAAACTTTTCATTTTTTTCACCCGAATTTATTGTTGAAAAAACGGGCGGTTTTATCAGAGGAGAATCTATCCACAAAAAACATTTTTTGAAAACAAAACGTCCAGGGTAAAAAGAGACGGTAAAACTTTTGTCGTAAGTATTGACAAACCGATTCATTTGTGAATAATATTCAATATAGCCGCGAGGGACGGCTTAGAGAAGAGAATGCCGTGCGCATCGTTACCGAAAGGGGGTAAATACTATGGATACATTCGAAAAAGTCAGCGACATTATCAGCAGAAGGTTTGAGCTGAGCGAAACAAAAATCACGGATGACACGACCTGGGAAGAGATCGGTGCCGACAGCATTGACCTTGTTGATTTGATCTCGGAGCTTGAAGACGAGTTTGAAATCAGTATTCCCGACGATTCAATCGAGGATCTCAAAACGGTCGGTGATGTTGTCAATCTCATCGACGAAATGTGATTTTTCGCTTCATCGCCGAACAGAAAGTTTTCTGTTTTCAGATTTTCGCTGCCGCATTTGCGGCAGTTTTTTTATGAAAAATTTCAAAAAAAGCCGGACCTTTAAGGAAACGATTTTGTTTCCTTAAAGGTCCGGTTCCGTTATAATATTTTTCTTTGTTTCTTTCCTTTTTCTTCCGGGAAGGTTTCTTTTTGAGCTTCCTTTCAAAACGGGTGTTGAAACACCGTTTTCACGTCAAAAGCTTAAAAACCGCAATCATCACGGCAACCGTTCCGCGTGCATATGCGAAATTGCCGCCAAAAGCAGTTCAAAAATCGTTTTTTGCCCGAAATCAAAGTAAATTCTAAGGCGAAAGTCCAAAACGTCTTTTAAGCTGATTTTTATGAATTTATCAAAAAATTCCGTTTTGTGAAAAATTCATCGGAAAATTTTCAGTTTTCGCAGGCACAAATTCCGATTTTTCCCGCCTTTCTTCTTTCCATGCGGTCAATGATTTCTTCGTCACAGTTGTCGGCCATCGAACCGATTTTTTCCCAAAGTTCGTTCGCCTTTCCTCTCCAAACGTCGAAGCCTTCCGGTGTTTCCGGAAATTCGGAATAAAGTGCCTTGATTTCGGTGCTGTTTTTGAATGCAGAAAGAACACGTCTGACAAGTTCGATTCTGACCTTTCCCGTTGCGATTCCCTTTGAAAGAAGTCTCACCGTTCTTTCCGCCTCGGCCGGAGAAATTGAAATTCCCTTTCCGAATCCGGACATGATGTTCTTGCTGAAAATTATGTCGTTTTTGAAGAAGTATTCGTTTTCTTCGCAGTTGAGGTAAGCCGCGCCGGTGAGAAGCGCCATTGTTCCGGCAAAACTCTTTCCCTGGACCTCGATATATCGCTTGTTGATGCTCCAAAGTCTTTCCTCGGTGAGGTATCCGCCCTCTTTGAGTGCGTTTGAAATTACGTCAACCGCAATTTCCGCCTGATAAAGCGATGAAGTGCATCCCTCGCCGTTGTTGGGTTTCGTCAGGCAAGCGGCGTCGCCCATTGCGATGAAGCCGTCTGCAACGAAGGAATACGGCGGACGTCTGTACGGTGTTCTTCCGCGTTCGATTTTTTGAACGGTATAGTTGCACCAGGGAACATTTTTTCTGAATTCACGGAACATTTCCTCTGCGTAATCAAAGCCGAGGTTCGCTCCGACTCCGAGAAGACCGCCCTTTTCGTCGTCCTGCGGTGCCGACCAAACCTTGTACTGAAGATAGGAATCGGTGTGAATAACCTTTTCGTGTCCTTCGGGATAACGGACATATCTGAGAACAACATAAAACATATCTCTCGGAGAGATTTCAAAGTTTTCGCAGTTTATTCCGTCGGGAAGCGCCCTTCTTGCAACGGACGGAATTCCGGAACAGTCGGCAACAATCGCCGCAAGAGCTTCATGTTCCCCGTCGGCCGTTTGATATTTTGCTCCGACGATTTTTCCCTCGGCGTCAAAAACAAAACCGGAAAACGACGCGCCGTAAATAAGTTCGGCTCCCGCTTCAACCGCATTGTCGTTAAGGCGGAGAATATAGCGGTGTTTTCTCATTCCGATGACGATGTTGTGGCTCGGTTTCGGATAGTTTCCGTAAGCGGAATAATAGCAGCCGCCGTCAAATTCAAACGAGTAATCCTCATCGCCCAGTTTCGGAATCGGGTAGCCGAATTTTTCCATTTCTTTCTTCGCCATGTGGAAAATGTCATAACTTCTTGAAACGTTTTCCCTCTCCTGCTTTTCAAGCATGAGGACCTTAAAGCCGCGCTTCGCCATTTCGCAGCCGAACCAACTTCCGGTTGTTGACGCGCCGACAATAATTACGTCATATTTTTTCATCGTGTTTTACTCCCTTTCGGTGTTTTTCTTTTCTCCCGGTTCTCGTTTGGGTATTATAGCACAAAAAGGAAAAAATTGCAAATGTCTACAAACGGCGAATTCCGAAATTGTAATTCAATCGTAAGAAAATCTTAAAGCTTTTTTCGTCCCGGCGATTTATAATTATCGCAGTTTTTGAAAAAGGAAGTGAAAAAAAATGCCGCAGGAAGAAAAAAAGACTTGGGGAAAAAGAGAAAGCAAAATAATCGTCCGCTTGTTTTTGATCGTTGTTGCGGTTTTGCTTTTAATGAACGCCTGGGACGCTTTTTCTCCGAACATTCTCGGAAACGGTCTTCCTGAAAATGAAGGCGGAAGTTGCGGCCTGATATATTTTCGCAACAGACGAATCGACAAAATGAAAGCAGAAATAAAGCAAAGCGAAAAAAGCGATTACACCGAAGCCGAAATCAATTCCGCCGTGAACTGCGTCAAAGCGACATTCAAAGAACGGGACAACAACATAAACCTTCTTTCCGTTTCGTTTGACGAAGAAAAAAGCAACGCTTTCCGGGACGGATATCACGCAACCGAAAAGTTCGGGAAAAAGAACGTTATCGTTTTGTTCTGCAATTACACGATCTATGAGTCCCAAGGTACTTCCTCAAAAGGTACTTACGAAAACTGGGCAATGATTCTCACGAGAGAAAATAGCGATAAGCCTTGGACCGTATCCGACCAGGGATACTGAAAAAAGGACTGTTCCGAAATTCGGAACAGTCCCAAATTGTTGTTTTTACAGCGCAACGGCATACTTGATTGCCGAAGCGTTTGAATATGACCTTCCGCTTTCGGTTTTTGCAAAGGCCTTGATGACAAAGTAATAGCGTTTTCCGCTTTTGAGCGAGCTTACGGTGTAACCCGTTGCCGTCGACGGAAGTTCTTTGACGAGCTTATATCCGCTTCTCGGACTCAGTGAAACATAGACCCTGTAGCCGTCCGCTCCGCTCGTTTTTTTCCAGTCAAGCTTCACCTTTCCCCTTCCGGTTCGGCTGATGTTCGTCAGATTTGCGGCGAGCTTTTCGGTCGTGATATCAATTACGGAATAGGAAGAATTGATTATCTTCGTTCCTTTTTTCGTAACCGCTCTGACGGCGATTCTGTATTTCGTGCCCGGAGAAAGCTTTTTGATTGTGTATTTCAGTGTCTGGCTGTTTACCGTTGCGATATCCTTCCACTTTCCGTTCGGAAGTCTGAGACGGATGAAATATCCGTCGGCACCGTTCAGATGATCCCATTCAATCGCAACCGCATTTGAAGTTGCCTTCACCTTTCTCAGTCCTGCGGGTTTTGTCTTTGAAAAACCGCTTTCCGTCAAAACGGGAGCAACCCCGAAGCTTTGCGCGCCGCATTTTTTGCAGGCGTAAAGATTAAGACCGGGAACAACAAACGTCGGTTCCTTTGAGCCGATGATTTTGTTCGCATGGTTGAGGCATCTGCTTTTGAAATATACCGCCGAACTTGCGTTGCTCTTTTCGCCGGTGAAGCCGTTAACGCCGTATACCTTTGCGGCATAGCTTCCTTCGTCGGCGATGTTGACAGAGATTTTTCTCTGTGTTGTTTTATATTTCGTTGCCTTTGAAAAGTCATATTTTCCGCCGTTTTCCTTTGCAAGAAGGAAAACATACTGAGTTACCGTTTCTCCGCCGGAAGTCCATGCAAAGGAAACGTTTGAACCGATGTCAATCGTTTTTCCCGAAGCGGAGCTTTTGAGAGTCGGCGTCTGAGGCTTCGCGGTGAATGAAGAATATTCGTTCCAATACTTTGAAGAAGCCGCGCCGCCGCGCTTGTTTGCGTGATAGCTTCTGTTTGCGGGAATTTCAAAATAATAGCACCAATAGTAGGCCGCATTGTATGCGCCGTTCTGATCGTTGCTCACGCTTTTGAGATAGTTGTAGATATGGCGGTAATAGCTGCTTTTGAGTTCATGCTCAAGATACTTGAGCTGACCGTAAACGCTGAGATAGTTGTAACCGTTTTCGTTGCAGAACCTTTGAAGGCTGCTGAACCGTCCGCCGTTCCACATGCAAAGTCCTCCGCTGAGAAGACCGTTTGAATCGTAAAGAACTTTGGTCGAATCAAAACCGGATTCATGCTCCATGTTTGCCATTACGCCGCAGGCCGCAGCCGTGTTGAAACCGATTTCCTTCGTCAGGTAAGAAAAAACCTGAGACTTATTGCTTTGGGATGAAGCGCCTTGCGCCGAAAATGCGGAGACTGCAACAGTAAGCATAATTACAACTGAAAAAAACAAAGCAAGAGTTTTTTTCATCAAATCACCTCACTAATAGATTACTCCCGTTCTTCCGCGTTGAACGAAAAAACGAAGAAAGATTGCATTCAACATCCTGTTTTCCGTCGCTTTGAACCGAATCAAAGCTGACAGCAGTCGGTATTATAGCAACTTGAAAAATTTTTGTCAAGTTTTTTGCCCCGTCCGAGGGGGTTCTCAGACGCTTTCGGAGCAAAATTCGGGCAAAAATTAACCCTCGGTGGGGAAGATGATTTTACCCCCGAAAAGGGCCGTGCTATATAATGTAATATATAGGACAAAATTTTCCGCTTTATTCAAGACGACAAAAGCCGCTCTTTTTCGCCCGCAGGAAAAATTTTTTCAAAAAAATTTTTTGAACTAACCGAAAGCACCGTTTATTTTCTCACAAAAGAATAATAAACGGTGCTTTTTATATCTTAATTTGAAATTTGTTATGCTTGAAACGGCTGTTCTGAGGCCAATTTTTTACCCTTTTCGGTGTTCTTTTTTCCAAAAGTTCAGTTAAAACCGAAATTTCATTTAAACTGTTTCATTTGAGACAGCTTTCGTAATGTTTTCCGCCTTTACAAAGCCGTTTTCCTTTGATTTGACCGAAAGGCTGACAACAACGCATGCAAGGCACGAAAGTACCGCCGAAATGCACGCAAAGTGGGGACCGAGGTCCATAATCTTTCCGAAAGAGCCGAGCGTTGCCGGGATTGAAAAGAGTCTGCAAATCATCGGGGGAAGTGCAATAACAAAGCCGGTAATCATTCCCGCCCATGCGCCGGCAGTGTTGATTTTCTTCCAATAAAGCGAAAGAAGATACGGCGCAAGGAATGCTCCGGAGATAACCCCCCAAGAATATGACATCATGTCAAGAATCGGTGTGTCGCTGTTTGCAATGAAATATGAAACAAGAACGAAAGCAAAACAAATACACTTTGTGAGTTTTGCCGCCCAAGCGGAATCCTTGTTTTTGAAAAACTTCGGAATGATGAAGTCCATCGAAAGCGTTGTTGACGCAGTGATTGTGATTGAGGAAAGCGTTGAAACCGACGCGGCGATGAGAAGAACAAGAATCACTCCGACGAGAATATCCGAAAGGCCGGCAATGTTCAACATATTCGGAATGAGGTAATCCGTTCTTCCGCTTCCTGCGCCGGGAAGTTCGGAAAGATCGGAATAAAAGAGCCTTGAAAGCGAACCGATGAAATATCCGCCGCCGGCAACAACGAACGCAAAAACCGTTGAAATTACCGTTCCCCTTTTGACCTCCCTGTCGTCACGAATTCCGTAATACTTGTGAATCATCTGAGGAAGACCCCACGTTCCGAACGATGTCATGAGAACCGTTGCCCAAAGGCCGATGTGGTCAAAAACGCTGAGGTTCAGCTCTTTCGTCTTTTCCGAAATTGCAAAAAGTCCTTCCCGGACTCCGCCGACCTGATTGCAGCGGAGAACGGAAAAAATCAAAAGAATTACTCCGGCGAGCATAACAAACCCCTGAATAAAATCCGCTTTGAGCGTTGCTGCATATCCGCCGAGAACAACGATTACCGCCGCGGCAACGGCGATGATTATCATACAGACGTTTTCCGGAACACCCAAAATAACGCTGCAAACGCTCGTGAGTCCCTTATAAACCGAAGCGGAATACGGAACGAGAAAAACGAAAATGACCGCAACGCAAAAATTTTTCATTTTCTTTGAACCGAAGCATTTTTCAAAAAGCTGAGGCATTGATTTAATCTTATGTTCCTTTGTGACGGCGCGGGTCCTTTTTGCAAGAACGAGCCACGCAAGAAGCGAGCCGAAAATTGCGTTTCCGATTCCGGGAAGAACGCCCCAAATTCCGTATTTCCAACCCGTTGAGCCGGCATAACCGATGAACATTACCGCCGAAAAATATGCCGTTCCGTAAGAAAAAGCCGAAAGCCATGCGCCGGCATTCCTTCCGGCAACGGTGAAATCGGTGATGCTTTTTGACTTTTTGTGACTGACAAGGCCGACGATTAATATGAACAAAACATAGACGGCAATGGTTAAAATGATTATACTTTTCTTCAACATTATTTGATGTCTCCTTTCGCTTTAACGATTTAAAGCTTTTTTGCATTAAAGTGCAAAAGTATGATATCAGAGATTTTTCGTTTTGTCAAGGAAAAATCATAAAAAGAATCCGTCCGTTTTTTCGGAAATTCGTATACTATTATATATACATCGTTTTACACACGAAAAAACCGCCGAAAGGAAGGCTTTTGAAGGCTCCTTTCAGCGGTTTGAAAAATTGGTTTTTTATCAGACGTTTTCTGCCGTTTCGCTCGCAAGAGCACCGAGTTCGCTCTCGTGTTTTTTGTCGATGTTATAGACAAATTTCATTGCAATAACCATTCCGAACGTTCCGATTACGAGAAGAATGATATAAAGATTCTTTACGTTCGCGCAAAATTCGGTCGGCTGAACGGCGTTTTCGCCTTCAACAAATCCGATTGCGGAAAGCGAAAGGGCAATGACTGCCGAACCGACGCCCTGAGCGAGTTTTCTGAAGAACGAATACATTGCATAAAGCGAACTTTCTTCGTGAACGCCTTTTTTTCTGAAGCTGACTTCAATGCAGTCGGCAATGATTGCCCAAACGATAATTTGGAAAATGCAGTTTCCGACATTGACAATCATGAGTCCGCCAATGTAAATATACATTCCCTTGCTGTCCGGAGTTATCGGAAGAATAAGCATCAAAAGTCCGCCGATTGCGCTGATAAGGCCGGAAATCGTGATAAGCTTTTTCTTTCCGATTTTCGCAACGAGCTTTCCGGCAAACGGCATGAACAGAACAAGCGGAATATAACCCGCAAGAGAGGCAATCGTCGTTTTTGAAGCGTCGTTGAAATAATACTGGAAAACAAGATTGTTGACCGAAAGCGACGAGTTATAGAAAACAACGGAAGCAAAAGTCGCAATCGTTGCGCCG
Organism: Clostridia bacterium; assembly: GCA_030525185.1. GTDB lineage: Bacteria > Bacillota > Clostridia > Oscillospirales > Acutalibacteraceae > UBA6857. The sequence continues at coordinate 10,766 of JAUNFH010000011.1, forward strand.
ACCATCGGACGGTTTGTGAAAAAGCTTTTAAGGGTTGAAACGTAGCTCGTTTTTGCCGGAGCTTCGCCGTAAGGAACGCGCTCGGTAACCATTTTTGTCATTGCAACGAGGAAGACGAGCGCCAAAACCGAAAAGATGATTGAAACAACGAAAAGGCGGTTTCCGAGAAGAACCTGGGTTTCGTTTCCGCCGACCGTTTTCTTTTCATAAACAAAACTCGGAAGAAGCATGACGAAAACCATTGCAACACCCGCACCGATGCTTCGGAAGGTTGAAAGGGTTGTTCTTTGGCTGAGATTTTCCGGAATTACGGTATGAAGCGAGCCGTACGGAACGTTAACCATTGTGTAAGCAACCGACCAAAGGCAGTACGACAAAAGGCACCAAATGATTTTTCCGCCCTGAGAGAACGAACGGACGGGAGTAAAAATCATGATCGTCAACGCAACAAGTCCGATTCCGCCGATGATTATCCACGGCATAAACTTGCTCTTTTTGCTGATTCGTTTGCGGTCAACCATGTTTCCGATGAGGATATCGTTGATTGCGTCCCAAACCTTTGAAACAATGATTATCCACGCCCAATGCTTTGTTTCAAGGCCGATGAACTGCGTGTAAAACAAAAGCATATAATTTGAAACGAAAGAGAACGAAAGGCCGCAACCGAGGTCGCCGAAAGCGTAGCCGATTTTATCCCTCATTCCGAAAGGACGGTATTTTTTAATTTTCTCCATATTTTTCTCCTTATAATAACCGCTGATTAATCGAAAGCACAAACAATTTGCACCCGTCGGTTACTCAGTGATTACTTTATTTTTTAATCGTCTGAAGATACTGATTCGCAAGTTCCTTCATGTCGTCGCTGATGTGAACAACCTTAAGGTTGAGAAGCGATTTGAGCTTAATCGGGGCAACGAGCTTCACGAGCGGGCTTGAAACGAGCATTCCCGCAACACCGCTGACCATTCCCTTAATGTCATCGTTTTTAAGAATTTCTCCGATGGTATCCTCGGTGCTGAGATATTCGGGATTGATTGCGTCGCTCTTCGGAAGGAACCAGTTTCTGACCATTGTTGTTGCGCCGTCGGGAAGAGAATATTCTCTCGGATAGCTTTCAACGCCTTCAAAAACAACTGTTTCTTCCTGTCCGTCCGCCGTGACGGTGACTTTGTTTTCGCCCTCTTTGATTTCAACTCCGTCAAAGGTGAAAACGTGAGTTCCCTTGAGAGTCTTTTTATACTTTCCGCATTTGAGCGTAACTTCGTCGCAATTTGAAATGACGCGGAAGCTGTGCTCGCCGATAGTCCTCATTGTGTATCTTCCGCCTTCGATATGAACAAACTTTTCGTCCGACCAGAAGGCTTTGTACATATAGAAAGCGTCTTTCTTCGTCTTTCTGTCGAAGGTGATGAGACCCTTGTTGTTTCTTCCTCTGACTCCGCCCTCATTTCTCATTGAGGAACCGAAGTCAAACATATTCCAAACGTAGGATCCCCAGAGCCATTCGGTATTGCAAATTGTGTTGAGATAATGCTCATGGAAACGCGACTGATAGCCTTCGCTGTAATCGCCCTGAACCGGGTTGTCGCTGTAATAGCCGAGAACGGCCTCCGCTCCGTATTCGGAAAGGCAAAGAGAAACTTTCGGCTGAACCTCTTTGAATTTTTCAAGCCATTCGTCAATTCCGTCGCAGGTTTTCATGTACCAGCCGTAGTAATGGTTGTATCCCATGATGTCGGTGATGTTGTTAAGTTCGCTGTCCGACGGACACATTGTGAGCTGGGCGCAGGTTGTCGGTCTTGAAATGTCAAGAGCGTGAGCAAGATTGTTCAATTCTTCAAGCGAACTTACAAGTGACGGAGAAGCGCCCTGAATCGTGATTTCGTTTTCGATTCCCCAGCAGAAGATCGACGGGTGATTCATGTTCTGCTTGATGAGTTCTTCAAGCTGTGAGATGGCGTTTGCCTGTTTTTTCTTTGAAAACCTTGAAATTACCGGAACTTCCGCCCAAACGAGGAAGCCCATCTCATCGCAGAGCGAATAAAACTCCTCGGCCTGCTGATAATGCGCAAGGCGAAGCGAGTTTGCGCCAACCTCACGGATGAGTTCAAGATCTTCACGGTGTTCGTTGATTGTCAGCGCATTGCCAAGTCCTTCCCTGTCCTGATGGCGCGAAACACCCTTGAGTTTGATGTGCTTTCCGTTGAGGAAGCAACCCTTGTCCGGATCAAACTTAATTTCTCTGAATCCGAAGCGGCTTTGAACTTGGTCAACAACCCTCGACTCCATGAAGAGAGTTGCCTTGAGAGTATAAAGATACGGATCCTCCATACCGTTCCAAAGGTGCGGATTTTCAACGTGGAGCTTCACCCTGTTTCCGGCCGAAGCAACGAGTTTTCCGTCCATGTCAAAAACTTCGTAAAGAACCCTCACACCGGTTTCGTAACCGGAAATGATTGCTTTGACGAAAACGTCGCCGTTCATTTTCGGCGTAATGTAAAGAGCGTTGCTTCCGCAGTCGTCGAGCGAAAAATGCTGCTTTTCAACTTCGGAAATAAGATTCACGTCGCGATAAATTCCGCCGTAAAAAGTAAAGTCCGCCGTTTCGGGATATACCTCACGAAGGGGTGAGTTGTCAACCTCAACGGTGAGGAAATTTTTCGGAGAAGAAAGGAAATCGGTAACTTCAAATCTGAAAGCGGAATACCCGCCAAGGTGAGATCCGACCTTTTTTCCGTTGATATAAACGGTGCAGGCGGCATTGACTCCCTTGAATTCGAGCCACGTTTTTCCGTTTTGACGTTCAACGATTTTTGTGTAAGTGCATTTTCCTCTGTAATAAGTCGGTTCCGCACCCTGGCCGTCAAGGTTGTTCCATGTATGCGGAAGATTGACGAGAGTTTTCTCCCCCTTTTTTTCAAAGGTCCAACCCTCGTTCAATGAAATATACTTTCTCATTTTGCTTGTCCTCCTGTTTTAAAAAATGATATCTGCCATGATTCCGTAATGATCGGAAAGATACATTCCGTCAACGGTGTCTTTAATGATTTTATATCGTTCAACCTCTGTTCCTTTTGAAACAAAGATGAAATCGATTGCGGTTTTATGAAAAAGATCTCCTCTTCCGTAGTTATGGAAAGTTTTTCCGCTCTCCGTTTCCTTTGCAAGAAGGCGGCTGTCGTCAAGAGCGGCGGTCATTTTTTCATAGGTTTCGTCTCTTTCGTCGGCATTGAAATCTCCGGTGCAAACGAGCGGTCCGACCTTTTGAAGTTCGCCGATTTTTGAAAGAAGAACCTCGGATTGCTTTGACCTTGTGTATTCGACAAGAAAATCAAGGTGAGTGTTGACATGAGTATAAACAAAGCCGGTTTCTTTGTTTTTGAGCGTTGCCCAGGTGCAAATTCTCGGCATTGAAGCCAAAAACGACTTTGAGCCGAACTTTTCCGGCGTTTTTGAAAGCCAGATTGTTCCTTCGTCAAGAAGCTCAAACTTATCCGTTCTGTAATAAACGGCGCTGTATTCGGTGTTTTTTGCGTTGTCCCTCGGCTCGCCTACTCTTGCGTATTTTTCGCCGAGCGATTCGTCAAGAAGCGAGAGCCACGTTTCGGTCGCCTCCTGAACCCCAAAAGAGTCCGGCTCATAATTTTTGAGCATTTCCGAAACAAACAAAGCGCGGTTTTTCACAAAACCGTAAAGGTCGTTGTTGCAACGCAGATTCTGAGAAAGAATGCGTACCGATCTTTCGCTTTTTTCTGGAGCGGAGGCAATTTCAATCTTCGCCGGCGCGTATGAACCGAGCGTCATCATCAACGCAAGGACAAGGGAAAGAATTTTCTTTTTGAGCGTTTCAAGGATGTTTTTCATGTTCTTTTCTCCTCACGGATTCGGGAGAATAAAAAGTTTTTTTTATTAAATCACCCGAACCTTAATTTATATGAAAATATTACTATTATAAAGAAACTTTGTCAAGGCGGGCCAAGGACGGAAAGAGCTTTGAAAAAGGATAATTAAAATTCTCTTTTTTGTGATACTGCACAATTCATTATTCCCAACGGTAAAATATGTTCCGTTGTTATTATGCACACTGACGAAAAGCAAACCTTTCCGTCGGATTTTCTAAAATTTATTAAATTCATCAAAGATTAATTACCTTTGTTTCTTGCGCTTCAAAAACTTTTGTGGTATTATTTTCTTTGCTATGTTTTTCGGCAAAAACCCATAAAAAGGAGAAAAACAATGTTTTGTGATAAATGCGGAAAAGAAATTCCGAAAGACCTGATGTTTTGCCCGTCATGCGAAAAAAGCGCTTCTTCGTCAGAAAAGGAAGAAGGGAAAAAAAGCTTTGACCTTCCGCCTGTTCCGCCCTCATTCAACCGACCGATTCCGACCGCAAACCTTCCGCACTCAAAAAGGCAAAAAAAGCTTTACGGCTACGGAGTCACCCAAAAAAGCGAAAGTTCAAAGGGAACCGGTTGCCTCGTTCTTGCGCTGATTTTTCTTTTTCTTTCAATCGCTTTCGTCAGCGGCCTTTTCCTCACGGATAAAATCAAAGAAAAAAGCATGACGGAAAGCACAACTTCCTCCGAAAGCACAAGCGTTTCCGAAAGTACAAGCGGAAAATCCGGCGCCCTTTCGTCAACCTCCGCCGAAACACCGACCGAAAAGAAAAAGGACAGCAAAGAAACAACAAAAGCTCCCTCAAAAAAGGGAACAACAAAAAAGTCCTCTCAAAAAGAGAAAAAGAATTGAGGCCGTTCAATGACGTTTGAAGAAACTCTCGATTACATCTACTCACGAAGAAAATTCGCCGAAAGCAGTTCGCTCGAACGGATCAGCGCCGTTCTCTCCGTCCTTTCCGACGAACACAAAAAGCTGAAATTCGTTCACGTTCTCGGAACGAACGGAAAAGGCTCCGTTTCGGAAATGATTTCTTCCTGCCTTTCCGCCTCCGGCTACAAAACCGGTCTTTTCACCTCTCCCTTCGTTCTTGATTTCAGAGAGAGAATTCAAATCGACGGAAAGTTCATCGAAAAAGAAGATTTTTGCCGCATTGCCGAAACAGTGAAAGAAAAAAGCGAACTTCTTCCCGAAGTTCTCCGCCCGACTTTTTTTGAGTTCGTTCTCGCCGTGGCTTTGGTTTATTTTTACGAAAGCGGCTGCGACGTTGTTGTTCTTGAAGCCGGAATAGGCGGAAGGGACGACAGCACAAATATTATTCCGCCTCCCCTTCTCACGGTTTTCACGTCAATCTCACTCGACCACACGGACGTTCTCGGAAGCACAATCGGAGAAATTGCAAAAAACAAGGCCGGCGCAATCAAAAAAGGCAGCGCCGTTATTTCGTTCCCGACCGAAGACGGCGGTTTTGATTTTATCCCGCAAAGCAAAGAAGTCGCCGACGTTCTTCGCCTTACGGCAAAAGAAAAGGATTGCAAAATTCTTTTTCCGGACATGAAAAAGCTCACTCTCACAGAAGAGAGTATTTTTGAAACGAAGTTTTCCTTTGACGGTCTTCCTCTTTCAATCCGCCTTCCCGGCGAGCATCAGCTCGGAAATTCCGCCTGCGCCCTGACCGCTTTGAAGGAACTGAAAGCGCTCGGATTTGATCTGAAAAGCGAAAGCATTCAAAAAGGAATGCATGACGCTTTCCTTCCGGCAAGAGCCGAAGTTGTGAAAAAAGAACCGCTGACAATCATTGACGGCGGCCACAACGAAGGAGCGGCAAAAACGCTCAAAAAGCTCATTAACCGTCATCTCAAAGAAAAAAAGATTACCCTTCTTGCGGCATACATGAAGGACAAGGATTACGAAACCGCGCTTTCGCTCCTTGCGCCGGAATGCGAGAACATTGTCTTTACTCTTGCCGACGAAAAGCGGGGTGAAGATCCGAAAAGGCTCAAAGCCTGCGCCGAAAAATACTGCAAAAACATTTTTTGCGAAAACGACAGAAAAAAAGCTCTTCAAAAAGCGGAAAGTCTTCTTTCAAAGAACAGCGCACTTCTCATCGCCGGTTCGTTTTATCTTGCCGCCGAAGAACGCAAAAATTTTGACGTTTGACGTCTTTCGCCAAATTATTCAAAGAACATAGCTTACCATAGGACTTGTCCTTCTTTGGTAAGCTTTTTTTATTTTTGTCCCAACGGACATTTTTAATCAAAAAGAAACAAATCTGAAAGGAAAGGGTAAAATGTCAGCAAGAATCGAATATCTGAAAAAAGAGATTCGCGTTGTTCTTGACGGCGAGATTGACCACCACAGCGCAAGTCTCATCCGAATAAGCATTGACGACGCAATCATTCACAAACGTCCGCAAACGCTCATTCTTGACTTTTCCGGCGTAAGCTTCATGGACAGCTCCGGAATCGGCCTTGTCATGGGACGATACAAACTCATGCGTTCCGTCGGCGGAAGAATCAGAGTTGAAAATCTTTCGCCTTCCGCATACAAAGTCATGAAACTCGCCGGACTTGAAAAACTCGGCGAGCTGAAACAAAAGGAGGTCGTTTGAAAATGAAAACAACGAACGAAATGAGGCTCACCTTTGAAAGCAAAAGCGTCAACGAGGGTTTTTCCCGAGTTGCGGTTTCAAGCTTTGCTTCCTCTCTCGATCCGACGGTTGAAGAACTTTCGGACATCAAAACCGCGGTCAGCGAAGCCGTTACGAACGCAATCGTTCACGGCTACCGAGAAAAAATGGGGAAAATTTACATAACGGCGGCAATTACGGACAAGAATATTATCAGAATCAAAATCCGCGACAAGGGCGTCGGAATCGAAGACATTGAAAAGGCACGCCAACCGCTTTTCACAACCCTCGGCGGCGAACGCGCCGGTCTCGGCTTTGCCGTTATGGAAAGCTTTATGGACAAAGTGAAGGTACGCTCCACCCCGGGCCGCGGAACAACGGTTACGCTTGAAAAAAAGATTTCCGGAAAAGATGGTTAAGTAGCCGACGATTAAGCGAGAAACAAAGATCAATCGTCGGTTATCACCTAAAAGGAGAGATTCTTTTTGGAAAATTCAAAAGAAAAAAAGGATTTGCTTGTTGAAGAAAATCTCGGTCTTGTTCACGCCTGTGCAAACAAGTTCCGCTCAAAAGGAGCGGAATATGACGACCTTTTTCAAGCCGGTTGCGTCGGTCTTTGCAAAGCGGCGGCGAACTTTGACCCGGACCGCGGTTTTGCCTTTTCAACCTATGCGGTGCCTGTAATCCTCGGCGAGATACGCCGCATTTTCCGTGACGGCGGAACGGTCAAAGTTTCGCGCTCGCTGAAAGAAAAAGCAAGAGCCGCACTCAAAGCAAAGCAGGAACTTGAAACCGAACTTTCACGCGAGCCGACAATTTCGGAGCTTGCAAAAAAGCTTCGGGTTGAAGTGAGCGAAGCGGCGGAACTTTTGACCGTTTCAATGCCGGTAATTTCGCTGACAGCGCAGGACGAAAGCAGCGAACGCCAGCTTGACATTCCGACCGAAGCGCCGGAAGAAGCGATTTCGGAAAAGCTTGCGCTCAAAAAAGTTGTTTCCCTCCTTGACGAGCGGGACAGACGGCTGATTGAACTGCGGTATTTCGACGGACTTACACAGGTCAAAACCGCGGCAAAGCTCGGAATGTCGCAGGTTCAGGTTTCCCGGCGCGAAAAAGCGTTGCTGATTAAAATGAGAGAAAGCCTTCTCGGCTGAAAAAAGCTCCCTGCCCGAAAAGGCAAGGAGCTTTTTTCAGCATATAATATTTATCTTGAGTTTGGCGCTGTTTTGCAACGAGCCGATGATATCAAGACAAAGCCCAAAACTTCATTATGCATTGCGCCATCCTGACGGTGAACAAACTATGTTCCTGTTAACTGAAATTGTTTCACGAAGTGTCGTCAAAGAATCAAGAGTATAGTCAGCCGACAAAGAGAAGGTTACGCTTCCTTTATCCTGAGGACAAACATAAGTAGCCGCAGGAACAAAGCTTATCGTTTTTTTCCTTGCTGTAGATTTCAGTGTTATATTCCAATAAGCCTTCTTTGTGGTGCTGCTCGCTTCAATATCCGTATCGGATATATTCTTACTATACTCAAAGTTAGCATTGAATTCTGCACCGGATGCTTTGCTGAAAGCTCCGCCCACCGACACAGAATAACTTGTTGCTTTAACTGTTCTGTACGGTCCATAAGAAAGGAGCGTAACACTTGAGGTTGATGTGGAAACAGAGTTGTTCAATGACAGTCCGTAAAAACTTGATTTATAATCAGAATTTTCAGCAGAAAGAACTTTTCCGGGATAGCCGTCAATAAAAGCAATAGTCCTCTCCATAATAGTCTTGAACTGTAAAAAAGCTGTACCTTGTCCTCAGTTTTCCTTTAGGTTGACATGTTGCGGTAACAGTAAATGTTCCCAGTCTTTTACCGTTGCTTGATTTACTTTTTGAAGGCGAGGTATCAGAGAGGCCGGGCAAGCTGTCCGTTCTTTGATCAATATAAATCTCATCTATTGCCTCAGATACCAACCTGTTTTTTCATTTTCAGTGATATTGTTTTGCGTATTTATAACATATATACCACTTGAACCATCTTGGTATGAATAGTACATGGTTACCAAATCTGTTCCCGCACCGTCATTTGTACTTTCTTTGTTTCCGGAGTCCAAAAACTCCGGTTCAAAGTTCATGTTGAGCTTTTTGCACAAGGAAATATTGCTTTTTAAATCATTATTTACAACAACAATGCTGCCCTTATCAATGAGGGCTTGCATGGAATCAAAATCAATTTCGTTTTTATTTATGTCTGATGATTTTATATTCAAAATGTTTTTTGTCGGACAGTTGCTGTTGTACGGCTCTTTCGTTGATATGTCCTTATTCAGATTAGCATTGCATGATTGCAATCCAAACGACATTGATGTTAACATCATAATTATTCCCAATAATGCACTGAACACACTTTTCATTTTTATGCTCCTTTCGGCAAAAATCAGTTATTATAAAAGCTCATCAACATCTGTTTCTTCTCTTTTTTTCTAAAACAACCATAGCATACACAGTAATTATTTTCAATATATGCACAAAAATATTTTTATTATTTTATCAAAATCGTGAAAATGCATAAAAAAGACTGCCGAAATTGGCAGTCTTTTACAATCAAGAATTATTTGTTGTTGATTCTGAACGTTGCGTAAGCAAGGAACTGTCCGCCGACAAAGTCACACGCGGTAACGATTATGTATGACGGATAAACCGTGATATAAAGTCCTTCGCTCATTGTTCCCGCGTTTGAAGAAAGCTTCGGTTTGAGAATACTTGTTGTTCTCGGTGCGGCGCAGGAAGAAACGTGAACCATTGTTGCCGTTGTTCCGTCGTAATCGGTGATGTTGAGCCTCGGATTGTAGCTCTGCATTGCATAGGTGAAATGCGAATGACCGTTGAAGAATGTCACGTTCTTGTATTCTTCAAGAAGACCTCTGAAACGGACTTCGTCCTTGTTTCCGGTGTAATACGGAAGCGAATATGACTTTCCGTAATCGTTGACAAGGTTGCCTTCGCCCATTGCGGGTTCGCCGCTCGGAGCGTTGAAGAATGTGTGGAAGAAGAGATAAACTCTCTTGTCGCTGTACTTTTTGAACTGTGCTTCAAGCCAGTCAAGCTGTTTGTTCGTAACAAGCTGAACACCGGGAGCGTAAACGCCGGTAATCTGAGAGAAGAAGATGAAAATGTCGCCGTGCGTCTCTTCACCGGAGTAAACGAAATCATAGCCGTTGTCCGCAACGTCAAGGACGCCTTCACGCTTTTCTTCGCCGTAAACGCCTTTGTTGAGATATTTTTGCCATTGTTTCAGGTTGTTCGGGTTTCCGTTGTCATGATTTCCTCGGCAAGTAAAAACCGGAAAATCATATTCAGAAGAATATTTGCTGACCTTTTTGAAGGATGTTGTTTCTCCGGCGAAGGAAAGGTCGCCGCACATTCCTATCATTGAAACGCCCATTCCGTCAAGGAACTTGAGCGCACGGGGGAACGAAACGTCGGACTTGTCTTTGAAACCGTCAAAATATCTTCCGAAATGAACGTCGCTGAGTGCGCCGAAAGAATAGGTTTCGTCGCCGTAATCGTTCAGTTTTTCCGCCGGAACAACGTCCTTGTCAAGAAGCTCGTCTCCGTAATAAAGGAGCGTTGTTGCGGCGCCGTCGGGAATTGCAAGGAATTCGCCGAGGCTTTGGGTTCCTTCGCCGTTTTCAACGCTGATGTCTGCGAACTGAGAATAGCCGAGGGTTTCCCCGCTTTCATTTTTCAGGCCGAGTTTTTCTCCGTTCTCGTCGCCCCAAAAAATGCTGTAATTTCCGTCATAATTTGACGTCACCGTTACCGTGCCTGCGGCAGAGCCGGCTTCCCCGTTTGAAAAAGCAATCGAAGCGTCGGCCTTGATTCCGCCGTCCGGCTTTGCCGGCGTTGCAATAATTCCGGCGGACATAAGAAGCGCAACAATCGCCGCAATGAATTTTTTGTAAAACTTTGAAATTTTAAGACTCATTTCTTTCTTTTCTCCTTTCGATATATTCAGTGGGAAGAAATGAAACACCCATCGATTTTAATTCTATCCTGTCTTTTGAATCTTGTCAACAAAAACAAACGATTTTAATTTATTATCACAAATTTGTAACAGTTTCTCTCTCCCCTTTTTCCTTGTCGTTTATCCGCGAGAACAAAACTGTTAAAATTTTTAACTGCACGTCGTTTTCTCACGAAAAACTCATTTGTCTCGTATTTTAAAAATTTTTCCGCAACAAATCTCCGTCACCGGCTTTTCGGCGGTATATTAAATTAATCCGCATATTTCGATAAACAAATTGACAAAATGGGTTATGCGTGGTATCATGTTAATATAATTAACATTAAGGACGTGAACGCATGACATTTTTCAAAGAAACCGAAATTCTTCATCCTCTCTATGAAGCAAAGCTTGATTTAATCAGCGTTTACGGCGACGAAGCAAAAGGGAGCGACGGAAAAACATATTTTCACGTCGGAGAAGAAGACGCAGACGGTGTTCTCAGAACGGTCGGCTGGAGCAGTGAAACAAAAGAAGCAATCATTTTAAAGTGAATCAAAAAAAGCTGTGACAAAACGCTTTTGTTTCGTCACAGCTGATTTTTTTATTTTTTGTCAGCCACAGA
>JAUNFH010000011.1:21923-23990 GCA_030525185.1 Clostridia bacterium
TTTATGGAGGTAAAAACAATTTTACTTTTTTATACGATTTTTGCCCACTCGCGGTATCCATATGCAACTTCGGGGCAGGCTGAAGAAAACCCGACAGCCATTATCTTATCATATCACAGCTCAGCCGAGACCGTTCTCATCAAAATCAAAGACAGTCTGAAGAGCAATTTCAATCGTCTTTTCAATCGTTTCCGGGCAAAGATTGTCCGCCGTGTCAAGACGTGTGTGGTAATATCTCGCCGGGGCGGGATCCATCGCAACAAAGCTTGCGGCCTTGATTCCGGCCTGAGAAGCAGCCGCGGCATCGGTTGAACCGAGCGGAATTGCGCCGAAGGGAACGTCCTTTCCGCATTTTTTTGCGGCGTTTTGAACAAGGGTGCAAGTCGGGACGTCGTTTCCGACAAGACCGTTGAGGTCCTTTGTGTAAATCATCATATATTCCTCGTCGCGGATTGTGTCAAAACCGACGAAAATTGTTTCAACGCCGTCGTTCTTCATTTCCGGGTGGGCTTCAAAGAAAGCCTTTGATCCTCTGAGTCCGCATTCTTCGCCGCCGGCAAGAAGCGCAACAACCTCGGTGTTTTCAAAACGGATATCGTTGTCGGAAAGGAACTTCATGACGGAATTTGCAATGTAGCAACCCGAAAGGTCGTCACTTGCGCCGTCAACGTGGCGTTTCGGGTTTGTGAATTTATAAAGAGCGGCAAAGCCGGGAGCAAAAGCAAGCTGGCCGAGTGCAAGACCTTTTTTGAGCTTTTCGTTCTTCGTTGTGAGCGAAACGGCGGTTGAAGCGATGTCATAAAGAAGACCAGCAACGGCATAGCCGGCAACGATGACAACGCCCTTTGAGCCGAGCTTATATGTGTATGTCCATTCGGGAGCGGAATCGGTGTGACCGGAAATGATTATGCGGCGCTTTGTTTCGCCCGAAGCTTTTCTGACGGCAACAACGTTTCCCGACTGCTTTTTTTCAAAGAGCGGATCAAGCGGTTTTTTGTAAAGACCGAATTCGCCGACAACACCGGCAAGAGCGGTTCCGAGAAGCGGAACGGAAGCGGCGGTGAACTTTTTGTTTTTGAATGCACCGATAATATTTGCGGCCGAAGAAGCAAGAAGACAGCTTCCGGCAATCGGAACAAATGACATAAACGCTCTCGGGTGCGCTTCAAAGGTTTCTCTCGTTACCGAATCGGCGTAATTTTTAAGGCTTTCGCCCATAAATTCCTGGGCTTTTTTCTCCGCCTCGCTTCCGCATTCACGCGGACCGAATTCGCTGCAGATATGCGTGATGTTCTCAACGGCAAAATCCGCATACTCTTTGAGTTTCATGCTGCTTTTTTCAATGATTGATTTTAACTCCATTTTCAATGTTTCCTTTCAAAATTTTTCTCGTTGAGATTCTACCACTTTGAAGCCGATTTTTCAAGGGATTTTCTGTTAACAGAGCTTTTCGGAAAGAAAAATTTTCTCTTTGTATTGATAAACGGGGTGAAATATATTATTATGATTTTACTATAATTAAGGAGAGGTTAAAATGAAAAAACACTCACTGATCAAAATATTATTCCACATCGTAATAATGGCGCTTTTATGCTTTTCGGTCGGGGCATTGGGCGAAAACCCGAAAAACGCAGAAATCATTACCGAAGGAAAGCCTTCAAGTGTAACGTTTAATGAGGATGAAGACGGAACTTTTCTTTTCGGCGATTACTATTTCAAATTTATCCCGTCCGAAACGGCTGAATACGAATTTTCCGTGTTGAATCCGAGCAGCGACGTGTCACTTGAAATTCGCGATGCCTCCGGCAAATATGTTTCCGATTCAAGTTACAATCAATACACCGAAGAACAGTTCGGCGTTTTAACACTCAAGGCAAACAACACATACTATATTGTTGTCAGCTCTTTTAAAGCCGGAACATTTGAAGTTTCGATTTCAAAACATAAGCACACATTGAAAACAACCGACATTGATAAAGCCGAGGTTGATGAAACGGGTTCATATTCCGGTTCATATTATATTGAATGTTCACGTTGCGATTACGGAAAATACTATAAAATTTCAGA
>JAUNFH010000011.1:24000-27034 GCA_030525185.1 Clostridia bacterium
TAGATGAAGGGACTACAATAATTCTTACAGTAAATAAAATTTCAGAAGTAAAGACAATTAAGCTTTCGGCCGTCAAATTCGTTTACGACGGAAAAGTCAAAAAACCTTCTCTGACGGTCAAAACCGCCGACGGAAAAACGCTCAAAGCCGGAAAAGACTATGCCGTTTCCGGAACAACGGTTTCAAACAAAATAGGCATATATTCGGCAAAGCTTTCATTCAAAGGAAATTATAAAGGTTCCCGGACTCTCGTTTGGAAAATCATTCCTCAGGCTCCGAAAAACGTCAAATCCGTTTCAACGCATAACAGCATTACATTGACATGGAACAAAGTTGAAGGCGCTTTTGCCTATGTTATCTGTGATGATATGGGTATCAAAGTTGCCGCAGTCAAAACGAACAAAGCCGTCATCAAAGGACTTTGTGAAGGCGAACGCGCAACATATTACATTATCGCCACCGCGAAATCCGGGAAACAAACTGTTCTCGGAGAAAAGACAAAAATTTCAACGGCCGCCAAACCTTCAACCATCGAATACGTCAAAGCGGCGGCAAAGAAAAACCAAGTAACCGTTTCATGGTATGAGAACCACGGGGTCAGCGGATATCAAGTATCTTTTTCCGCAAAGAAAAACGGAACATACAAAACTTTGAAAACCGTTAAAGCCAATCCGAAAAAGGACTTAAACCGAGTGACTCTTTCAAATTTTTCAAAAGGAACATCTTATTTTAAAGTCAGAAGTTACATAAAAATCGGAAGTAACATTATTTACGGAAATTGGTCAGCCCCCGTTGCGGTAAAAATAAAATAAAAATCAACAGCCGTGATTGTCAAAAAAAGTTTCTGACAATCACGGCTGTTTTTTTATCCGTAGATTTCTTCAAGAAGCCGTTTTCCGGTTTCGGTTTCAAAAATTTTCGCCCGCGCGTTTTCAATCGCTTTTTTTGAAAATCCGCTTTCTCCGGCATTGACAAGAAAATCCGCCTCAAGCAAAATCCGATGGTCAGGCCCGTCAACGTCCGTATATGTGTGATGATGAGCAACCAGCCATGAAATTCGCTTTTTGTCCGTTTCGGAAATCGGAAAATCCTCAAAGAATTTTTCAACGAGAGCCGGACTTTCAAGTTCTTGCTTTTTTCCGTCGGCATTTCCGTACTTTTCACGGCAAAGCGGACACGCAATGTCATGAACAACGGCCGAAAGCTCAAGAATTTTCTTTTCGTGAGCGTCCGTCAGTTCTTTTTCGGAAATAGTCTTTGCAAATGCCCAAACTTTCAAAAAATGGTCAATATCATGAAGATTTCCGCCATAAAAACTTATCATTTTTTCAACTGCCTGTGAAATAATCATATTCTCTTCTCCGATCACGGTGCCGTTGTTTTTTCAGGGACAAAAAGGCGCACGTTATTACCCTTTCTTGTTTTTTGAGAAGTAATCGCGCAGAATTTTCAAAGATTCCGTCCGAAGAACGCCTTCCGTGACATGCGGCCGTCGGAAGGAGTTGTCAAACACCATTTTTGAACAGTTGCAGCCCTTGTTACCAAGAATGGCCTCCAAATCGACGTTGCTTGCACCATAGACCAATCTGCCGAGGTTCACCCATACCATCGCTCCGCTGCACATGAAGCAAGGCTCGCAACTTGAATAGAGAGTGTATTCATGCAAATCGGTGACGGAAGTCTGAGCGCAGAATTCACGAATAAGCCCCGCTTCGCCATGAAAAGTCGGATCATGCTTTGTATAGATCTGATTTTCATTGGAGAACACGGTCTTGCCGTCCTTCACCAATACCGCTCCGAACGGTTCGTTACCATGCTCCACGGCCAGTTTGGAAAGACGAATCGCCTCCCGCATGAAAGCTTCGTCCTCCGCCGCGGTATCATCAGTTAAGGCGGACTCAACTTCTGCCGTTGTGACGAGAGCACCATGTTGCAAATAGTGAATAGCCCTGAGTGCGCTCTCATGAGCTTCTTCGGAAGAACCGGCAACGGCATCGTTTACAACATGAATATGATAGTAATTCTGGTGAGCGTCCACTGCCGTATAGTGAATGCAAACGTCAGTCAGACCGCCGATCATATAGAGCGTATCGACACCCAGTCCTTTGAGCAAGATTTCCAAATCGGTGCCGAAAAACGCACTGTATCGGCGCTTTGAAATCAGATATTCGCCCGGAATAGGGTAAGTCAGCTTTGCATAGTCGTTTTCGGGGCAGTCTTCGACACAGTGGATACCCTCGGAACCGTCCAGCTCTCGGCCAAAGTCCACCATGTCGGGGCGATGGCATTCCTTAATCTGAATCACCGGCAACTTCTTTGCCCGGAAAACATCCAGCACACGTTTTCCGTTGCGAATGACATCCCAGCGGGGATCGTCCATGTTATTTTCGTTCATTTCCATGAAGTCCTCCTGTTGGATGTCAATAACCAACAGGGCGCAATTTTTATCAAGCTTCATAATAAAACCTCCGTGATTTGATTGTTACATTGTTTACATAATCACGCAGGAAGTCAATAACGGTCCATATTCTTTCCAAGGGCTTCACTCATGAATAAAGTCTCCTTCTTTTTGATTTTAATTATTATACCATACTTTCGTGAATTTTTCTACATAGCGCACTGAAAAGCAGCATTTTCAGACGGCGTTATCTCGGAATAATTGTAAAACGCGACAAGCTGCGCCGCAAAAAGCCTCTATATGCCGAAACAACCGGGTGATCTTATTCCAAGCGGTTTTTGGATATGACAAAAGAGAAAGCGTACTCCTCCAAAAGGAATACGCTTTAATTTGGCGGAGAGCATGGGATTCGAACCCACGAAACCGTTTTGGCGGTTTACACGATTTCCAATCGCATATAAACCGTTGTGGCACAACGGTTTGAGCAAAAATGTGGTAAACCTGTGGTAATGATTTTTTTGATACAATAGCACATAAACCAAAACAGCCGAGGACTCGTCAAAAATCCTCGGCTGCTGATACTTTTATTCTGCTACTATAAATCAGCTTTATTCTTCAACTTAATTAGAATGATAA
>JAUNFH010000127.1 GCA_030525185.1 Clostridia bacterium
CCAGAAGAGAAAATGCACAAGCCAACCGGGTAAGAGAAAAACAATTGAATGATATAGGTCGGACTGTAACAGAAATGCGAAACAGAGATGAAACGGCATATTACAATTTGAATATATAATTAAGTGACTACTTTGTGTCGGTTTTAACCCATAACAACAACCGCCGGTGAAGGCTAAGCTTC
The DNA here is from genome assembly GCA_030525185.1 of Clostridia bacterium. Taxonomy (GTDB): domain Bacteria; phylum Bacillota; class Clostridia; order Oscillospirales; family Acutalibacteraceae; genus UBA6857. The sequence goes on from JAUNFH010000127.1 coordinate 183, forward strand.
ATCGGCGGTCATTTTATATAAACCTTTTCTCTCTTCTCTTTTAATCGTTAATCAGTCGTCGTTTTCAAAAAGCTTCAAAAGCTTTGAAAGGTCGTCCTTCCCGAAAAATTCAATTTCAAGTGTGCCTTTGTTTGAGCCTGAAACGGAAACTTTTGCTTTTCTTCCGAGCGATTGCGAAACGGCAAGCTCAACTTCGTCGTAGTAGGTGTCGCGCTTTTTCACGCGCTTTTCACGTTTTACGTCGCCTTTGAGGAGCGCTTTGACGGCGCGTTCGGTTTCGCGGACGGAAAGGTTCTTTTTGATGATCTCGTTTGCAAGTTCGGTAATCTTTTCGTCGTTTTCAAGCGGGAGAATCGCTCTTGCGTGTCCTGCGGAAAGCTCGCCGCGCTCAACCATTGCAAGAACGTCCTGCGGAAGGGCAAGAAGGCGCATTGCGTTCGCAACCGCCGGACGGCTTTTTCCGACCCGCTTTGCCGCCTGCTCCTGAGTGAGGGCATAGGTTTCCATGAGGAGGGCAAGTCCCTGCGCCTCTTCAATCGGGTTGAGGTCCTCACGCTGAAGGTTTTCAACGAGGGCAAGCTCCATTGCTTCGCTGTCGCTCATTTCACGGATGACGACCGGAACTTCCGTGAGCCCTGCCATGCGGGAAGCACGCCATCTTCTTTCGCCGGCGATGAGCTGGTAGCCACCGTCGGCAAGCGGACGGACAAGAAGCGGCTGAATCACGCCGTGGGTCGAAATGCTGTTTGCAAGTTCTTCAAGCGCTTCTTCGTCAAAACTTTTTCTCGGCTGTTCGCGGTTCGGCTCAATTTCGTTGAGCTTGAGCTTGACTGCGGACTTTGCCTCTTCTTCCATTGAATTATCCATAAAAAGCGCGTCAAGGCCTTTGCCGAGACCGCCTTTGTTCTTTGCTGCCATTTTTCATTCTCTCCTTTTACGCAAGCGGAATTTTTCCGTTCTTTCTGAGAAATTCGTCTGCAAGGTCGTCATATGCCTTGCTTCCCTTTGAAGATTTGTCGTAATACGCAACCGGCTGACCGAAGGACGGCGCTTCCGAAAGGCGGACGTTCCTCGGAATGACGACCGAAAAAACTTTTTGCGGAAAGAACCGTTTCACTTCGGAAACAACCTGCTGAGTGAGGTTGAGCCTTCCGTCAAACATCGTTAAAAGAACGCCCTCAATGTCAATCAGCGGATTATATTTTCGTTTGACCTGGCGGACGGTGTTCATAAGTTGTGAAAGACCTTCAAGCGCATAAAATTCGCACTGAATCGGAACAAGAACGCTGTCAACGGCGCAAAGGGCATTGATTGTGATGAGTCCGAGCGACGGGGGACAGTCAAGAAAAATGAAGTCATATTTTTCTTTGAGCGGAGCGAGGGCGTTTTTGATTCTTGCTTCGCGGGAGTCGAGGTCGGCAATTTCAAGTTCGGCTCCGGCAAGATCCATGTTCGCCGGAAGAAGGTCAAGGCGCGAAAACTTCGTTTCCTTAACAATGTCTTCTGCCGAGGCCGTGCCTATCATCATGTCATAGGTTGATTTTTCGGTTTCCCTTTTATTGAATCCGAGGCCGCTTGTTGCGTTGCCTTGGGGGTCAATGTCAACGAGGAGGGTTTTGTATCCCTTCATGCCGACTGCGGCGGCAAGGTTGACGGCGGTTGTCGTTTTTCCGACTCCGCCTTTCTGATTGACGATCGCAATCGTTCTTCCCATATGCTTCCCTTCTTTTCCTGTTTCGGTCTTTTTCTCTTTTTAAATACTTTATGAGTATAGCACAACAAAAGCGTTTTTTAAAGCGTATTCGGAAAAATAATGATTATCTGTAATTTCTTCCGGTACCCGACGAAACCGTTTCGGCTTTCTCTTCGGGAAGAAAAAAGAAAAAGGAAGAAAAGAGACCCGCTTTTTTCGGGCTTTTTTGTGAAAAAGGTTTATAAAAAGTCGTATAGATTTCGTTTTTTTGTTGCAAAATTTTAAAACTTTTGATATAATTAAAAAAAATAAGCGGTAGCTAACCGCATGAAAGGGGTTAATTAACCAATGAAAAAATTTCTCAGCGTTCTGCTTTCGCTTCTGATGATTTTTGCGCTTTGCTCGGTTGCTTTTGCCGCCGGCACTCCCGATAAGCTCACGTTCAAAGAGGACGGAACTTTCAAAATTCTTCAGATTAACGACACGCAGGACATCGACAGAATGAACAAAAAGACCGTTGCTTTCCTCAAGGCAGGCATTGAACAGGAAAAGCCCGACCTCATCGTCGTTCCCGGCGATATGCTTTCGGACGTTTTCATCGGTGCGAACGAAAAGAGAATCAAGAAGGCTCTTTATGAGCTCGGTTCGATTTTCAACGACGCAAAGGTTCCGTTTGCCGTAACTTTCGGAAACCACGACCATGACCTTGAAAACAAGGTTTCAACGAAGGACATGATGGATGTTTTCAAGCAGTTTGAATACTGCGTTTCGTCCGCAGGCACAACCGAAGGCGATCCCGGAACATATTCCGTTCCCGTTTACTCGTCAAAGGACAGCTCAAAGATGGCTCTCAACGTTTACATGATGGATACCAACAACAAGACGGACCTTGCCGGCGGTTATACCGGTCTTTATCCGAATCAGGTTGAATGGTACAAGCAGAAGAGCGACGAACTCAAGGCCGCAAACGGCGGAGAGGTTGTTCCCTCACTCGTTTTCCAGCACGTTCCCGTCAAGGAAATTTATCAGTTCGTTGAACAGGTTACATACAAGGAAGCAAACCGCGGCTTCATCAGCATGGACGACCGCAAGTGGTATGCCCTCAACGAAAACTCAAACCTCATCGGTGACGACAACGTAATGGGCGAAGCTCCCTGCTCCGAACCGCTTGATCACGTTACCGGTCAGTACGAAGCATGGCTCGAAAAGGGCGACATCATCGGCGCTTTCTTTGCCCACGACCACGTCAACAACTTCATGGGTAAAACCGCCGAAGGAATCATCCTCGGTTATAACGGCGGAACGGGCTTCCGTTCATACGGCAGAGGCGACCACAGATCGATGAGAGTTTTCAACATTAACGAAAACGACGTTGAAAATTATGAAACCCATTCAATCTATTACAGCGACGTTGTCGGCGAAAAGTTTGATTATTATGTTACCGACTTCATGTCTCCGGCAATTTTCACAACGATTATCCGTTTCGTTCTCAAAATGTTCTTTGTCATTAAATAACGAATGAATTATAAAAACCGTGTTTTGCTATCATGCAGAACACGGTTTTTTAAATGGGTTTTCTTTGGGTTATAACATTTTTATTTTGCTTTTGCGGTTTCCTTCGGTTCGATTTCTTTGACCGGAAGAACAAAGTTCAGAACAAAAAGCATAATTTGGAAAAAGGCGTTCGGAATCATTTCCATCATTGCGCTTTTTCCGATTGTCAAAAGCCAAACGGGAATCGTTGCAACGAGGAGAACGGTGAGAATCGCAAGAGCGTTGAATCCTTTGAATTTTTTTCTGTTCCTCATCAAAAAGACGAAAACGGAAAGGGCAACGCAGGCAATGTAAAGACCCGTTGCAATCCAATGAACAATGCGCTTCGGATTCCATGAATGGACGTCGTGCTTCAAAGAAAGAGCAATCGCGCAGCAGGCAACAAAGGTCAAAACGCTCAAAACGCGAAGAAACCGGCTTTCGTCTTTGAACTTTCGGAAAGCAAAGTTTGTGTTGAAAAAGTATGCTCCGCCGACAAGAACGACCCAAATCCAGAAAAAGAACTTTCTGTCCTCGCAAAGAATGCTGAGCGTTCCGAATTCGTCAAAAGGATTGTTCCCCCAACACCAGGGGAGAACGAGGCCGTAAACAAAGCCGGCAATCAGAAAGAACATACAAAACGGTTTTCCGAAAACAAAATTTTTGATTTTTTCCATGTTTATCTTCCTTAACCATTAAATTTGAAAGCTCATTTTATCACCGCAAAGTGCCGCTGTCAACGAAAAAGCCGATTTTTCAACAATGAACGAAAAAAATGTTGAAAAATGGCAGCGGAATTTTTTATGATTAATTTTTGAAAGCCGTCTTGCGTCATTCGGTTTCGTACTATATAATATAGTATATATATCGCAACTTTTCAAAGAGGTGTTTTTAAAAAATGAACATCGGCGCATCTTCATCGTGTTTTTATCCGCTTGAAACCGAAAAGGCTCTTGAAAGAGTCGGCTCGGTCGGAATCAAAACAACCGAAATTTTTTTCAATTCTCCGTCCGAACTCGAGCCGGAGTTTTTGAAGCGGCTTTGCGAAATCAAAAACCGATATTCGATGGATGTGACCTCGGTTCATCCCTTCATGTCTTTTTCGGAAGGGTACAACATTTTCAGCTCATACAAGAGACGGTTTTATGACAGCCTTGAGTTTTACAAAAGCTTTTTTGAAGCGGCGGCAACGCTCGGCGCAAGATTTTTTGTTCTCCACGGTTCGCGGGGGGAAAAGACGATTCCGGACGAAGAATACGCCGAAAGACTTTTCCGCTTCATTGAAGAAGGTGAAACCTTCGGCGTTCACGTTACGCATGAAAACGTTGTTCGGTATTCGGGCGAAAAGCCGGAGTTTATGGAATTTTTGCGTTCATGCATCGGAGAAAAGTTCAGGATGACGCTTGACCTCAAGCAGGCAAGAAGGGCGGGGGTTGACCCGTTTGAATTCGTCGAACGGCTCGGAAAAAGCATCGCCCACGTTCACGTCAGCGACTGTTCAAAGGAAGAGGACTGCCTGACGCCGGGCGAAGGCGGCCTTTTTGATTTTGAACGCTTTTTTGAAAAGATGAAATCCGTCGGCTATGACGGAAATTATATCGTTGAGCTTTATCGCAACAATTTTAAGGACGAGTTTGAACTTAAAAGCGGCGTGGACTATTTGGAACGCCTCGCAAACATTTAAATTATATGGGCGGCTTTTGCCGCTCTTTTTTGTTTTCGGTTTAATTCGTAGGGGAGTCGCTTGAGGCTCTCATGGGATTTGCCTTTTGCAGCACGTGAATTTATAGAAAATAATAGATTTTTGACGGATGGAGCGTGGGTTTAAGGTGACGTTGGCGTAGGAAAAATCTCTCCCTCAGTCGGCACAGACGACAGCTCCCTCACAGGAAGGAGCCAAAGAAAGTTTGCGTATAAGGTTGCGGAAACATTCATTTAAAACGTAAACGTATAGTTTAAATTCGTAGGGGTCGGCAAAGGTCCGACCCATACGAATCAACCGTACGATTTCCTATACAATCTGCCACCTATTATATTCTACATCAGATAATAGGTAAGAGATAATGGACAACAGATAACAAATACTTTAAAAAACACAAGGGAAAGTGTACTTTTCTTTCCCAAGATATTGGGGCAAAAATTCGTTCGGACACCCTATATTGATGAAAAAAACGAAGATAAAAAAATCTATGTTTTCAACAAACTTTTTCTCTCAAAATCGTTGACAATTAACAATTGTTATGGTATTATAATCAAGCGTGTGTGGGCGTAGTACGGGTATAACTATGCCTTTCACAACCAAACGATATGCGATGATGCGGGAGGTGGCTGCCCTTATGAGGCAGGAAATTTCCGCGGAGTATGTCCGATTTTAAACCGGGCGATCTATATTCACTTTCAGTATGCCGTCTCTTGCGTGGGCTTTGCTCAACGGCATATTCGTGAAATGCGCTTTTTCGCGTATTTCGCTTTTGGGCGAATTATGCAAAAAAGGTCAACTCCGGAAATATTTTCAGTTTCCGGTTTTTAAATGGGAAACCTGAAAACACCCGGAAAGGTTGACAAAAAGCGCGGCCCGCCAATCTTATTAGGAGGCGTAATCAATGGCAGTAAAGGAAAAAATCCGTATCAGACTCAAGGGATACGATCACAACCTTGTTGACAAGGCAGCGGAAATGATCGTTGAAGCAGCGAAGCGCACGAACGCAACTGTTTCCGGTCCGATCCCCCTTCCCACCGAGAAAGAGGTTGTAACGATCCTTCGCGCTGTTCATAAGTATAAGGACAGCCGTGAACAGTTTGAACAGAGAACCCACAAAAGACTCATTGACATCATCAGACCTACACCCAAGACCGTGGAGGCTCTGACAAATCTTGAAATTCCGGCAAGCGTTGAAAT
>JAUNFH010000128.1 GCA_030525185.1 Clostridia bacterium
ATCCCCGCAAAAGCCGTTCATCTTGACCCTTGACGGGTCGCTCCCCACACGGGGAGCGTGGATTGAAATCTTGATAACGAGCGCAAGTAACCTCGCCGCCAGCTCGTCGCTCCCCACACGGGGAGCGTGGATTGAAATGTCAAGCCACTCGTTACAAGTGTAGTTTGTTGTGTCGCTCCCCACACGGGGAGCGTGGATTGAAATACTATGCCTATTATACTCTTTGGATTTTCCAAAGTCGCTCCCCACACAGGGGAGCATGGATTGAAATCTTATTTTGATATTTGTGCAATACCGGCAAAATCATATTGATTTCACACATGGAACATGAATCGATATTTTGAGGTTGCCCCCTTGCGGTAGTACTTGCATCGTTTTACACCGGAACTCGGATTAAAACGATACTCGCTCCTTTGCGGTGTACCTTACAAGGGTGTCGCCGTTTCCCACGGTTAGCATGGATTGAAATAGTGGTAACCTCCTTGTGATATACAATGCAAGCGTCGTTGCCACACATGGAACATGAATCTACATTTTTAAGGTTGCCCCCTTGCGGTAATGACCACGCACAAAGCCAAACGCCGGGCAGCTCACCGAATAATCTGAAGCCACAAAAACCGCAGCAAGTGCAACGGTTATATTTTGAAGAACCGCTTTCGACAAAGCTTTTTTGCAATGTCGAAGGCGTTTTTTATATTTAAAATCAAGGAGGTATGAAACTTGAAAGAAATCAAATTCGATTACAACGAAAACATCGGCGACGAAGAAGCAGAAGAGATTTTGGACAATTTCATCGAGTTAAAAAAAGATTATGATCAAAAGCGCGACGGTATTGTTGAAATTATCAATCCCCTTCGTGTAAAGGAACTTCTCTTTGCGGAAGAAAACCTGAAACGGCTTTTCAAAAACCGAAATACGGAGATTAACCGAAATCTCGAATACATTCACGATGACGTCGGCGCAATTACAATTATCGGCCGGTCAATCACTTTTGAAAACCCGGAAAAGTTCATTGAAATCATTAAAGGAGCGAACAAACTTGAAGTTTTTGCAAAAACAAACGGAACCGTTCAAATGGACATAAACTATTTCAACATTACAACGGATTTGGGATTTGAAGGAGACAAATAATTATGGAAAAATGTTTTGACGCCGTCTCGACGGCAGTTGAGGAAGCCGAAGAAAAATTCGGTGCCGGTTGGGTAATCGTTGATGAATATTATAAAGTTCTTGAACATTACTGTGACGTTTTTGACATGCTTGCGGCCGAAGTCCGTGCCATAAGCTTTCGTGCATATGTTGACGAATGCGACATGACGGTCTGCGCCGAAATCCGCACTCACCTTTTCGACATTTCAAAAACCTCTCCGGTATTTTTTGAGCTGATAAGACACGCTTCCAAGCTGAAATTCTCATCCGACGAAAACTCAGAGCTTTCCGTTGCTTTCACTTTTCCGACAATCTGGAAAAGAGCGCAACAAAAAGAAAAGCTGCAACCGCAAAAGCTTTTTCGCTTTTATGATTACAGCTTAAATTCATGTTTTATTCAAACAAAAATTATTCCTTTGAGCCGAGGTTCTTCTCAAAGAAAGCAATGATCTTGTCAACAATTGCAACAAAATCAAGTTCGTTGAAGAAATTTACGAAATATTCAAGAGCATCCTTAATTGTTGAGATGCCGGTCTTTTCATCATGTGTTGAAATCATTTTAAACTCACCTTTCTTAAAAAAATATTTTTAAACCCAAACAGACGATTAAGCGTTAGCCGTTGTGGTGTCGTCACCCTTACCCGGGAAAAGGATCTTGAAGAAATCAACGATTCTGTTGAAAAGTCTTACAAAGTCAAAGTCATTGAAGCCCTGAGCGATGAAGTCGAGGATTTGTTTAATTTTTTCCATGGATAAAATCACCTTTCACAAAACAAATTACTCTCTGCATATACCGAAAAACACGACTCAACCGTTCATTGGATTTTTTGTTCAAATGCACAAAGAATAAATCATCTTGAGAAATTCAAAGAAATTAACCTTGTGAACTTTGAACAAAAAGCGCAAAAAAACGGAAAATTCTGAATTTTTTGGCAAATGCTTTAAGTTAAAAAAATGTTATTGTGCGAACCTTAAACGAACCTTAAAAAGTCGCCGTTTGCATGCAAAAAAATTCATAATTTATCAATTTTTTCTTAATAATATGCATACAGAATTTTAGTCATTCGTTTACCTGCTTTATTATTCTCAATATGCATGAATTTTTTTATTCATTTACTATGCATTTTTTCCGGTCTGACATTTTACACTTTTTTCCGAAATATTTTTGACCTGTGCGCCATAATATGCGAAATGAATGATTGACTTGTTAAAAAAATAATTGTATAATATTTTGTAGTCGTTTGTCTACTTGCGTCGCATTTCGGCACGGTGACAGACAATTTTCTCTAAGGAAGTTATACGCTATGAACAATTACAGAGTTATTGAAGTGAAGCAAAGCGTTTTTGAAGACAACAACAAGGACGCCGAAAAGCTTCGCTCTCAGATGAAAGAAGAAAAAACTCTTCTCATCAACCTTATGTCCGCCCCCGGTTCGGGAAAAACAACAACTCTCACAAAGCTCATTGAAAACCTTAAAACAGACATGAAAATCGGTGTAATGGAAGCCGACATCGACTCCGACGTTGACGCCGAAACAATTTCATACACCGGCGCAAAGGTTATTCAGCTCCACACCGGAGGAATGTGTCACCTTGACGCGGAGATGACAAGGCAGGGCGTTCGCGAACTCGGAACGGAAGGTCTTGACCTTGTTGTTCTTGAAAACGTCGGAAACCTCGTTTGCCCCGCAGAATTCGACACCGGCGCCGGTCTCAACATGATGATCCTTTCCGTACCCGAAGGCCACGACAAACCGCTTAAATATCCGCTCATGTTTGAAGTTTGCAGCGCAATGATTATCAATAAAACCGACGTTTTGCCGTACTTTGATTTCGACATGAAAAAGGTTGAGGAATTTGCAAAAAAGCGCAACCCGAACATCAGACTTTTCCCGATTTCCGCAAAGACGGGCGAAGGCATTGACGAACTTTCCGCCTTCATCAGAGAAAAGGTCAAAGAATGGAAAAACTGATTTTTTGAATTCTTTGAATTCAGCCTTACGGAGGTTTAACTATGCACGAACTTGGAGTCGTTTTTCATATTGCGGACAGCGTTGAAAAAATCGCAAAAGAAAACGAAGCCGAACACATTCGCAAAGTCGTTCTTGAAATCGGCGAGGTTTCAACCGTAATTCCGGAATATCTCATCGACGTTTGGAACTGGAATTGCAAAAGAACCGAAATGCTTCTTGACTGTGAACTTGTTGTTGAAAAAATCAACGCGGTTACGTTCTGTCAAAGCTGCGAAAAAAATTATCCGACCGTAAAATACGGAAAAACCTGCCCTTACTGCGGCAGTGAGGAAACCTATCTTCTCACCGGAAACGAAGTCAACATCAAAGAAATTGAGGTTGATTAGCCGTAATAAACCGCGTAACCGATATCAGCCGCCAAAAGGCGGCGCAGATGTATATATAATGAAAGGAAGTGTCCGCTGTGCCTGAAATGAGTAAGAAATATGTTCCCGCTCACATGCACGACCAAAACCCAAACCCGAAACTTTTGAAGTTCGTCAGACGCGTCACTGACCGCGCCGCCGGAAAACTCAAGGGAATCAAAGTCGAAGATCCCGAATACTGGGGTTTCGCCTGCATTTTTGAGGACGAACTGAACGAGCAGGAAAGAGAAAACGCTCTTGACCTTCTTCTTGAAATGAAGACGAGAGTAAAATATCCGTATTCCGAAATGCTTGAAAAATGCAAAAAGCACGGCATGACCGTCGAAACCGCAGACGACATTATGCAAAAACTTGCCGTTCTCGGAATGGTTGAATATGACTACGGCGACAAATACACAAAAGACGGCCCGATTCCCGGAACAACATACAACAAAGAGGACAGACATTACTGGGTTCCGCTTTTCGTTCCCGGCTCTGCCGAATACACCAACATGAACAAACAGCTCATGGACAAACATCCCGAACTTGCAATGTTCTTTGAACGCATGACTTTCCTTCCTCTCGAAGGAATCACTCAGATGGTTCCTCCCGGAGGCGCCGGAATCGGAATGCACGTCATTCCCGTCGAAAAGGCAATCGAAATGGAAAACACAACCGCCGACATTGAACATATCTCATACTGGCTCAAAAAGTATGAAGGTCACATCGGCGCTTCAATCTGCTCTTGCCGTTACGGAAGAAAGCAGCTTGACGAGGGCTGCGCTGACGATTACGACGGTTGGTGCATCGGCGTCGGCGACATGGCCGATTACTGCCGTGAAACCGGAAGAGGACGCGACATCACTTATGACGAAGCTATGGAAATTCTCAAGCGCGCCGAAGACAACGGCTTTGTTCACCAGGTTACGAACATCGACGGCGAAAACAAGATTTTTGCAATCTGCAACTGCAACGTAAAAATCTGCAACGCCCTTCGTACCTCTCAGCTTTTCAACACGCCGAATATGTCCGCTTCCGCCTACAGAGCGCACGTCAAAAAGGAAAACTGCGTTGCCTGCGGCCAGTGCGTCGAATATTGCCCGGCCGGCGCACTCAAGCTCGGCCAAAAGCTTTGCAAGAAGGACGGAAGCGAAGTAAAATATCCGAAGCAGGAACTTCCCGACGCAGTAAAATGGGGCAAGGACAAGTGGGACGAAGATTACCGCGACAAGAACCGCATCAACTGCCATGAAACCGGAACCGCTCCCTGCAAAACCGCCTGCCCGGCGCACATCGCCGTTCAGGGTTACCTCAAAATGGCTTCAAAGGGGCAGTACCGTGACGCGCTCGCCCTCATTAAAAAAGAGAATCCGTTCCCGGCCGTCTGCGGAAGAATCTGCAACCGTCGTTGCGAGGACGCCTGCACAAGAGGCACGATTGACGAAGCCGTTTCAATCGACGCAGTCAAAAAGTTCATCGCCGCAAAAGACCTTGAATCGGAACACAGATATGTTCCGGAAATCGTTGTTGCTTCAAACCGCGGAAGATGGAAAGAAAAAGTTGCAATCATCGGCGCCGGCCCGGCAGGTCTTTCCTGCGCGTTCTATCTTGCTCAGATGGGCTATTATCCCACCGTTTTTGAAAAGAACGAACGTCCCGGCGGAATGCTCACTTACGGTATTCCGTCATACAAACTCGAAAAAGACGTTATCGACGCCGAAATCGAAATCATGAAGGAAATGGGCGTTGAAATCAAGTGCGGCGTTGAGGTCGGAAAAGACGTTACCCTCGCTTCGCTTCGCGAAGAAGGATACAAGGCGTTCTATGTTGCCGTCGGCTGCCAGGGCGGAAGATATCCCGGCGTTTTGAACGACCACGCAAAAGGCACAACAACAGCCGTTGAATTTTTGAAAGAAGCAAACTGCGGAAAGCTTCATTTTGACGACGAAACCGTTGTTGTCGGCGGCGGAAACGTTGCAATCGACGCGGCGAGAGTCAGTGCAAGAAGCGGCGCAAAAAAGGTCACCATGCTCTGCCTTGAAAGCCGCGACATCATGCCCGCTTCCGACGAAGAAATCGGCGAAGCAAAGGAAGACGGCGTTGAAATCAAGTGCGGCTGGGGACCGAAAGAGGTCATTGCCGAAAACGGAAAAGTTACCGCAATCGTCTTCAAAAAATGCACAAGAGTTTTCGACGAAAACAAAAAGTTCTCGCCGCTTTATGACGAGAATGAAACCGTCACCGTTCCGGCTTCAAAGGTTATCTTTGCAATCGGACAGGCGATTGAATGGGGTAATCTTCTTGACGGCGAAAAGGTTGAGTTCTGGCACGGAAACTATCCCGTTGCCGACAAGCTCACCTATCAGACCGCTCAGGAGGACATCTTCGTCGGCGGCGACGTTTACACGGGTCCGAAGTTTGCAATCGACGCAATCGCCGCAGGTCACGAAGCCGCAGAATCGCTCCACCGCTTTGTTCAGCACGGCCACATGACAATCGGAAGAAACAGACGCGAGTTCATTGAGCTTGACAAAAACGACCTTCGCTTTGAAAGCTATGACACCGCAGGCAGACAAACTGCCGGCGAAAGAAAAGACATTGATCCGAAGTCGTTCAAAGACGCTCACGGAACGCTCACGGAAGAACAGGTCAAGAAAGAAACCGCACGTTGCCTCGGCTGCGGCGCAACAATCGTTGACCAAAACCGCTGCATAGGCTGCGGACTTTGCA
>JAUNFH010000129.1 GCA_030525185.1 Clostridia bacterium
AAAACGGGCCGAAGAATATGATATTGACGCTCATTTGATGGTAACGCCGTATTACAACAAAACGTCACAAAGCGGCTTGATCAAACATTATTTCACATTGGCAGACAAACTTAAAAAGCCGATTATTGTTTACAACGTTCCGTCAAGAACCGGAATGAACATCGCTCCGGAAACATATAAAACGCTTTCAAAGCACGAGAACATAATTGCGGTCAAAGAAGCCGACACAAACATTCCGAAACTGATTAAATCATTGGTTCTCTGCGAAGGAGACCTTGATTTTTACTGTGGAAACGACGACTTGATTTCAGTTTGCACGTCATTCGGATTCAAAGGCGTGATTTCGGTTCTTTCAAACATTTTACCGAAATACACTCACGAGATGACTTTGAAAGGAGTAAACAAAGACTGCACCGGATGCGCAAAAATGCAAAAAGAAATCATGGATCTCGTTGAAAGCCTTTTCATCGACGTCAACCCTATTCCCATAAAAGCGGCAATGAATTACATCGGATTAAACGTCGGAGAATGCCGCCTTCCGCTCAGCTCATTACCCGAAAACTGCCGTGAAATTCTTTATTCCTGTATGAAAGACCATATCGAAAAAATCAGAGAAGAAAACAGTTCACTGTAAACAAAAACGCGACCTGTAATTAATACACAAGTCGCGTTATTTTTTTGTTAAAAACCGAACAACCCCGGTATCGCATATGTAAGAAGAGACATAATTCCGCCGGCGCAAAGGACGCCTGCGGCAATCGTCGGAAGAGAGTGGCTGACTCTTATGTCAAGCAAATCGGCAACAAGTGCTCCGGTCCATGCCCCGGTTCCCGGCAAAGGAATCGCAACAAAAAGGAACAAGCCGAAAAGACGGTATTTCTTAACCTTTCCCGCCTTTCTTATCGAACGGGCTTCAAGCTTGTCAATAGCCTTGTTGACCTTTTTGAATTTTTTCAGCCAATTGAAAATTCGTCTGATAAAGAAGAGAATGAACGGAATCGGAATGAGGTTTCCGATGAAACAAATCACAAACGCCTTGGAGAATTGAATACCCATAAGCTTTGCGGCAATGAGTCCGCCGCGAAGCTCAAGAACCGGCATAAGAGAAATGATAAAGGCAATAAGTTCCGAAGAGACCTTTCCGCCAAGATTATCAATGAAGAAATGCGCAATTGATTCAGCCATAATCAGCCTCCGATTCGGTTTGAAAGAAGGAATTGTTGAGCTTGCTCAAGAATCCGCTTGTCATTGTCATAATTCAAAGTTTTAATTGCGTCATCATAAGTGAACCAACCGCACTCTTCGATTTCCTCAACCTGAAGAGTATATTCGGTGTCGTCGGTTTCGGCAATATATATCACAACGGATTTTTCAATCCGCCCCTGAATGGTATACTCGGAGGATTTTTTGAAGCCGGGCAAAATTCTGATTTTAATTCCGGTTTCCTCAAGAACCTCTCGCATTGCGGTTTGTTCATTGTTTTCCCCGGGTTCGATATGACCCTTCGGAAAGCCCCAGTGGGCGCTTCTTTTATTTCTGATGAGAAGAAATTTCTTTTCGCCGTTATCGGTTCTGAAAACGACCGCGCCGCAGGAACTTTCATAAAGGCATTCAAGACTGAATCCGTTCCTTCCTTCGGCAAAATCAATAGCCCGACGGATATCATTAACAATAAAACGTGTGCTTTTAGGTGCAACAACAAGGACAACACCCTTTCCGCCGTTGCGGCGGACAATGGCAACAACTCGCCCGTCAAAATTTCTGACCGGGTGATTAATGCCCATAATATAAGCGCTCATAACAGTATTTTTTTGGGTTTTTCCGCCCTCAACAATACCGTAATTCAGCTTATACTTAAAGCCGAATCGCTTGTTATAAGAGTGCATCGGGGAAGTTACACGTACTCTGACGAATTTTCCTAACATAAGTGTCCCCTTTTTCAAAATGCGGCCGAAAACCGAACGCATAAATGCGCCGACCGCACAGGATAATATGTTATCTATTATACTATGTTTTTCTGATATTTCAATAGATTTTTTACATTTTATAGTTTATACATAATTTTTTGCGACAATGACATCAGATTTTGTTTGAAAAACATTTGTAGACACTTGTCTTTATTAATCGGACATGCTATAATGATAAGAGACAAAACTAAAAGGAACGTCTTATAATGAAAACTTTATTTTTAACAGACCTTGACGGAACTTTTCTTGACAGCAACGCAAAGGTCACTGAAAAATCAGCCGAAATAATCAACCGTCTCACAAAAGACGGTCTCCTCTTTTCAATTGCAACGGCACGAACTTACGCAACGGTTATTCCTCTTTTCAAAAACGTTGACCTTAAAATTCCGCTCGTGCTTATGAACGGAGTTTGCATATACGATCCTGTTTTAAAGAAAACCCTTTCCGTTCATCCGATCGAAAAATCTGCCGGAATTGAAATTGACAAAACATATCAGAAGTATAATAAGAACCCTCTTTTTTATTTTGAAAACAATGACAGATTAACTGTGTGCTACAAGAAATTCGACAATCAATATATCAAGTCCTATGTCAGTGCAAGAGAATCGTTTTTCAACAAAAAATTCGTTCAGGTTCCGTCTTTTGATTTTGAAATCGGAAACTTTGTTTACATAGTTACGCTCGACCGAAAAGAAGAACTTGAAAAAATATATTCCGAACTCAAAGAGCGCACAGATATTGACTGCAATTTCTATACCGATAACTATACAAACTGCTATTTTCTTGAGGCGATGTGTTCCGGAATTAACAAAGGCACCGGTGCGGCTGAACTGAAAAAGCTTCTCGGCGTTGATAAAATCATAGCTTTCGGTGACAATATGAATGATGTTCCGATTTTCAAAGTTGCCGATGAAAGCTACGCCGTTGAAAATGCCTGCGATGAGCTGAAAAAAATCGCAACGGGTGTAATCGGAAGCAATGATGACGACGCAGTTGCAAAATTCATTCAAAACAGGTTTTACGAAGAAAGGCAGGTGCCTTAAAAATGGGAAAATTATATAACAATTATTGCAAAACCTACGGACTCACAAAAGAGAACAGCGACGGTTTTTTTGATGTTGTCGGCGATATATATTTTTCCGATGAAGTTCAGTCGCTTGAAAAATATGAACAGCACCTTGACATCAACCGCCTTCAGCATATAACCGGAGTTGCGTTTCTTACATATAAAATCTGCAAACATTTCGGACTCAACTATGTTTCGGCAACAAGAGGCGCAACAATGCACGACCTGTTTTACTATGATTGGCGTGACGGCGAAACGGGAAAATGGCATAAGCTTCACGGATACAAACATCCCTTCTACGCTTATCTCAACGCAAAGGAACTTGCTCCCGATTCCGATTCAATCACCCTCAACTGCGTCAGAAGGCATATGTGGCCTTTGACGATTGTTCCTCCAAAACACAGAGAGGGGTTCATCGTGAGCTTTGCTGACAAGTATTGTGCAACCCGTGAACTCATGTACTCGCTGAACAAAAAATACAAAAAACGCTTCTTAAGCGACATTGAAAGGATTTGCCATGAATAAGATACCTCTTTATATTCTGCTGTTCTTTTTTTACAGTGCCGCAGGATGGTTTATTGAAAGTTTATACCGTTCAATCGGTGAAAAGCGGATAATTAACAGCGGCTTTTTAACGGGACCTATGTGTCCGATTTACGGAACAGGTGCTCTCGTTATGACGATTTTTCTTTATAACCCTTTTAAGGACAATCTTCTTGTTGTTTTTCTGCTCGGAATGATCCTTTGTGATATTGTCGAATACGTCACAAGCGTTTTAATGGAAGTTCTTTTCCACGCAAGGTGGTGGGACTACACTTATGAATTCATGAATATCAAGGGACGAATCTGCCTTAAGCATACCCTTTATTGGGGCATTGTTGCGGTTTCGTTTGTAAAAATCATTCATCCGTCAATAGACAGAATAATCATGAGTTTTGATGTTAAAACCGTTCGATTCATTCTTATCGGAATTTTCGTCGTCTTTTTCATCGATGTTGCAAATTCCGTCAGAAAGGCTCTTGACATCCGAAAACTTCAGGTTCAGTTGAGTAAAATTCTCGACTCAATCGGAAACGTTTTCAGCAACGTCAAAACAACGTTTGAAGGCAAAAAAAATTCGCTTCAGCAGTCGATTGAAAACAAAACCGACAAGCTGAGCGACGGAAAAACAGAAGCGTTTGAACAGCTTCAGGATATTATCCAGGAATTTGAGCTTCGCCTCACCAAAAAAGACGGAGCCGACAAAAAAGAGAAGGAAAAATATTCAAACCGCTTTTTAAAGAACAATCTTTCGATTGAAAAAAGCATAAGAAAACAGCTTCAAAAAATTCAGAAACTAAGAGACGATATCAAATCTAACCTTTATGAGGACGGTGAAAAACAATGACAGAAAACACAGCAAGCAACAAAAGAACCGATATTCGCGTTAAAAGAACATACAACCAACTGACCGAAGCACTGATAAGACTGCTTGAGAAAAAGAGCTTTGACGATCTTACCGTTCTTGAAATTTGTACTGAAGCAAACGTTCACAGAGCGACATTTTACAAACACTTTATTGACAAGCATGACTTTCTTAACTGTTGTTTCAAAATGAAACTTTCAGAACTTGAATTTGAAAAGCCAAACAAAGTTTTTTCAATCCAAGGAATTAACGAGAACTGTATGAAAATGATTTCAAAAGTTCTTGTCTTTATTGAAGATAACAAAGCTTTTGTTTCAAGCGTCAGCTCAGAATACTATTCCTCGTCTTTCACAAATTCGCTCTTAGACTCAATTTCTGAATTCATAATTGCACAAATTTCGGAAAAGGGAAGTCTCAGCGAAAAACTCGGCTATAATCTTCCGCTTATGGCAAACTATTATTCCGGAGCAATCGTCGGCCTTGCACGTTGGTGGGCAATTTCAGAAAACGCCTGTTCAAAGCGTGTCTTTCTTGACTTTGCAAAAAGAAAAGTCGATGATCTTTGCAATTATCTCGAATCCTTCATATCCGGCGAAGAATCGTAATCGTCAAGAAAATTATATCTGAAATCGCCTTTGCGGTAACCGATTACAGTTTCAAGGTTGACATTGTGAACACTTCTGAAAATATTCATTTCGATATTAGAGTTGGTCTTTCTGAATTGAGAGATCAACTCTTTCATTTCCTTGCGTTTTGAAAGGTGCTCATGCTCTTTTGTGCTGCACGCCTCTGTAAAACGACAGGCGCATTGCAAGAATTCAAGTGAATTATAACGAACCCACGCTTTAATGTCGCTTTCACGAACCATATAAAGCGGTCTTATGAGCTCCATACCCTCAAAATTTGTGCTGTGAAGTTTCGGCATCATTGTTTTGATTTCTGCCGAATACAACATACTCATAAGAGTTGTTTCAATGACGTCGTCAAAGTGATGACCGAGAGCAATCTTATTGCAACCAAGGCTTTGCGCATTTTTATAAAGATGTCCCCTTCTCATTCTTGCACAAAGATAACACGGGGAGTCTTCGACATCAACAACATAATCGAATATTTTTGCGTCAAATATTTCAATCGGTATGTCAAGAAGTTTTGCGTTTTCAATAATTTTTTCACGGTTAGCATCGGTATATCCCGGATCAAGAACCATATACTTAGCTTCAAACGGGAAATCGCTGTGCTTCTGAAGGTGCTGAATACATATTGCAAGGAGCATCGAGTCCTTTCCGCCGGAAATGCAAACAGCAATTCTGTCACCCGGCTTAATCATTTCATATTCATTAATTCCGGCAATGAAACGTTTCCATATTTCTTTACGATACTTCTTAATTATGCTGCGTTCAACTTCAACGTGTTTTTCCATAGGTCCTCCGAAAATTAAATATAAAAGAAAAAGTCTTAAAACCGAATGAACGATTTTAAGACTTTTTTGGTCCGAGTGACAGGACTTGAACCTGCGGCCTCTTGACCCCCAGTCATTCCCCGTTTGCTGATGTTAATCTCACTCAATTCTTAAAATCCCTTATATTATAACCGTTTTTAGCACTTTGTCAAATTAATAACTATTTTCTTTTGTCCACAGCTCGTCCACAATAGAAAACAGAAGAGATACAATGACGTTAAAACAATAACCGCTTATTTAACTATTAAGCGGTTATTATTTTTCACCTTTTAATCGAACCGTTTCTTGTTCGATCGTTTGTAATTTTGATCTTACTCGGCTCGTAAACAAGAATGTCTGACAACTCACAATT
>JAUNFH010000130.1 GCA_030525185.1 Clostridia bacterium
TTTTTTATCGAAAGAGGTGACACAGCAATGAAAGAGGGAATCCATCCCAAGTATGAACAGACAACCGTAAAGTGTGCTTGCGGCGCAACAATCGAAACCGGTTCAACCAAGAGTGACCTTCGTGTTGATATCTGCTCAAACTGCCATCCGTTCTTCACCGGAAAGCAGAAGCTCGTTGATACCGGCGGACGTGTTGATAGATTCAACAAGCGTTTCAACCTTGCAAAGAACAAATAATTTTTGCAAAAAATTCAATGAATTTAAGACGGAGCTTTTTTGCTCCGTCTTTTTTCGCGGGGTATAAAAACGGCCGCTTGACAAACAAGCGGCAAAACTGTATAATAAAAACACATGAATGTCGCAAATGCGGTTATTCACGTTGATTTTGATTTAAGTATTAAACACCGCCAATGTCAGAGTGGGCGGTGTTTTCTTAGTTTATAAATATAAAAGCTTTGAATTTAACCCGGAATATCAAAAGGAGAAATCGAATGGAAAGCTATAAAACCCTCGAAAAAAGCTCAAACGATGAATTCATCGTAAAAAAGTCACGCTTTATCGGATATGCGGCCCCGGTGAAAACGAACGATGAGGCGGTTGCTTTCATCAATTCGATCAAAGCGAAGCACAGAGACGCAACGCACAATGTTTACGCTTACTGCCTTCGCGAAGGACAAATCCGCCGATACAGCGACGACGGCGAACCTCAGGGAACGGCGGGACTTCCGGTGCTTGACGTTCTTCTCAAAGAAAACGTGACGGACTGCGCCGTTGTTGCAACAAGATATTTCGGCGGAATTCTTCTCGGCGCAAGCGGTCTTGTCCGTGCGTACACCCACACGGCGAAAATCGGAATCGACAGCGCAAAAATCATTACGATGGCGCCTTGCAAAATTGCGAAAATCACCTGTGATTATAATTTTTACGGAAAGCTTCAGACGATTCTTTCCGCCTTCGGCGTTTCGGTCGAAGATACGGATTTTTCGGAAAATGTTTCTTTGACTTTGAAAATCCCGTCCGACGTTTTTGAAAAATTTGACGCAGAGGTTTTTGACAAAAGCTTCGGAAAGCTCCGTTCCGAAATAATTGAAGAAAAATTTTCAAAAATTTAGGGGGAAAACGAAGAAAACGCTGTATATAACTATTAGACAGAGAAAAAATCAGAATTAATTACGGCTCTCTTCTGAGGAAACGAAAGGAAGGCGAAAAACATTGGACGAAATCAGACTCAAAACGCTTGAAAACGAACGGAAGAATCTTTCGCGGTTTGCTTTCCTTTGCGAAAACACGCAGGGCAGACAGCGTGAGGAAAAAGAATGCGAAATCAGAACGGCGTTTCAGCGGGACAGGGACAGAATCATTCATTCAAGCTCGTTCCGCAGGCTGAAGCATAAAACCCAAGTCTTTCTTTCGCCGGACAGCGACCATTACAGAACAAGACTCACTCATACCCTTGAGGTTGCTCAAATTGCGCGAACGATTGCCGTTGGCCTTTCTCTCAACGAAAATCTGACCGAAGCGATTGCTCTCGGCCATGACCTCGGCCACACGCCTTTCGGCCACGCGGGCGAGCGCGCGCTCAACGCAGTGATGAGCGGAGGCTTTCGCCATTATGAGCAGAGCCTTCGCGTTGTTGACCTGATTGAAAAAGAAGGCAAGGGTCTGAACCTTACTTATGAAGTCCGCGACGGAATCGTTTGCCACACAAGAGGAAAAGAAGCGGACACCCTTGAAGGACGAATCGTCAAACTTGCCGACAGAATCGCATATATCAACCATGACATTGACGACGCCGAAAGAGGCGGGGTTTTGAACGAGGAAAACCTTCCGCCCGACGTCAGAAGAATTCTCGGAAATTCAAAAAGCGAACGAATCAATACTCTCGTTCTTTCCGCAATCAGGAACACGAAAGAGGACATTCGCCTTGACGAAGACGTTCAGGCTGCGTTTGACATTCTTCATGAATTTATGTTTGACCGCGTTTATACGAATCCGGTTTGCAAAAGCGAGGAGAGCAAGGCAATTTCAATGATTCAGCAGCTTTTTTCCTTCTTCTGCGAGCGTCCGGACGAACTTCCGAACGAATATATTTCAATCGCATGGAAAGAAGGAACCGAAAGGGCCGTCTGCGATTACATCGCCGGAATGACCGACGGTTACGCAATCAAAACTTTTTCAAAATACTTTATCCCGTCTTCATGGGAAAAATAATTTTTGTTTTATATTATTGAAAGGACGGTGAGGTTTTGTGCGTTTCAGTGATGATTTTCTTTCGGAACTGCGAATGCGGTGCGACATTGAAGACATTGTTTCGGGCTACGTTCAGCTCAAAAGAAGGGGAAAGAACCTCGTCGGCCTTTGTCCGTTCCACAACGAAAAAACGCCCTCCTTCACCGTGTATCCGGAAAACGGAAGCTTTTACTGCTTCGGCTGCGGTGCGGGCGGAGAGGTTGTGAGCTTCATCAGAAGGGCGGAAAACCTTGACTTTGCCGAAGCCGTCCGCTTCCTTTGCGACCGCGTCGGAATGGTGATGCCGTCGGACAATTTCGACGATTCGCTCGCCCAACGGCGAAAACGGATTTACGAAATGAACCGTGAGGCCGCAAGGTTTTTTCATGAATGTCTGATGAGCGAAAAGGGAAAAACCGCGCTTGAATATTACCTCGGCCGCGGTTACACAAAAAAAACAATCACCCGTTTTGGTCTCGGTTATGCGCCGAACGAATGGCGCGCGCTTCTTACTCATCTTCGTGAAAAAGGTTATTCCTACGAGGAAATCTACGAAGCGAATCTTGCACAAAAAAGCGATAAAAACGGAAAAGTTTCGTTTTACGACAACTTCCGTAATCGTGTGATTGTTCCGATCATTGACCCGAGAGGAAACGTTGTCGCTTTCGGCGGACGTGTTCTCGATGACAGCAAACCGAAGTATATCAACACTTCAGATACGCCCGTTTACAAAAAAAGTCTCGGCGTTTTCGGACTCAATTTTGCAAAAAATTCAAAGGAAAAATCGCTCATTCTCGTTGAAGGATATATGGACGCAATCGCCCTCCACCAGGCAGGATTCACAAATTCGATCGCTTGCCTCGGAACGGCTCTCACCGGCGAGATGGCGCACCTTCTTTCACGCTACGCCGAAGAGGTTCTCATTGCCTATGACAACGACGAAGCCGGACGGAAGGCCACCGAAAGGGCGATTAAGGTCTTTTCGTCAATCGGAATGAAAATGCGCGTAATTCGCCTGAGCGGAGGAAAGGATCCGGACGAAATTCTCAAAAAATTCGGGCCGGAAAAAATCCGCAGTCTTATTGACGGGGCGGAAAACGAGATTGAGTTTGCGCTCCTCAAAGCCCGGGAAGGACTTGACCTTGAGTCTTCGGACGGAAAGGTGAAGTATCTCTCGCTTGCCGCCGATATCCTCAGCTCGGAGAGAAATTCAATCGCCGTTGACGTTTATACCTCACGCCTTGCAGAAGAACTCGGCGTTGAAAAAAACGCAATCACCGTCCGCATCAATCAGCTCAGACGCAAAAAAGCGGCGAGCGTCGAAAAGAAAAAATATGAAACGATTCAACGCGACTCGATGGCAAAAATGGGAAAGCTCAGACTTTCAAACAACACGAGCGTCAAAGCGGTCAAAGCTCAGGAACGCATAATCACTCTTCTTTTTGAAAACCCGGATTTTTATCCTTCGGTCAAAGAAAGGCTCACCGAAGAAAGTTTCAGTATTCCTTCGCTCGGAAAAATTTTCAAAATCCTTTCCCGTCGGATTGAGGAAAACGAAAGCCTTGACCTCACCGCGTTTTCTTCCGAACTTTCAAACGCCGAAATCAGTGATTTTGTTCGCCTTTCAAAGCAGAGCGAAAGTTTTTCCGGAACAAAGAAAGAACTTTTTGACTGCATTGAAGTTCTTGAAAACGAAAGGGAAGAGCACGAAAAAAACTCGATTGACATTTCAAAAATGAGCAATGAAGAATATGCGGCGCTTTTCAAAAAGAAAAAGTGATTCACATAAATAATTCACGTTAATAATTCAAATCATATAATAATCGGCGAAAGCCAAAACGAAGCCGAAATGAAAGGAAGTCATTTTTATGGAAAACACTGAAAAAAAATCAATGGTCAAAGCCTTGATTGACAAGGGCATGGCAACGGGAAAGCTTAATTCAACCGACATCGACACCGTTCTCGTTGAGGCCGACATCGACATTGAGGAGATGGAAAAGCTTTACTCAACCTTGGAAAGTCACGGAATCGAGATCGTTGACGATTTCGGCGACGATATGCTTGACAATATTTCGATGGATATTGACATTCCGAAGGGTTATGACAACGCGCCGATTCAGACGGACAGCAAAAGCGCCGTCATTGACGACCCGGTAAAAGTTTATCTTAAAGACATCGGCCGGGTTCCTCTTCTTACTCCGGAGGAGGAAATCGATCTTGCAATCCGTATTGCGGACAATGACCAGGAAGCGAAGGACAGACTCACAAAGGCTAACCTTCGTCTCGTTGTCAGCATTGCAAAAAGATATGTCGGAAGAGGAATGATGTTCCTTGACCTCATTCAGGAAGGTAACCTCGGACTTATCAAAGCCGTTGACAAGTTCGATTACACAAAGGGATTCAAATTCTCAACTTATGCAACATGGTGGATCAGACAGGCAATCACAAGGGCGATTGCCGACCAGGGAAGAACAATCCGTATTCCCGTCCATATGGTTGAAACAATCAACAAGGTTAAAAAGACGAGCAATATGCTCCTTCACCGCGACGGCAAGGATCCTTCTCCGGAAGACATCGCCGCAGAACTCGGAATGCCGATTGACAAGGTTCGTGATATTCTCAGAATTTCTCAGGAACCCGTTTCGCTTGAAACGCCGATCGGCGAAGAAGAGGACAGCCACCTCGGTGACTTCATTCCCGACGAGGACGCACTTTCACCGGCCGACGCCGCTGCAATGACTTTCCTCAAAACAAAGGTCAACGAAGTTCTTTCGACTCTTACCCCGAGAGAAGCCGAAGTTCTTCGCCTTCGTTTCGGACTCAAGGACGGAACACCGCAGACACTTGAAGAAGTCGGAAAAGCTTTCAACGTTACCCGTGAGCGTATCCGCCAGATTGAGGCGAAGGCACTCAGAAAGCTCCGTCATCCGAGCAGAAGCAAGCACCTCAAGGATCTTTAATTAAAGAAGCACTTTTCAGAGTGTGAGAAATTTGGTATTTTGGACAAAACCGCCGCATCGGTTCTTTACGATTGCGGCGGTTTTTGCAATATAATGCCGAAGTGTGGAAAAATTATAAATGTGAAAACAACTGTTGACTTTTGGAAAAAAATACAGTATTATATACACAATTGGAGGGAACAAAGAATAAATTTACATTTTCGCCCCGACGAAGCGGGCGACAGGAAGGAGAATTTCAAGCAAAAAAGAGAATTTTTTCCGGAGAGCTTTTTTAGGAGAAGAACAACATTTGAACAAGAAACTGTATCTTTACAAATCGGAGTATTGCGTCATGTGCGGAAAGGAGATTCCCGAAGGAAATCAGGTTTGCCGTGACTGCGAAGAACGGCTGAGCTTTTCTTCTTTTGAAGAGGAATTTCCGAACGCCGAACCGTCGTTTTTCGGACGGATTTTTAAGAAGAAAACAAAGGGATAATGGCTGAATTTATCCACTGCTCCGAGCGTTTTTAAATCAAAAAAAGTAAAAACATTAAAAAATGACCGCCTTCGGTTTTTTGAAGAATAAACTTCAAGAGACCGAAAAGGCGGTTGTTTTAGTTTGCATAATAATTATTCAGAATTATGATGGCAAAAAGGTTCAAAAAAACGGAAAAAATTTAAAAAAACGCCCAAAAATTAAAAGAAACCGCTTGACTTTTCAAAGCGGTTTGTGTTATCATATCAGAACATATTATGCGAAAATGCGTCATTCTCTCTTTTTATCTTACAAGAGCATGATAGCATTAATGCAGAAAAAAGTCAATAGATTTTTGCAATTTTCTGTGCGGGAAGCACAGCGCATGCCGCGAAGGCAAATAAATAACGTGGAGTGATTAAGCGAATGGTCAATGTAACCGATGTGAAGCTCGGAACCAATGTCCGAAAAAGCTTTGGAAAAATTCAAGAGGTTATGAAGATGCCGAACCTTATTCAGGTTCAGAAGGATTCTTACAAATGGTTCCTCGAAGTCGGTCTCAAGGAAGTCCTCAGAGACGTTGAAGACATCACCGAT
>JAUNFH010000131.1:0-2965 GCA_030525185.1 Clostridia bacterium
GAAAAAGCCAAATAATTGGTGCAGCTTAAAGGAGGCCAAACACAATGATCCAGCAGCAAACTTATCTTAAGGTTGCCGACAATACCGGAGCTAAGGAGCTTATGTGCATCCGTGTTCTCGGCGGTACCGGCAGAAGATATGCTAATATCGGTGACGTCATTGTTGCTTCTGTCAAGAAGGCAGCACCGGGTGGCGTCGTAAAGAAAGGCGACGTTGTTAAGGCAGTAGTTGTTCGTACTGCAACAGGCGTTCGCCGTGATGACGGAACTTACATTCGCTTTGACGAAAACGCCGCCGTCATCATCAAGGAAGACAAAAACCCCAAGGGTACCCGTATCTTTGGGCCGGTTGCAAGAGAGCTTCGTGAAAAGGATTACCTCAAGATCCTCTCCCTCGCTCCGGAAGTTCTTTAAGGAGGTGTCACGATGAGTAAGGTACACGTAAAAACAGGCGACCAGGTTGTTGTTATCAACGGCAAGGATCGTGGCGCCAGAGGAAAGGTCCTTCAGGTCAGCCCCGAAGAGGGAAAAGTCATCGTTGAGGGCATCAACGTTGTTTCAAAGCACGTAAAGCCCCGCAAGATGGGTGAACCCGGCGGAATCATCAAGGCTGAAAGCGCTCTTTACGCTTCGAAGGTCCAGCTTATCTGCCCGAAATGCGGACGCCCGACCAGAGTCGGCCACGTCTATGAAGAAGTTAAGGGCAAGACCAAGAAAATGCGCGTATGCAAAAAAGACGGCTGCGGCGCAAAGTTTGAATAAGGGAGGAACATGACATGGCAAGATTAAAAGAAGCCTACGTTAATGAGGTTGCACCTGCTCTCATGAAGAAGTTCGGCTATAAAAGCGTTATGCAAATCCCGAAGATTGACAAGGTTGTTGTTAACGTTGCCTGCGGCGAAGCAAGAGACAACTCAAAGGTTCTCGACGCAATCGTCTCGGACATGAGACAGATCACAGGTCAGCAGCCCGTTTTCTGCAAGGCAAAGAAATCAGTCGCTAACTTCAAGCTTCGTGAAGGCATGGTTATCGGCGTTAAAGTTACACTCAGAGGCGAGAAGATGTATGAATTCATCGACAGATTCTTCAATCTCGCTCTTCCGAGAGTTCGTGACTTCAGAGGAATCAACCCCAATGCTTTCGACGGCAGAGGTAACTACACAGTCGGAATCAAGGAACAGCTTATCTTCCCTGAAATCGACTATGATAAGATCGACAAGGTTCGCGGAATGGACATCTGTTTCGTAACAACCGCAAACACCGACGAAGAAGCAAGAGAGCTGCTCACTCTTATGGGTGCTCCTTTCGAAAGACAATAAGGAGGAGGAATAACTTATGGCAAAGACTGCAATGAAAGAAAAGCAAAAAAGACCCGCTAAGTATTCCACAAGGCAGTATAACCGCTGCAAGATCTGCGGCAGACCTCACGCCTATCTTCGTAAGTACGGAGTATGCCGTATCTGCTTCAGAGAACTTGCCCACGCAGGCCAGATCCCCGGCGTGAAGAAGGCAAGCTGGTAAGTAATTGTCAAGGAGGTAAAGGAATAATGCAAGTAACAGACGCAATCGCCGATATGCTTACGAGAATCCGTAACGCAAGCTCGGCAAAACACGATTCGGTTAAGATTCCTGCATCCAACACCAAGAAGGCAATTGCTCAGATTCTTGTGGATGAAGGATACATCAAAAGTTTCACCGTTGAAGAAGACGGTAAGCAGGGAATTTTGGACGTTCAGCTCAAATACGGCCCCGGAAAGAGCCGCGTAATCACAGGTCTCAGAAGAGTTTCAAAGCCCGGTCTGAGAATCTATACGAGCTGTGAGGATATGCCCAAGGTTATGAAGGGACTCGGCATTGCCATCCTTTCAACTTCAAAGGGCATCATGACCGACAAGGAAGCTCGCAAAGCCAACGTTGGCGGCGAAGTCCTTGCGTTCATTTGGTAAGGAGGTGCCGAGATGTCACGTATTGGAAGAAAACCCATCGCTATTCCCGCAGGAGTAGAGGTTACGATTGACGGAAGCACCGTTACCGTCAAGGGCGCAAAGGGTACTCTTACCCACACCGTCCATGAAAACATGTCAGTCACAAAGGAAGGCGACGAAATCATTGTTGCCCGTCCGAACGACGACAAGGAATACAGATCACTTCACGGTCTTACCCGCACACTTATCGCAAACATGGTTGAGGGTGTTTCAAAGGGATTCCAGAAGGAACTTGAAATCAACGGTATCGGTTACCGTGCAGAAAAGAAGGGCACCGACCTCGTCATGAAGATCGGCTTCTCGCACGACGTAATCATGCCGGAGAAGGACGGAATCACCGTTGAAGTTCCGGCTCCCAACAAGATCATCATTCACGGCGCTGACAAGCAGAAGGTTGGTCAGTTCGCCGCAGAAGTCCGCGAAAAGCGTCCGCCGGAGCCTTACAAGGGCAAGGGAATCAAATATGCTTCAGAGCATATCCGCCGCAAAGAAGGTAAAGCCGGTAAGGGTAAATAAGATTGGTAAAGGAGTGAAATTTCAATGGTCAGCAAAAAAGACAGCAATAAAGCAAGACTTAAAAGACGCAAGAGAGTACGCGCTAAGATCAGCGGTACTGCGGCTTGTCCGCGTCTGAGCGTTTACCGTTCACTCAACCACATCTATGCACAGCTTGTTGACGACGTTCAGGGTGTTACCCTCGCTTCGGCAGCAACGGTGGAAAAGGAATTTGAGTACGGCGGAAACAAAGAAGCAGCAACCAAGGTTGGCGAGCTTCTTGCAAAGCGTGCCGCTGAAAAAGGCATCACCGAGTGTGTCTTTGACAGAGGCGGTTATGTATACCACGGTCGTGTTCAGGCACTCGCAGACGGCGCTCGTGCCGGCGGCCTGAAGTTCTAAGCAAGGAGGAAATTGATTTATGAATAAGATTGATGCATCGGCTTATGAACTTACAGAGCGCGTTGTTGCCATCAACCGTGTTTC
>JAUNFH010000131.1:3065-6186 GCA_030525185.1 Clostridia bacterium
TTGATGCATCGGCTTATGAACTTACAGAGCGCGTTGTTGCCATCAACCGTGTTTCAAAAACCGTTAAGGGCGGCCGCATTTTCAAGTTCGCTGCTCTCGTAGTTGTTGGTGACGGAAACGGTACCATTGGCTTCGGCCTCGGAAAATCGGGCGAAGTTCCCGACGCTATCCGCAAGGGTATCGAGGACGCGAAAAAGAACCTCATGAAGGTTGCCCTCAAGGGCTCAACGATCCCTCATGAGATCATCGGTAAGTTCGGCGCAGGCGTTGTTCTTCTCAAGCCTGCCGCACCCGGTACCGGCGTTATCGCCGGCGGTCCCGTCCGTGCTGTTGTTGAAACAGTCGGAATCAAGGACATTCGTACAAAGGCTCTTCGTTCAAACAACCCCTGCAATGTCGTAAGAGCAACACTTGACGGCCTTTCAAAGCTTCGCAACGTTGAAGAAGTTGCGGCTGTTCGCGGAAAGACCACTCAGGAAATTTTAGGTTAAGGAGGGCGTAACAATGATTAAAGTTAAGCTTGTAAGAAGTCTTATCGGCTCAAAGAAAGATCAGATTGCTACCGCCCATGCTCTCGGTCTTCGCAAAATCGGGGACGAGGCTACTCAGCCGAATAACCCACAGACTCAAGGTAAGGTAAGAAAAATCGCTCACCTTATCGAGGTTACCGAAGCATAAAGCAAGGAGGTGCGAAAAATGAAATTGCACGAACTTTCACCTGCTGCCGGCTCAACAAAGGCTCGCAAGAGAATCGGTCGAGGCGCAGGCTCCGGTCAGGGTAAAACCGCCGGTAAAGGTCACAAGGGTCAGAAGGCCAGAGCAGGCCGCGGAATGCGTCCGGGCTTTGAAGGCGGCCAGATGCCCCTCCAGAGAAGACTTCCGAAGAGAGGCTTCAACAACATTTTCAGAACTGAAATGGCAATTGTCAACCTTGCTGCTCTCGACAAGGCTTTCGAGGCCGGAGAAACAGTAACAGTAGACGCTCTTCTTTCAAAGGGAC
The DNA here is from genome assembly GCA_030525185.1 of Clostridia bacterium. Classification (GTDB taxonomy): domain Bacteria; phylum Bacillota; class Clostridia; order Oscillospirales; family Acutalibacteraceae; genus UBA6857. The sequence continues at coordinate 4,066 of JAUNFH010000131.1, forward strand.
TTGTCAAAAAGGTTCTCGGCGGCGTAAAGGTTCTCGGAAACGGCGAGCTTTCCAAGGCTCTCACCGTTCAGGCAAATGCTTTCAGCGAATCAGCAAAGCAGAAGATCGAGGCGGCCGGAGGAAAGGCCGAGGTGATCTGAGATGATTAGTACGTTTATAAATGCTTGGAAAATTGCAGATCTCAGAAAGAAAATGCTTTTCACGGCGCTTATAGTATTGATCTTCAGGATCGGTGCTGCTATTCCCGTTCCGTTCACGGAAATTACCGGCGGAATTACACCCGAAGGCAGCGAGTCCTTCATGAACTACCTCAACATGATGACAGGTGACGCATTCAACTACGGAACAATTTTCGCAATGGGTGTCACACCGTACATCAACAGTTCAATTATTATCCAGCTTCTTGCCGTTGCAATCCCCGCTCTTGAAAAACTTTCAAAAGAGGGCGAAGAAGGCAGAAAGAAGATGGCAACCATCACGAGATATACAACAATCGCTCTGGCTCTTATGCAGTCAACTGCATACTTCATTTATCTGCGCGCAAAGGGATATGTTGTTACCGACGCTTCCGGAAACCTCTTCACCGGTTTCTCCGCAGTGCTTCAGGGACTTGTTGTAATTCTCACCCTGACCGCCGGCTCCGCATTCATCATGTGGCTCGGCGAACAGGTCAACGATAAGGGTATCGGAAACGGCGTTTCCATCATCCTTTTCGCCGGCATCGTTGCACGTATGCCGACAATCTGCGTTCAGATGTACAGCTACCTCACCATGGGCGGCGCATACTTCGCACTCGTTCCCATCGTAATCGTTTGCCTTCTTGCAATGATCGCATACATCGTTTGGATGGACAACGCAGAACGCAGAATTCCCGTTCAGTATGCAAAAAGAGTTGTCGGCAGAAAGATGTACGGCGGCCAGAGCACACATATCCCCATCAAGGTCAATATGTCCGGTGTTCTTCCCGTTATCTTCGCTTCCTCAATTCTTTCACTTCCCGCCACGGTTCGTCTTTTCCTTTCGGATGACAAAGTTACCGGCGGCTGGAAGACATTCTTCAATATGTTCTCAACGGATCACTGGTTCTATGCAATCATCTACTTCCTTCTTATCCTGTTCTTCGCATACTTCTATGCAAGCATTCAGTATAACCCGGTTGAGATGGCAAACAACATCCGTAAGAACAGCGGTATGATTCCGGGCATCCGTCCGGGCAAACCGACTTCGGATTATATCAAGAAGATCCTTTCAAGAATTACGCTTCTCGGCGCACTGCTTCTTTCAGTTGTTGCCCTGTTCCCGAATCTTCTTACGATCTTCACAAAGCTTATCAAGTACCCGATGGCTGTTTCGCTCGGCGGTACTTCACTCATCATCGTTGTCGGCGTTGCTCTTGAAACTGTTAAGCAGCTTGAGAGCCAGATGATGATGAGACACTACAAGGGCTTCCTTGACTAATACTTATTGCGAGGTGACACCTGATGAAGCTTATCTTATTGGGCGCTCCGGGAGCCGGAAAGGGTACTCAGGCGGAGATCATTTCAAAGCACCTTTCCATCCCGACCATATCAACAGGAAATATCATCCGCGCAGCGCTTAAAGCGCAGACGGAAATGGGTATTAAAGCAAAGGAGTTCATTGACAAAGGACTGCTTGTTCCCGACGATGTTGTAATCGGCATCGTCAGGGAGCGGCTTAAAGAAAACGACTGCGAAAACGGATTCATCCTTGATGGTTTTCCGAGAACTGTTCCTCAGGCGCAGGCTCTTGACGACATGGGCGTTGAGATCGACCGCGTTATTGACATTCAGGTTCCGGACGAAAAAATCGTTCAAAGACTTTCCGGACGCAGAGTGTGCGGCAGCTGCGGCGCGTCATACCACCTGCTTTATAAAAAGCCGGGACAGGACGGCGTCTGCGATGACTGCGGCGCACAGCTTGTTCAGCGCAGCGACGACAAAGAGGAGACTATCCTTGAGCGTCTGAAGGTATATCACGAGCAGACAGAACCGCTTGTTGATTTTTACCGCAAAAAGAACAAGCTCTTTGTTGTTGAGGGTCAGGAAGAGGTTGCCGACACAACGGCACTCACCCTCAAAGCATTGGAGGATTAAACATGAT
>JAUNFH010000132.1 GCA_030525185.1 Clostridia bacterium
CGTTCTTCTCAATTTCCGGTTCGGATTTTGTTGAAATGTATGTCGGCGTCGGCGCTTCGAGAGTTCGTGACCTTTTTGCTCAGGCAAAAAAGAATTCTCCTGCGATTCTTTTTATTGACGAAATTGATGCTGTCGGTCGTCACCGCGGAGCGGGAATGGGCGGCGGACACGATGAACGTGAACAAACGCTTAACCAGCTTCTTGTCGAGATGGACGGTTTCGGCGCAAACGAAGGCGTAATCATCATTGCCGCCACCAACCGACCGGATATCCTTGACCCGGCTCTTCTCAGACCGGGACGTTTCGACCGTCAGGTTACAGTCGGATATCCCGATGTCAAGGGCAGAGAAGCGATTCTCAAGGTTCATTCGAGAAACAAGCCGCTTGCTCCGGATGTCAGACTTGAAGTCATTGCTCAGTCAACCGCCGGATTTACCGGTGCCGATCTTGAAAATCTTCTCAACGAGGCCGCATTGCTTTCCGCAAGAAGAGGAAAGAAAGCAATCACTATGGCTGAGATTGAGGAAGCGACGATCAAGGTTGTTGTCGGAACAGAAAAGAAATCAAGAAAAATCAGCGATAAAGAAAAGCGACTCACGGCTTACCACGAGTCTGGACACGCAATTGCGACTTACAACCTTCCGAGCCAGGATCCTGTTCATCAGGTTTCGATTATACCGAGAGGAATGGCAGGCGGATTCACCATGTCGCTCCCGACCGAGGAACGGTCATATAAAGCTCGCGGCGACATGCTTGATGATATTGTTGTTCTCCTTGGCGGACGTGTTGCCGAGGCTCTTATTCTCGGTGACATTTCAACCGGTGCTTCAAACGATATCGAGCGTGCAACGGAACTTGCGAGAGACATGGTTACACGTTACGGAATGAGCGACCTTGTCGGCCCTGTTTCGTACAGTTCCGGAAACCATGAGGTTTTCCTCGGCCGCGATTACAACAACATGAGAAACTATTCAGAAACCGTTGCATCCGAAATCGATCAGGAAATCAACCGCATCGTCAAGGAATCATATTCGAGATGTGAATCAATTCTCAAAAATAATACTGACAAGCTTCATGAACTTGCGAAGTATCTTATTAAGCACGAAAAAATCGATGCTTCTGATTTTGAAAAGCTCATGAAAGGCGAACTTCATGACGAGGAGCCCGAAAATATTTCCGAATCTTCGGATGAAAGCAGCAACTGAACCAATTAAACCGTTTTGCTTTTGCAGGACGGTTTTTTCATATTTTTTCTTGCTCTCTGCATGATTTTATGGTATAATATAAAAACTGTATAATGCATTGAATTATTGACACGAAGTTAAATCCGGAGGATGGTTTTGTTATGATAGAATACATAAAAATTGCGATAATATCTTTAATCAGCGGAATACTTGCGCCGCTTCCGTTTTCATACTCCGCTTCGTATTCGTTTTTAAGTTATATTCTCGATTTCAACAAGAATTCTCAGCTTTTGCCGTTTTATTATTCAATCATTTCGATTGTTTTTTCGGTTGTGATTTTTATATCATTGAGAAAAATTTATTTCAAGGGATTCAAGGCTTTATTCAGTACTAAAAAGTCCAATATGCTCAACAGAACAGGCTACAGAAAATTCATGCTCAATCTTTTGATTTCCCTTGTTCCGGCTGCGGTAATGTTTATTCCGTATTCAAAAGGAAAGTTACTAGTTGATTATTTCAGCGAACAAATCGGAACGGATCATCTTCTTGTCACGGCAGTGTGCTGCGCGGTGAGCGGAATTTTTCTTCTTCTCGGAAATTGGTATGTCAAGCAAAGATACGCCCAGACAAAGCGTTCCGCCGATTTCAAATCGGTAGTGCGTTTCAGCGTTTATCAGTCGGTTGCATACTTTTTTCCCGGAATTTCCTGCGTTTCAACAGGAGCAACAAGCTTTTTGATTTCCGACGTTGACAATCGTGTGATTGTTCGTGAAATTCTTACATATATTGCTCCGTCAATTTTTGCCGTGAATGTTTTGAGACTTTTCAGAACGGCAATGACCGGAATTGTTCTTAATCCGGTTGTTATTGCACTTTGCATTCTTTTTTCGGCAATCGGATGCGGCGTCATGATTCATCTTCTTTCAAAAATTGATTTCAAAAAGATTTGTGTATATTTCAGCATTTTTTCAATAGTTTTCGCTATTGTTGCCGTTGCGGCACTTTTTGTATTATAATTTAATTTTTACGGTTTACAGCCGCCGATCTCAACATGAAACGGCGGCGGTATTTTTTAAAACTTGAGAGGCATATCAGATGGCAAATTCTAAAAAAACTTCATCTAAAAAAACAACAGCTTCAAAAAAGAATTCCGGAAAAAAGAAGAGCGGAAAAAAGGCGAAGCTCAGCTTTTTTGAAGCTCACAGCAACGCAATAATGTTTTCTTACCTCATTGCTGCGCTTTTTCTTTTGATTGTTGCCTTCATTCCCGGAAGGAACGTTTGGGCTTCCGTCAGAGGCTTTTTCTTCGGAACGTTCGGCCTCGGATTTTATCTTTTCGATGTTTTCCTTCTCGCAATCGGTGTAAGAATCGCGCTCGGAAAGCTAAATAGGTCGTGTGTACTCACAACAATTTGCGCTTTTCTTTCTGCCGGAATGTTCAGCGCACTTATTCATCTTACAATTACGTCAATAGATGCCGGCGGGGTCTCTGAATTCACCGAACAACTCATTGATGCTTATAGAGTCGGAAGCACTTTTAACGACGGTTTTGTTGTCACCGGCGGTGCAATCGGCGCCGTTTTCGGCGGAGGACTTTTGCATCTGCTCGGAAAAGCGGCAGCTTTCGTTTTTTCCGTTGTGCTTTTTATTATTTTTCTTTTTATTTATCTTAACATCGGTTTTTCATCGGTCAGTAATTATGTTTCGGACGCAATTAACGGTTCAAAAACAAAGATTGACGAATCGGCGGAAATCAGAAAAGAAAAACGCCGCGAAAGACTTGAACAGCGTGAAAAAGAACGACTTGAAGAACAGGCTTTCCTTGAAGAACAGCGTGAAACTTATGACGATGACGACGCCTTTGATTTTTCAAAGACCGAAATCGAACTTGATGATAACATGTCTGTCAGAAGAAAAAAGCGTTCGCCGAAACCGTATACTCCGCAGGACAGGCTTTTTACGTTTACCGATGATAACGTAAAGCGGTCTTCAAAGCCGCCAAGACTGAATCCGGCCGACTTTGAAGAAATTGTTGAAACAGAAGACGTTGAACCGATTTCCGAAGCCGACCCGGATATAAACGGTGCAATAGAAGCCGCTGCCGGAGTTGTTGAAAAGGTAAATAACGACGACGTCAGTGTAATTGACAACAGTTTTGAAAACGAAGTTTCTCTCGACGGACTTGACAAGGACGAACAAAGTATTGTCGAAGCCGCAATTACAAACGCAAATAAAAACGAAAAAAAGAACATTGCCGAAGTAAAAGGCTATACCGAAGAAAGAAAGCAGCAAAAGAAAGAATACTGCCTTCCGCCGATTGACTGCCTTAACCCGCCTGATTTCAGCAAAGCGGGGGATTATGCGGCCGAAATGAAAACAACGGCGAAAAAACTTGTTGACACTCTTAAAAGCTTTGGGGTCGAAACGAACCTCATCGGTGTCAGCCGAGGTCCGACGGTAACAAGATATGAACTTCAGCCGGCTCCGGGTGTTAAAATCAATCGAATCACGAATCTTGCGGATGACATTGCGCTTAACCTTGCATCCGCAGGAGTCAGAATCGAAGCTCCGATTCCGAACAAATCAGCCGTCGGAATTGAAATTCCGAACCAGCATAAATCAATGGTAACTCTTCGTGAAATTATCTCTTCGTCAGAGTTTCAAAATGCAAAAAGCAAACTCAATGTTGCTCTCGGAAAGGATATCACCGGCAATGCAACATGCACGGATATTGCGAAGATGCCGCACTTACTTATCGCCGGAACAACAGGCTCCGGTAAATCCGTATGTCTCAACTGCATGATTGTAAGCATTCTCTATTCGGCAAAACCGTCTGAAGTCAAACTTCTTATGATTGACCCGAAGCAGGTTGAATTCTCGATTTACAACGGTATCCCTCATCTTTTGGTTCCGGTTATTTCAGATGTCAGAAAAGCTGCCGGTTCGCTTGCGTGGGCCGTCAGTGAGATGGAAAACAGATACAAGGCTTTCTCTGCTTGCGGCGTCCGCGATATCAAAGGTTTTAATAAATATGTTCAGGACCATCCCGAGCAAAACTATATGCCTCAGATCGTTATTTTCATTGATGAGCTTAATGACCTTATGATGGTTTCCCCGAAGGAAGTTGAAGATTCGATTTGCCGCCTTGCTCAAAAAGCCCGCGCAGCCGGAATGCACCTTGTTGTTGCAACCCAACGTCCTTCTGTTGACGTAATTACAGGTATCATCAAGGCAAACATTCCGAGCCGACTTTCGCTTTTCGTTTCATCACAGGTTGATTCCAGAACGATTCTTGACACGGTCGGCGCCGAAAAACTTCTCGGTAACGGCGATATGCTTTTCAATCCCGTCGGAATGTCGAAACCCGTAAGAATACAGGGCGCTTTCCTTTCTGACGAAGAGATAGAAAACGTTGTTTCGTTCATTAAAACTCAGGAAGAGGTTGAGTACGACAGCGAGGTTATGGACGAAATTGCGCGCAACGCCGCGGCAGATAACAGCAAGAAAAAAGTTTCTCAGGCTTCGGCCGGTGAAGAGGCCGATACCGATGATATGCTCCTTTCTGCGATTGACGTTGTTGTTGAATGCCAGGCTGCGTCAACAACTCTTCTTCAAAGGAAACTCAGACTCGGTTATGCACGGGCCGCAAGAATTATGGATGAACTTGAACAGCGCGGAATTGTCGGTCCGTCCGAAGGAAGCAAACCGAGAAAAGTTTTAATGACTCAGCTTCAACTCGCTGAATTCAAAGCTTCAAAAGAAAGACCGGAAGACGAAGATTTTGATGTGCTTTCGGATTAAGAGGGAAAAATGAACGATTTTTTACCGATCAGTTATGATGATATGAAAAAACGCGGATGGGACGAAGTTGACTTTGTTTATGTCAGCGGAGACGCCTATGTTGACCATCCGAGCTTTGGTGCGTCAATTATCACGCGAGTAGTTGAATCACAAGGCTTCAGAATCGGTTTCCTTGCTCAGCCGGATTGGCGAAGTAAGGAGGCGTTTATGCGCTTTGCAAGGCCAAAATATGGCTTTATGGTTGCTTCCGGAAACATTGATTCAATGGTTGCGCATTACACGGCCGCAAAGAAAAAGAGGAGCTCCGACGCATATTCACCGGGCGGAAAAGCCGGACTTCGTCCTGATCGTGCAGTAATTGTGTACTGCAACCGGATCAGGGAAGCTTACGGAGATATTCCGATAATAATAGGCGGACTCGAGGCATCACTTCGCAGATTTGCTCATTATGATTATTGGGACAATCAAATCAGAAGATCAATTATTTTTGATTCACAGGCTGATCTGCTTATATACGGCATGGGTGAAAACCAGGTTATTGAAATTGCGAACAGACTTCGTGACGGAGAACCGATTTCGGCGATTCGTGACGTCAGAGGAACCTGTTATGTTTGCGATACATCCGAAACTCCTCTTTCCGGTGCTGAATGCCCGTCATATGAAAATGTCTGCGCCAGCAAAAAGGAATATGCTATATCTTGCCGTATTCAGCAGGATGAGCAGGATCACATCAGAGGAAAATTAATTAAGCAAAGACACGGAAAGAAAATGCTCGTTCAAAATCCGCCGATGCCTCCTTTGACCACCAAAGAGCTTGATTGGGTTTATTCCTTGCCTTATATGAGAACATATCACCCGATCTACGAAAAAGACGGAGGCGTTCCCGGTATTGAGGAAGTGCGTTTTTCAATCGCTCATAACAGAGGCTGCTTCGGAGCGTGCAATTTTTGTTCAATCGCGTTTCATCAGGGAAGATTTGTAACCTGCCGCAGCCACGAGTCGGTTATCGAGGAAGCTAAAAAACTGACAAAACTTCCTGATTTTAAAGGCTATATTCATGATATCGGAGGCCCGACAGCAAATTTCCGCCTTCCGTCATGCGAAAAGCAGCTGAAGGCCGGGCTTTGCAAAGGCAAAAAATGTCTCGCACCGAAACCGTGTCCGGCTATTGTTGCCGATCACAGCGATTACCTTTCGCT
>JAUNFH010000133.1 GCA_030525185.1 Clostridia bacterium
CTTTTGGGACGACAGCCAAAAGTACCCCCAGCGGAGCGGTCGGATGTAAATTTAATGATGAAACGTGCGGTTAAAGGAAGAACACCAAAAAAATAAACCACAGTGTAGGACTTCTCTTCCTCACAGGAGAAATCTGAAAAAAGCACAGTGGTCGGGTGTGAAATCAAAAGATGAACCGTGCGGTTAAATGAACTGATTAAAACAACACAAAAATACCGGACACTGCAACTTGAATGCAATGTCCGGCGTTTCTTTACGGTTTACACCTTTTGCAGGCGGTGTAGCCTTTGCTCTTTGCGTCTTTCAGCGAAATCTCATGCTTGGATTTTGAAAGAGAGGGGCAACCGTCGGCGTGATATTTTTTTCCGCTGTCGGTGATATAGACAACGGAAGAATTCTCCGCTTTTTTGGTTGTGGTTTTTGCCGCGGTCGTTTCTTTTGGGGCTTTCGTTGTTGTCTTGTTTTTCAGCGCATTTTTGTTGAGAGTGTAATCGGCAGAAGTTTCTTTCTGCTTTGTGGTTGTTTTTGCTTTTGTTGTTTTCTTTTCGGTCGTCTTTTTCTCGGTGGTTTTGCTTTCGGTTGTCTCTTTTTCGGCTTTTGCGGGCGAAGTTGTTACCGGTTCGGCCGAGGCAGGAGAACTTTTTGAAGTGAAAACATATTTCCCGTCCGATGAAAGGATGATTGTTCCGAGAACTTCACCGATGTAATCGTTTTTGTCAAGCTTGCAATAAACCGCAAATGTTGCACAGTTTCCGGTGAAGACGATTCCCGTTGAGTCGGAAAATTTAATCGTTACCCATGAATACGGAGAACGGCTGATTTTTTGAAGGCAAAATTCTCCGAATTTTTCGCTGCCCAAAGCTTTGAGCTTTTCTTTTTCGGCGGTGATGAGTCCGCGTTTTGAAATTTCCTTTTTCTCTGAGGAGAGGACGGGAATTTCTTTGATTTCGGCTTTTAAAAGGTCAAAGGTTTTGCTTCCTTCTTTTGCGTCTTTTTCGTTTGCGGGTTTTTGAGTTGTTTCTTTCTTTTCGGTTTTTGTTTCGGTAACTTTTTTTGAAGTTTCTTTTTCGGTCGTTTTCTTCTCGGTTTCATTTTGAGAAGACTGCGATTCTTTTGAAGAAGGCTCGGAAATTTCTTTTGTGCTTTCGGTTGTGCCTTCTTTTGAAAGCGCCGAAACAACGCTTTGCGGAAGAACGGAAAAGACCTTTTCTTTCACTTCGTCGAAGTTCAGACCGATGAAAACGGCGGCAATCACCGCAAGGATAATGAGTATAATCGCAACAATTCCGCCCTTTGAACGGCTGTCACGTTTTTTCGGGTCTTTGTGGCAATGGGGACATTTTTCGTTTCTGTCGTCAATTTCTGCACTGCAATTTCTGCAAATCATTTTTTTTCACCTCTTAAACGATTTGGAAAATATAAAACTTGAGGTAATCCGTTTCGGGAACGTTCCAAAGAATCGGATGGTCGGGTGATTGCTGTCTCGCTTCGATTTGGCGAAGTGAGACGCCTGCGTCCGCCGCCGCAGAATGAAGCATTTTTCTGAAAAGCTCGTCCGTCATGAAGTGGGAACAGGAACACGTTGCAAGGTACCCGCCGCGGGGAAGAAGCTTCATCGCTTTCATGTTGATTTCCTTATAGCCGCGTTCGGCGTTTTTGACGGAAGAACTGCTTTTTGTGAACGCCGGAGGATCAAGTATAATGTAATCATACGGACTGTTCTTTTCTTCGTAAAGCTTTGTGAGCAAATCGAAAACGTTCGCGCATTCAAACGAAAGGTTCTTAAGCCCGTTGAGCTTTGCGTTCTCTTCCGTGAGAGTGATTGCGTCTTTTGAAATGTCAACGGCGGTGACGTGCTTTGCGCCCATTTTTGCACAGTTGAGGGCGAATGCTCCGGTATGCGTGAAGCAATCGAGAACGGTTTTACCCTTTGCGATTTTTCCTGCCGCAAGGCGGTTATACTTTTGGTCGAGGAAAAAGCCGGTTTTTTGACCGTTTATGTAATCGACGTTATATCTGATTCCGTTTTCGGTGATTACGGTTTTTCCGTCAAGGTTTGTTTCAAGGCCGGGGAGGGCAAAAAAGCCTTTGTTTTCGGAAAGTCCTTCTTTTTCACGGATTGCAACGTCGTTGCGCTCGAAAATCGCTTTGATCGTGACGCCCATTTCCGAAAGTACCTTCACCATAAGAGGGAAGAGAGTATCTTTGATTTTTTCCGTGCCGAGCGAGAGCACCTGCGTCACGAGGATATCGCCGAAGCGGTCAACAGTAAGACCGGGGAAAGAGTCCGCCTCGCCGAAAACAAGGCGGCAACAGTCAAAGTCGTCGCCCATAACGGTTTTGCGGTACTCGAAACAGTAGCGCAGTCTGCGTTCATAAAACGCGGCGTCGAATTTATCGTTTGCGTTTTTTGAAATGATGCGGATACGGATCTTCGAATTGTCATTGTAGTAGCCTGTTCCGAGAAAGCGGCCTTTTTTGCTCACAACGTCAACAAGTTCGCCGTTTTTGACTTCTCCGATTACGTCGCGGACTTCTTCGCCGTAGACCCAGACGTGACCGCCGCGAAGGCTTTTTTCTCCTTTTTCGCTGATGACTGCAATGGGGTATTTTCGTTCTGATTTCATTTACTTACTTGACTCCTAACATTTTGCCTTTGCCTGCGGCAAAATCTATTATCTGTTATGTATTATTTATTATCTGTTATCTAAAGTTGAAATACGCATAACATGAAGTTGTTGCGAAAACGTTCGGTTAGGCGTCAGAACAGCCTCGTGAGACGTCTTGCGAACTTCTTTTTCCTCGCACCGTTTTGAAATGCGGAAGAATAAATCAACGGTGAATTTTGAAATGCTTAAACGATTATATCATAAACTTTTCCCTTTGTCACCACTTTTTACTTGACAAGAGAAAAAAACGGAATATAATTATTAAGATTTATTAGTTTCGACAATTTTAAGCAAATTTTGAAGGAAGATGATATTATGTTAAATAAAACAAAAAAGGTTTTGGCACTTGTTCTTTCGTTCGTTCTGATTCTTTCCGTGTTTTGCGCTTGCTCGAAAGGCGAACTCACCGAAGACGGAACAAAAGCGACGAGCGGAAAAACCGAAAACAATGACAATACAAAGGAGACTTCTTCAATGGAACATTCAAAAGTAAAATTCACAATGGCAAACGGCGGCGAATTTATCGTTGAGCTTTATCCGGAGTATGCGCCGAAGACGGTTGAAAATTTTCTCATGCTTGTTAAGGAAGGTTTTTACGACGGACTTACGTTCCACCGCGTTGTTGAGGGCTTCATGGCCCAGGGCGGCGACCCGACGGGAACCGGTTCGGGCGGAAGCAAGAACACGATCAAGGGCGAATTTGCCGCAAACGGATTTAATCAGAACACGCTTTCTCACACAAGGGGCGTAATTTCAATGGCAAGATCGGCTCAGAACGATTCCGCTTCAAGCCAGTTCTTCATTTGCTATACCGACGGCTGCGCCGCACTTGACGGAGAATATGCCGCTTTCGGAAAGGTTATCGAAGGAATGGAAGTTGTTGACGCTTTCTGCGACAACGAGATGACATACAACTCAATGGGCGAGAAGGCTTCTCCCGTTGAACCGATTATCATTAAAAACGCGGTTGTCGTTGAATGATATATTAATAGTATGGAAAAGACGTATGAATTTGCGGTTTCCGCCTGCCTTTGCGGCTTTCCTTGCCGATACGACGGAAAAAGCAAACCGAACGAAAAAATCAAAGCGCTTTTCGATGAGGGCAGGGCACTTCCGGTTTGTCCGGAAAAGCTCGGCGGACTCACAACTCCGAGAACTCCGTGCGAACTTCAAAACGGAAGGGTTGTCTCTTCCGACGGCGAAGACAGAACCGAAGCGTATCTTCTCGGTTCGCAAAAGGTTCTGGAGCTTTGCAAAAAGTACGGCATCAAAAAGGCGATACTCAAGCAGAACAGTCCGTCCTGCGGCTCGACCCACGTTTATGACGGAACCTTTTCCGGAACGCTCATTCCCGGCGAGGGTTGCACAACCGCTCTTTTGAGAGAGAACGGGATCGAAGTCTGCGGAGAAAAATAAAAAATTTCAATTAAAAATTCAAAACCCTCTTGACGAAGGTATTAAATTGTGATAAACTCTTAATACCTCTGAAAGAGGGCTTTATTTTTGTGTCTGAATTCAGAGGGAGGCCTTATGGCTTTCGGCGGTTTGTTTTTCCCCGTCCGAAAAGCCGAAATAATCCGATAATGGAGGTGCCGTTCATGAGAGTAAAGGTTACTTTATCCTGCACAGAGTGCAAACAGCGTAATTACAACACAATGAAAAACAAAAAGAACAATCCTGACAGGTTGGAGATGAACAAGTACTGCAGATTCTGCAAGAAGCACACTCTCCACAAAGAAACCAAATAATCACGGGGAGGAAAAGTTAATGGCTGACAAAGAAAAAAAAGCTGCTCAGGGCTCTAAGGTTGAAAAGGCCGCAACCGATGAAAGCAAGGCTGCTGCAAAGGTTGCCAAGGCTGCCAAGGGCGAAAGCAAAAAATCAGACAAGCCTAACTTCTTTGCCCGTGCAGGCAAGGGCATTAAAGACTTCTCCAAGAACTTCAAGGGCGAAACAAAGAAAATCGTTTGGCCCGATGCGAAGACCGTGCTCAAAAGCACAGGCGTCGTTATTCTTGTTGTTGCGGTTGCTGCCATCATTATCTTTGGCATCGACCAGGGTCTCGGAGCCGGCGTAACCGGTCTCAAGTCTCTTGCAAATTCCGACAGTACCACAACTTCCGCCGCAGCCGACGATCACGATCATGATCACAGCGACGACGAAAGCACAACCGGCGAAAGCTCTTCAAAAGAAGGCGCTTCAACGACAAAGGCTTCTTCAAAGGAAGAAAGTTCGTCAACCGAAGCCGCTTCAAAGGAAAGCACCACCGCCGAATCAACGTCGGAAAAAGCCGAATAAAAGGCAACAGAGTAATTTAGTTCTTCCGGAGGTGTAACGATGGCTGATAACGCCAGATGGTTTGTTGTACACACCTATTCGGGCTACGAAAACAAAGTAGCCTCAAACATCGAAACGGTCGTTGAAAACCGCAAGATGCAAGACCAGATCTTCGAGGTCAGAATTCCCACGGAGACTGTTACAGAGATTAAAGACGACAGCAAAAAAGAGGTTGAGCGAAAGCTCTTCCCCGGCTATGTTATGGTTAAGGTTGCCTGTTCTTACAGAAAACGCAGTGAGTTTGAAGACGAAGAACTCACAATGACGGACGAGGCGTGGTACGTTATCCGAAACACGCGCGGCGTCACCGGATTCGTCGGACCGGGAAGCAAACCCGTTCCTCTTTCAGACGAAGAAGTTGTCAAGCTCGGAATTGAGCAAAAGTCAATTGAGGTCAATTACAAGGTCGGCGATCTTGTCAATATCCTCAGCGGACCGTTTGACGGCTACAGCGGCGTTGTTGACAGCATTGACCTGACGAAGCAGGTTGTTGTTGTTATGATCTCAATGCTCGGCAGGGAAACCCCCGTTGAGCTTGAACTCGACCAGATTGAGGTTGCGTTCGATTAAAAAAATGTGATAATTTTCGGCTTTCGCCGTTTATTATGACAGTACTTTGAAACACCGAAAAATGTTCCGAAGTACGAGGGAACATTTCGTTCCCTGTGGGAGACTTTGCAAAACTCATGCAAGTCGCCATCAACCACATATATTTGGAGGTGCAAAAAATGGCTCAAAAGGTTGTAGGCTTAATTAAGCTCCAGATTCCCGCAGGTAAGGCTACTCCGGCACCGCCCGTTGGACCGGCACTCGGTCAGCACGGTGTTAACATCATGGCTTTCACAAAGGAATTCAACGAGCGTACTAAGAATGACATCGGTCTCATCATTCCGGTTGTCATCACAGTTTATGCTGACCACACATTCTCATTCGTAACAAAAACCCCGCCGGCAGCAGTCCTTATCAAAAAGGCTTGCGGAATCGAAAGCGGTTCAGGCGTTCCGAACAGAACTAAGGTCGCAACAATTACCGGTGAGCAGGTTAGAAAGATCGCAGAGCAGAAGATGCCCGACTTGAACGCCGCAAGCATTGAATCCGCTATGAGTATGATAGCCGGAACAGCTCGCAGCATGGGCATTGTAGTCGCTGACTAAATGCTTCCGGGTGGGAGGAAAA
>JAUNFH010000134.1 GCA_030525185.1 Clostridia bacterium
TTTGGGACGACAGCCAAAAGTACCCCCAGCGGAGCGGTCGGATGTAAATTCAAAAAAGAAATTCGTGCGGTTAAAGGTACAACATCAAAAAAATAAGCCGTAGCGTAGGAATTTCTCATCCTTACGGGATTGAGGCAAAGAAAAGCACAGCGGTCGGATGTAAATTCAAAGATGGAACGTGCGGTTTGAGTACAAACCGAGGCAGTACAAAAAACACTCAAACTTTTTCGGACTTTTTTAGGCATATTTCAGCAATCGGGATTAAGCTGATAAAAAAGAAACCGGAGGGATTATAATGCGTATACTTATTGCGGAAGACGAAACAACAATTGCTCGGGCATTGAAAGTCATGCTCGAAAAAAATAAATTTGCCGTCGATACGGTCGATAACGGACTTGACGCACTTGATTATGTCCGTGCGGCTCAGTATGACACCGTCGTTCTTGATATCATGATGCCCGGAATGGACGGAATCGAAGTTCTCAGAAATATGAGAAAAGAAGGAATTATGACTCCGACCCTTTTCCTGACGGCAAAAGCGGAAATCGAAGACCGCGTTGCGGGCCTTGACGCCGGGGCGGATGATTATCTTCCGAAGCCGTTCGCTTCAAGCGAGTTCATTGCAAGAGTCAGGGCGCTTTCAAGGCGAAGCAGTGCGTTTTCTCCGACTCTTCTTTCGCTCGGAAACACAACGCTTGACTGCGGCCAATATACGCTGAGCGTCAAAGAAAACAGCGTTCGGCTCAACAACAAAGAGTTTCAGCTTATGGAACTTTTTATGCGTAATCCGCTTCACGTTTTTTCAACCGATATTCTCATGGATAAAATTTGGGGATTTGATTCGGATGCCGGAATGGATGTCGTTTGGACGTATATCGGCTTTTTGAGAAGAAAACTCAAGGATCTTTCTTCCGACGTTTCAATCAAAACAATCCGCGGCGTCGGTTACACTGTGGAGGTGGTCTGATGCTCAAAAAAATGCGTTGGCGCTTTATCGGCGCGGCGATGATTTCCTTTTCTGCCGTAATTTTGACTTTGCTTTGTGCAATCAACGTTTGGAATTATCGCAACGTTACAAATCAGCAGGACACCTCACTTCAGCGCCTTTCGTTGTTCAGTCGGACGGGGGAATCCTTTCCGCCCGGACCGGGCGATTCTCCTTTTGACGCCGGAAAAAGGTTTTCAAAAGAAGTCCAGTATATGATGCGGTTCTTTTCCGTTCAATATGATGAAGACGGGAACCTTCTTCGTGTGAACAAGGATAACATCGCTTCAATCTCTCAAGAGGCTGCCGAAGCTTTTTCCTCCCATGTTTTGAACGGAAAAAAAACGAGCGGATATTACAACGGATACCGTTTTCTCGTTAAAGAAGACGCAAACGGAAAAACCGTTCTTTTTCTTAACTCCGAACGGGAAATTCAGTCCGTAACCTCGCTTCTTGTTTTGACGTTGACGATTGCGTTTCTTTGCCTTCTTGTTGTTTTTCTTCTTGTTCTTCTTTTTTCAAAGCGGGCAATTGCGCCTTACGTCAGAAATCTTGAAACGCAAAAACAGTTTATCACGAATGCCGGCCATGAGCTGAAAACTCCGCTGACTGCAATTTCAACGAGTGCGGATGTTCTTGAAATGGAATATGAAAACGACGAATGGGTTCAAAACATCAAGTTCCAATCCGGAAAACTCTCAAAACTCATTTCAAATCTTGTCACCCTTTCAAGGCTCGACGAAGAAAACCCGTTCCCGGAAAAAAGCCGTTTTTCATTAAGCGACGCCGCATGGGAAATTTCCGAACCGTTTGAAAAGCTTGCCGTTGCAAAGAATCTCAAATATGAAAGAGAAATCGAAAATGACCTTTCGATGACGGGAGACTGCGCTTCGGTTCAGCAGATGATTTCAATTCTTCTTGACAATGCGCTCAAATATACGAGTGAAAACGGAAAGATTTTTTTGAAGGTATATTCCTCCGGAAAGAAAAAGTCGATTGAAGTCGGAAATACCTGCGACACGGAAAGCATTCCCGATCTTTCAAGGCTTTTTGAGCGGTTTTACCGCCTGGACAATTCCCGTTCAAAGGCGACGGGCGGAACGGGAATCGGTCTTTCAATCGCAAAAGCGACGGCAGAAGCCTACGGCGGAACGATTAAGGCGGAAAAAACCGAAGACGGAATCGTTTTCAAAATCAGATTTTAATTGAACCGAGTTCTCCGATGTTTAAAATGCGGCTTTTAAAGGTATTAAAAATCGTTTCAATATCGAATATTTCATACCAGTTCGGGAGCTTTTTTGTATACTATTATATATAGGGTCGTAAGCGTGGGCTGTCGTGAACCGTAAAAGCGGAAAACGACAGCCTTTTTCTATAAATTACTTTCGGATTTTTATCAAAAACATATTGACAAATATCGATATATAGGTATAAAATATCGATATACATCAATATATCACGGAGGACAAAATGACAAAGGAAGAAGCGAGCGTTGTTTTTAAAGCGTTGGGTGAACCCAACAGGCTGAAAATCGTGAAAATGCTTTTGAACAACGATGATGAATTGTGTGCCTGCAAGCTTCTCGGCGCGGTTGATTGCAAGCAGGCAACATTATCACACCATCTTTCGGTTTTAAAAGAATGCAAACTTTTAGAAAGCCGAAAAAGCGGGAAAAATATAATATACTGCATTAACAAAAAGCTTCTGGATGAAGTGAACGATTTCATGCGTGACAGCTGTGAGGAGTGTCGGAGATTAGATGAATAAAAAATTTTTAAAGGTGAACAAAAGGCTCAACGGGTTTTTCAAAAACACGCTTCCGGCTTTTGTTGTAATCTCTTTCGTTCTTAACGTTCTCGGAATTGTTTTTTCAAAGATTGGCGGAACGGAAACTCTTGGTGCGTCAATGTTTTTAATCAGTCTCGTTTTTACCGGGACACCGATTTTTTACAAAGCAATTCAGTCGAGTGTTTCAAGGGTAATCGGAATTGAACTTCTTGTCACGATTGCCGTCGTCGGAGCGATTGCGATTAAGGAATACAGCGAAGCCGGCATTGTCTGCTTCCTTTTTCAGTTCGGCTATTTCCTTGAGCTCAAAACGCTTGAAAAAACGAGGAGCGCAATCAAAGAACTTTCAAAAAACGCGCCGAAGTTTGCTTTGAAGGTCGGTGAAAACGGAGAAGAGAAAATTGACGTTGACGAGGTTGAAATCGGCGATTCCCTTGCTCTTCACGCCGGAAGGGTTGTTGCGGTTGACGGGGTGATTCTTGACGGCGACGGCTATCTCATCGAAGCGAGTATCACCGGAGAATCAAAGCCGATATATAAAAAGAAAGGCGATTTTGTTTTTGCCGGAGCCGTTGTTGACAACGGAGATCTTTTGATGAAAGCAACGAAGCAAAGCGATGACAGCACTTATCAGAAAATAATCAGTCTCGTTGAGGAAGCAAGCGACAACAAATCAAAAATCGAAAAATATATCGACAGGTTTGCGAAGTATTACACTCCGTCGGTAATCTTGCTTTCGGTGCTCACGTTGCTGATTAACTTTTTTGTTTCAAAAACGTGGGATATCGATATGGCAATTACGGTTTTGGTTCTCGCATGTCCGGGTGCGCTTGTGATCGGAGTTCCCGTTGCAAGCGTTGCCGGAATCGGAAAGGCGAGCCGAAACCATATTCTTTTGAAAGGCGGCGACGACATTTCGTCCTTTGCGAAAACCGACGTTTTCGTCTTTGACAAAACGGGAACACTGACAAAAGGAAACAGCAAAGTTAAGCGTGCTTTTTACTTCGGAAACAGCAAAGACGAAGACGAAAGAATTTTGTATTCCATGGAGGCGAATTCAAATCATCCGTTGGCAAAGGCAATAACCGAATTTTATGATTTTTCTGCGCTTGAAATTCAGACGGAAACAATCAAAGGAAAAGGAATAAAATATAAAAATTATCTGATGGGAAGCGCCCGATTCATGGAAGAAAACGGCGTTTCTTTGGAAGAACACCGAAACCTCACAGACGAAATTTCAAAAAACGGTTCTTCGATTATCCTTGCGGCAAAGGGTAAAAGAATAATTGCGTTTTATGAAATTGCGGATGAAATCAAAGACGGCGCAAAAGAGATGATTGAAAGCCTGAACGAAAAAAAGAAGAGGGTCATTATGCTTTCCGGTGACAGCGACGCCGTTTGCAAAAACGTTTGCGCCAGGCTCGGAATCGGAGAGTACCGCTCTCAGCTTCTTCCGGAAGAGAAGATGAAAGTCATCAAAGAGCTGAAAAAAGAAAACGTTGTCTCTTTCATCGGAGACGGAATCAACGATTCCCCGGCTTTGGCGCTTGCGGACGTCGGAATTTCAATGGGAAGTTCAACCGACGTTGCGATTGAAACGAGCGACATCGTTCTTATCAATGACAATCTTTCCGATTTGATCAAAGCTTATAATATTTCAAAAAAGACCGTCAAAATTTCATATGAAAACATTATCATTGCCGTTGCAACCGTGGTCTTGCTGCTTTCGGGTCTGTTTTTGGGCTATGTTCATATGGCAACGGGAATGTTTATCCATGAATTTTCAATATTGATCGTCATTTTCAATGCAATGAGATTATTAACGAACGAAAGAAAGGAGCGATGAAAATGAAAAAAATCACAATTCAGCTTGAAGAATTGGTTTGCTCAATGTGCGCCTCAAAAATTGAAAACGCCCTGAAAAAGCTTGACGGTGTGACGGACGTCAGAGTGTTATACAATTCAAGCAAGGCTAAGCTCAGCTTTGACGAAGAAAAAATTGACACAAAGCAGATTGAAGAAGCAATCAATGCCGTCGGCTATGATGTAATCGAAATAAAATAAGGAGTGACAGTTATGGAAAACAAAAACGTTTCATTCGCAGTTGACGAATTGGATGTCTTAATGGCAAAAGTTGCAAGAGTTCACGGAGCGTCTCATCCGGAACTGATTGAAATCAAAGGCCTCTATGAAAAAATCAGAGAGGCGATTAAAAACGGTGACGACGAAACCGTGAAAAGCGGACTCAAAAAAGCCGCCGAATTGTCAGACGGTTTTCTTCTTCCGGAAGACGCCTGCACGGCTTACACAAGAGTTTACAAAGCTTTCAAAATTTTGACCGAAGAATATAAGTAAATCCGGGAAAAAGAAAAAGGTTGCGAAGAACGTTTTTGTTCTTCGCAACCTTTTTTATGATTTCACTTTTCGACTTTCGGAAGTTTTGCAAAGGATTTTTCAAGTTCCTCATCGGTCGGAATGTAATCGGACATCTGGCCGTCGTGGAATTTTTCGTATGCGTACATATCAAAATAGCCCGTTCCGGTGAGACCGAAAACGATTGTTTTTTCTTCTCCGCTTTCTTTGCATTTGAGAGCTTCGTCAATCGCAACTTTGATTGCATGAGAGCTTTCGGGCGCCGGAAGAATTCCTTCAATCCGCGCAAACTTTTCCGCCGCGGCAAAAACGTCGGTCTGAACGGCGGAAACGGCTTTCATATAGCCGTCCTCATAAAGCTGAGAAAGGGTTGAACTCATTCCGTGATATCTCAAGCCGCCGGCGTGGTTGGGAGCGGGGATGAAGTCTGCGCCGAGGGTTTTCATTTTTGCAAGCGGGCAAACCATGCCCGTGTCGCAGAAGTCATAAGCAAACTTTCCTCTTGTGAACGACGGACAGCTCGCAGGTTCAACGGCAATGATTTCGTAATCCGCTTCGCCGCGGAGTTTTTCGCCCATGAACGGGGCAATAAGTCCGCCGAGGTTTGAACCGCCTCCGGCGCAGCCGATGATGATGTCCGGTTTGATGTTATATTTGTCAAGAGCAATTTTTGTTTCAAGGCCGATTACCGACTGATGAAGAAGAACCTGGTTCAAAACCGAACCGAGAACATATCTGTAGCCGGGGGTTGAAGTTGCAACTTCAACCGCTTCGGAAATTGCACAGCCGAGCGAACCGGTTGTTCCCGGATGTTCGGCGTTGATTTTGCGGCCGATGTTCGTTTCCATTGAGGGAGAGGGAGTAACCGACGCGCCGTAAGTTCTCATAACTTCGCGGCGGAACGGCTTTTGCTCATATGAGCACTTAACCATATATACCTTGCAGTCAAGGTCA
>JAUNFH010000135.1 GCA_030525185.1 Clostridia bacterium
ACACGGTTAATTCTCAAACGGCTCAGGGCCTAAAGATATAATATTATTTAAATTCCGAAAAGCGTCTTTGCGCGTAAAAAAATAAAGATACTTCTGAAAGGAGCGTGAAAAAATGAAATTGTCCGAACTTCTGTATGCCGGAAGGTATTCGGAACTGACTTCATATTTTTCAAATGCATACCTGTATTTCTTTCTGCCGGCTTGCATAATTCTTTACCTGCTTATGCCGAAAAAGTCAAAAAAATATTATCTTCTTGCCGCAAGTATGATTTTCTTCTGGCTCATCAGCGGAAAACTCATCCTTTTCCTTTTGATAACCGTGATGTCCGTTCATCATTTCGGACTGTGGCTTGACCGAATCAACGCTCAAAAGCAACAGGCACTCAAAGAAACCGAGCGTGAAAATCGGAAAGAAGTCAAAAAACTTTTTCAAAAAAAGAGCCGCCTTGTTCTTTCCTTTGCAATTGTCATTCATATCGGCGCACTTTTGATGATTAAATATTCGCCGTTTTTCACCGGAAACATAAACAGCCTTTTGAAACTTTGCGGTTCGTCTCTTATTCTTGAAATTCCGAAGTTCGTAATGCCGATCGGAATTTCGTTTTTCACCCTTCAGGCGGTTTCTTATCTGATTGACGTTTATCGCGGCGTTGTTCCGGCGGACGAAAACGTTTTCCGCCTCGGTCTCTTTATCTCGTTTTTTCCTCAGATTGTCGAAGGACCGATTTGCCGATACAATCAGACGGCCCAAAAGCTTTGGGATGTTCGCCAAATCGATTACAACAACTTCCTCTTGGGGCTGACAAGAATTCTTTACGGTTACATGAAAAAGCTTGTTGTTGCCGACAGGCTCAATCCGCTTGTTCAGGAACTTTTCAATAATTACAAGGATTACAGCGGACCGATGCTTGCGCTCGGTGCAGTCGCTTATACCGTTCAGCTTTATATGGACTTTTCCGGAACGATGGATGCCGTTGTCGGAACGGCTCAGATTTTCGGCGTAACAATGCCGGAAAACTTCAGTCGACCGTTCTTTTCAAAGAGCATTTCGGAATTTTGGCAGCGCTGGCACATTACGCTCGGAACCTGGTTCAAGGATTATATTTTCTATCCCGTGACGATGTCAAAACCGATGAAGAACCTCACTTCGTCCGCAAGAAAAAAGTTCGGAAATCATTTCGGACCGCTTCTTGCCGGCGCAATTGCGCTTTTCTGCGTCTGGTTTTCAAACGGACTTTGGCACGGTGCCGCCTGGAATTATATCTTTTTCGGAATGTATCATTTTGCACTGATTCTTCTCGGGAACATTGCGTCTCCGCTGACGAAAGCAATAAACGAAAAACTTCATTTTTCACAGGATAACTTTTTCTACCGTGCGTTTCAAATCGTCAGAACGAGCTTTTTGGTTGTAATCGGCGAGCTTTTCTTTCGAGCAAACGGACTGCGTTCGGGCTTTGCGATGTTCGGAATAATGCTCAAAAACATAAAGTTCGTTCCGCTCGGAAAAGAAACTTTGACTCCGCTCGGCGTTGACATTCAGGATCTTGCGATTGTTCTTGTTGTCGTTCTCATTGTTTTCGTTGTCAGTCTTTTCAGAGAAAAAGGCGTTGACGTTCAGAAAAATATTTGCGAAAAAAGCGTTGCCGTCCGCTGGGTTGTTCTTCTTGCTCTCATTATGTTCATCGTTGTTTTCGGTGCATACGGACCGGGATATATTCCGGTCGATCCGATGTATGCCGAGTTTTAAAAAGGAGTGTGAAGTATGAAAAAAATTGCAAAAACCGCAGGACGGATTGTTTGCTTTGCATTGATTCTTCTTGTTCTTCTTCTCGGAACTTCGCTCCTTTTTCAGCCGAAAAGCAACTCAAAGGACGCCGGAATGCTTGACGCAACCGCAAACGGAATCCTCAGCGAACCGAAAAACACAATTGACGTTCTCATTGTCGGCGACAGTGAGGCTTACAGTGCGTTCATTCCGCTGAAGGTCTGGAAGGATTACGGCTATACGCCTTATGTTTGCGCAACGTCGGCTCAGATTCTCTGCTATTCCTATGAATTTCTTGAAAAAACGTTCCAAACTCAAAAGCCGAAGATTGTAATGCTTGAAACGAACGCAATCTATCGTTCGTTCTCTTATTCGGACATTGTCACTCAGAAACTTTCCGAAAAGCTTTCCGTTTTCCGCTATCACAACCGTTGGAAAACGCTCAGTTTCCGTGACTGGTCGTTCGGGGTTGACCTTTCAAACACCGAAATCAACAAGGGATATATTTATACGAACGGAATCAATCCCGCAAACGTCAAAGGTTATATGCGTCCGACCGAAATGAGAGAAAGTTTTCCGAACAAGAACCGAACTTATGTTGAAAAAATTCAAAAACTCTGCGAACAAAACGGAGCAAAGCTTGTTCTTGTCAGCACGCCGAGCGTCAAAAACTGGGACATGAGAAAGCACAATGCAATCATGGATTTTTCAAAGCAGCTCGGCTGCGATTACCTTGACATGAATACGCTCAGAAAAGAAGTTCCGATTGATTGGCAGACCGATACGAGAGACAAGGGCGACCACATGAATTATGAGGGCGCATTGAAGGTTTCCTCTTTCATCGGAAAATACTGCGAATCACTCGGTGTTTTCAAGGATAAGCGGGGAGACGAAAAGTATTCCGGTTGGGACAATGCAGTCAAAACGTTCACCGAAAGCATTGGAAAAGATCTTTAAAAAGCAATAAGAAAAACAGCCGCAGGCGGATTTTTACCGACTTTGGCTGTTTTTGTTTTTTGATTGCGAACCGAGAAAATCAGTCGAGATGATACCGACGCTTTCCTTGGCTTTTCTTTCCGTATTCAATCGCTTCTTCGGCGCAAAGGCAGATGCAAGCCATGCAGTGAGTGCAGTTCTTTCCCCAAACGGGACGGCCGTTTTGAATTTTGATGTTGTTCAAAGGGCAAAGCTTTTCGCACTTTTTGCAACCGATGCATTTTTCTCCCGCGGTGAATGCGTCCGCTTTTACGAATACTGAATAGAAAATTTGATTAACAGGGCCGCTCATGAAACGGTCATAAAGATTATTCCTCGGCTGAGGAAATTTTTTGTTTTCTCCGATGAGAAAAGCGGCGTTTTGAATTTTCGGTTCAGCGCTTTTGATGATTTCAACCGAAGCTTTTTCATCCGGAACCGAAAACATTGCAACATAGTTTTCCGGCATAACCACCGGATAAACGCCCATGTATTCAAAACCTTTCTTTTCGCAAAGAGAGAGAAGATATTTTTCCGCGTTTCCGATTTCTCCGCCGCAGGTCATCACGAACCAAACTTTTTTTGTTCCGTCAAACATCGCTTTTTCAATGAATTTTTCAACAAGATGCGGAATTCTCCACGCATAAGTCGGAACGACAAAAACAAAACGCTTTTCGTCCGAAAGAGTGGAAATGTCGCCTTCCCTTATTCTTTTGCCGAGGTCAACGAGCTCGTCGCCGAGAGAAAGTGAAATCTTTCTTGCGACAAAGCGACTGTTGCCGGTACCCGAAAAATATAAAACCATTTTTTCACCTCAAAAAAATTATTTTCCCGTTGAGCCGAAGCCGCCCGAACCTCTTTCCGTGTCCGAAAGTTCGTCGGAGTGAATGAAGTTCGCCGTGACGTACGGCATGATGAGAAGCTGGGCGATTCTTTCGCCGTTGCCGACGGTGCGGATTTCGCTTCCGTGATTATGAATCGCAACCATGATTTCACCTCTGTAATCGCTGTCGATTACGCCGACTTTGTTCGCCGGGGCAAGGTCTTTTTTGCAGGCGAGACCGCTTCTTGCAAAAACAAGGCCGACATAGCCCTCCGGAAGTTCGGCGCAAAGGCCGGTGCGGATGAAGGCGGTTTCTCCGGGTTTGATTTCGCACGGAGATTCAAGGCAGGCGTAAAGGTCGGCTCCGGCGGAAGAGGGTGAGCCGTAAGTCGGAATGATTGCTTTTTCTGAAATTTTTTTAATTTTTACGTCAAAAATCATTTTAAGTTCTCCTTGATTTGTTGATAATAAATTATCACAATCGCAAGGTTAAGTCAAGCGTGAATTGATTTTGCGCCGTGAGACGAATTGAAAGAATCAGAAATTTTGCTTTTGCATAGTATATAATAAGAAATTTCGGAGGTAATCGTATGTGGAACAAAGTGAAAAACTATGTTTATTCCGTTCTTGCGACTCTTGCCGTCGGCGGACTTTCCGCACTTCTGACGGCCGGAAACCGTGAGGTATATCAGAATTCGGCAAAGCCTTTTCTTTCTCCGCCGGCGTGGGTTTTTCCGGTGGTTTGGACAGTTCTTTATGTTCTCATGGCCGTGAGTTTTGCGATTGTTTTCAATAAAAGGAAACGCGAGCCGATGATGAGGCGCAACGCGGTAAATATTTATGCGCTGAACCTTTTTTTTAACTTTTTTTGGAGCATAATTTTCTTTGATTTCGGTGCATACCTTCTTGCGTTCATCTGGCTTTTGATTTTGTGGTTCGTGATTTTTGTGATGATAATCAATTATTATCGGACGGCTAAAGCCGCGGGATTGCTTCTTGTGCCGTACCTTGTGTGGGTAACCTTTGCCGGATATCTCAACTTCGGCGTTTGGTCGCTCAACAGATAACGGACGAAAACGAAAAAACGGGCTGCCGAATTTTCGACAGCCCGTAAATTTTTCCTGAAAGCTTATGCTCAGTGCTTTTCAAGCCACTGTTCGGCTTTTGCTTTTGAAAGGGACTTGATGTCCTCCTTTGCGTAAGGAGACTCGCTTCCGCCGTTGACATAAAGGAAGTAAAGACCTTTTTCGGTCTGATAAAGGCTTTCTTCAAAGCCGGCTGCGTCACCGAGTTCACCTTCGGTATACTTCTTCACAAGAGTTGAAGCTTCAGTATCATATTCTCTTTTACAAATGATCTTTTTCATAAAACAGACATTCCTTTCATAAGAGATTCGCAGAATATTTCATCTGCCTGTGCTTTTATTTTATCATTTTTGAACGACTGTTTCAAGATTTAATATTGTTGAAATTCACAAGTTCACAAGGCTAAAATTGTGCGTTTTGACGAAATTACCACTTGTTTTCAACGTATTCACAAAAAGCGTACATATCGTCAACAACAATTTTTGTTCCGTCGTCAAGAACAGCCGTACCGCTCCAGCGTCCGTGAACCTGGTGCGAATGCATACGAAGAGCGTTGAGGACGTTGGTGTCGTTGTGGTTGTCAAACATCGGCTTCATTGTGAAGTCGAACCTTCCGTCCTCGGAAACAAAGTGCCACGGTTCAAGATACTTATCCGGTTTCGGGAAAGTTTCAACGTCAACCGCGCCGAACTTATGAGCCTTTCCGTCATAAAAAATGCAGGTTTCGGTCGCGTTGCTTTCGTCGCCGATTCCCCAAGTGATTTCAAAGCCGAAAATATGTTTTTTGCCGTTTTCGTCGGTGAGATAGGTTGAGCCGTTGCCCCAGTACCAAACAAGCTGATACGGAGTGTTGACTCTGCCCCAGTCAAGGCAGGCGAAAGTGTCGTCCTTTGAAAATTCAAAAACTTGGTCGCCGAAGCGGAAAGTACCGCCGCACGGCATACAATTTTGCTTTGTCGTCATGAAGAAACGGTCGGGATAGCCTTTGAACGGAAGAACTGTTGTGATATTTTCAAGTCCTTCGGGAATATCCATCGTGAAGTCGCAGACAACGTCCTTGCCCTTTGACTTGCCCTTGAAATAAAGGCTTCTTTCGGTTTCTCTCGTGTCAAATTCAAACTCCGCTTTGCCGATTCCGGTAACGGTATATTTAACGTTGTTGGGAATGTCGCCTTTCGGGGGAAGAGTATACTTGTTCTTTCCGCCGACAAAAAGTGCGGTTGAGTTTGCGATTGTTCCGCCGCCGAGCTTTTTACTCTTTTCGGGGTCGGTGATATCCATGATTACAGCCGAAACATAGCCGCCGAACGAGATGTTCGCAAAGCTTATCTGAACCATATATTTTCCGTTGCTGATTTGATAAAAGTCCCATTCCTTTGAGCGCATCGGGTGCTTGACCTTTTTGTTGTCATAGGTGAAGAGCATATGTCTTGCCCAGCCGG
>JAUNFH010000012.1 GCA_030525185.1 Clostridia bacterium
TCGGTCTTGACTATGTTTCATGCTCACCGTTCAGAGTTCCCATCGCAAGACTTGCTGCCGCTCAGGCTGCAATCGCCGAGAAATAATTTCGGCAAAGCAATAAATTCACCCCGTGACTCGAAAGAGCCACGGGGTTGTTTTTTGTTTATGGGCCGTTTTTTATATCTATATCCAAATTTAATGTTGAATTTTTATATAAAATGTGCTAAACTTAATAGTGCCAAACTAATTGAATAAAATCAGACAAGAGCTTTTAATTTTTTTAAAGGCTTTATTTCCGTATCTTTTTATCATTGGTTGAATTTTATAAAAATGCAAATTCCTACCGATGATGATTAGATACCTGTTCTTGTCTTTATCCAATTAGTTTGGCGACTATCGGAGTTTGCGTTTTTGTGCGACTGCTTCGGTGGTCGCACTTTTTATTTATATCAAAATTCAGGAGGTAAAAACAATGAATGAAAAATCGAACATCAACACAGAAAATGTAGTAAACACCGGAGAGATTGACGAACAGACCATTGGTAATGAAGCGAATAATGCAAAAAAAGGTAAAGCCTGTCCTAATTGTGGATGTCTTGTATCAAAGTCTGCAGACAAATGTCCGCAATGCGGACACAAATTGAAGAAAAAAGGCCTTAAGGTTGCAATAGGATGTGTAACTCCGCTTTTGATAATTATTGTATTGTTAATCGTCATATTTGCAAGATTAGCTGTACCAAAAACAGGTGTAATTGGCGAAACATATACAGATAATCTTGGTATTGAATTCAAAGTTAATGCCATTGAGTTTGCGGATTGCATAGATGGTTTGAGAAAAGACAATGATAACTTTTGGCTTCCACTGACAAAGGAGAATTATAAAAAGTATTACAGTAATGATTATCGTTTTCGAAATTTGAATTACGAAGATTATAAATCAATGTATGGGTTAATCCCTAAAGGTAAAAAATATACGCTTGTTTTCATCTCATATACTGCCAAAAATGTTGATAAAGAAGATAGAACCATTAAAGAGAAAGGTTTTATCAATTATGATGATGGCTATAAATATGACAAAGGCTCACTCGCATGGAGAAAAAGCGAAGCAAATTGGGAGGAAATTCCAGGCGGACTTATTGTGAGCAAGCTTGATGAAGAATCATATGAATTTAGAGCATATATTTTTATTCCTAAAAAAATTGTAGAATCTGATAAATCACTTACATATAAGTTGTTTGGTATAGAGTATGATTTAAGAAAAACAGAAAAATAAAATTTTGTGTTTTGGATTGAGTAGCACTACCCACTATCGTCATAGAACCCAAAAGAATTACTACTGCCGTCAGCAATCCTAAAATTCTTTTTTCCGTTTTCATTTTGACATCTCCTTAAAATAATTTTGCAGTTTGTTTTTCTGCAAGAGAGATTATAACACTTTATTTTGATTTCGTCTACGATAATAGACAAAATTTCTTCTGTTGCGTTTACACTTTCTACAGAAGGGGTGTGTCTACGATGATAGAATTTAATCCTAACGCAGCAGGAAATGTTATTAAACGAATCCGCAAAGAAAAAGGTCAGTCGCAAGAGGTTTGCAGTGGTCTTGCCGGCATTGCAAGAAGCCACCTTGCAATGATTGAAAACCATGATAAAAGCCCTAATTTTGAAACAATTTGGAAAATATCCTGCGCTTTCGGAATGAAACCAAACGAGCTTGTTCGCGAAATTGAAATTGAATCTGAAAAGCTAAATAACTAAGGACTGCCGTCAAAAGCAGTCCTTGATTTTTTCATCTCCTCCCATAATCCACCACATTCCATTGACACATTATTCGACCGATTATCATAAAAATAAACAAATTTTAAGAAAATGTTGTTTAAAACAAAAATATTGCCTTTTCATTTTCTTTTTCATGTTTTGGGAGCTTGTGCAACAGATTCCCGAAATATGGCCAAAATTTCCAAAATAGGCTATTGTCAATTTAACCAAAACGGAGACGACCGAATTGTAACATCTGTTGCATATTGCTATTTTTGGTTTTTAGTTTCCGAATCGAACAAATTTTGTTGACAATCCATGAACAAAGTGGTATAACATTCAACGGTTTTTAACAGACTTAATAAAGTTTTAAGAATCAAAAAAAATCGAAATTTTACAGGAGGCAAAGAACATGAAAAACGCATCAAAAAAACTTCTTTCGGTCGTTCTTTCAATCATGATGGTTCTTTCGGCAATGGTCTTTTCAACGAGCGCCGTCGACGAAACATGGACGGCAATCACTGACGAAAGCGGACTGAAAGCAATCGAAAACGACCTTGCAGGAAAGTATTACCTTGCAAGCGACATTGAAGTCGGCTCGGATTTCTTACCGATCGGCTGGCTCGACAGCGGCGACACGGCTTTTACCGGTGAATTTGACGGTAACGGTCACACTGTTTCGGGTCTTGCAATCGACAGCGGTTCAAACACCGGTCTTTTTGCAATCAATGAAGGAACCATCAAAAACCTCACTGTCAGCGATTCAAAAATCGTTGTTTCAACTCAGGGCGGTTTCATCGCCGGAGTCAACAACGAAAGCGGCGTAATTTCAAACTGCACCGTTTCCGGTTCACTTATTTACGGCGAATTCAAAACTTCAACGTCGCAGAAATATTGGCTTAAATCCGGTTATCAGGTCGGCGGTGTTGCCGGCCTTAACAAAGGTACAATCGAAAAGTGCGTCAACGACAATACCGACGTAAGAGGTTGGTTTGAAGTCGGCGGAATCTGCGGACGCAACGAAGGAACCGTTTCCCAGTGCGTCGGAACGGGTTACATCAACTCAACCAACAGCGGAATTGCCGCATCTGCTCAGGAAACAAGATTCAAATATGCCGCAGAAGCAGCGGCACGTTTCAGCGCCTATACATACGGCAGAGCCGGCGGGATTGCGGGCTTCAACGGCGGTACTCTCGAAAATGTTGTTGTCCGTAACGCGGCAGGCAATAAATATATCGGACTTGCCGGTTTCAACACGGTCGGCGGTATTTGCGGCATGAATGAAGGCTTGATTTCAAAAGCCTGCGCAACAAACGTTCAGTTCACCTTCCCGTCAAACGGCGCTCAGATTTACTATCCTAACGGAAAAGTCAACGGTTATAGCGGTACCGTATATTCATGGAGCAACAAATTTTTCCATCCGATTGCCGCAACTCAGCAGAACGGCGGAACAACGGAAGACTGTCTTTATGCCTCAATGAAGTCAGGCGAAATTCCTTCGGCATCTTTTGACGAAGGCGGAAGAGGAACTTCCTTCTCGGCAGATTCCTTGAAGGGCGAAGACATTTACAAAGAAAACGGTTGGGACTTTGACAATGTTTGGAGCATTGACCCGGAAACACAACTTCCGATTCCGAAGTTCATGGCTTGCAACCACGAATGGAGCGATTGGAAAGTAACCAAAGAAGCAACCTGCAACAAATACGGTGAACAGACCAGAACCTGCTCACTCTGCTCGGCAACCGAAACCGAAAAAATCGAAAAAACAGCTCACACTCCGGCTCCCGCCGTTAAGGAAAACGTTGTTGCCGCAACCTGCGGTAAAGAAGGAAGCTACGACTCGGTTGTTTACTGCTCCGTTTGCGGAAAGGAACTCAGCCGTGAAACAGTAACCGTTGCAAAGACCGAAGATCACACTCCGTCGGAAGCAGTTAAAGAAAACGAAGTTGCCGCAACCTGCAAAGCAGAAGGCTCTTACGACTCGGTTGTTTACTGCTCCGTTTGCGGAAAGGAACTCAGCCGTGAAACAGTAACCGTTGCAAAGACCGAAGATCACACTCCGTCGGAAGCAGTTAAAGAAAACGAAGTTGCCGCAACCTGCAAAGCAGAAGGCTCTTACGACTCGGTTGTTTACTGCTCCGTTTGCGGAAAGGAACTCAGCCGTGAAACAGTAAAGACAGAAAAGCTCGCTCACACCGAAGAAATTATCCCTGCTGTTGACGCAACTTGCACAACAACCGGTCTCACCGAAGGCAAGAAATGCTCCGTTTGCGGTGAAATCCTTGTCGCTCAGAAGGAAGTTCCGATGACCGGCCACACCGAAGCAACAAGAGAGGAAAACAGAGTTGAAGCTTCTTGCGGCGCAGACGGTTCATACGACCTCGTAACATACTGCACCGTTTGCGAGACCGTTCTCAAAACAGAAAAGGAAACAATCCCCGCAACCGGCGAACATAATTATGTCACCGAAGTTGAAGGCTCAAGAATTCCCGCAACCTGCGTTGCCGAAGGCAAAGTCACAATGCAGTGCGCTTGCGGAGCAACAAAAGAAATCACGCTTGCAATCGATCCGAACAACCACTCAAATGTTGTGACCGACGAAGCAATCCCCGCAACGTGCGAAACCGCCGGCAAGACCGAAGGAAAGCACTGCGAAGCCTGCAACACCGTAATCGTTGCTCAGAAGGAAGTTCCGATGACGGGTCACACCCCATCGGAAGCAGTCAAGGAAAACGAAGTTCCGGCAACCTGCAAAGCTGAAGGTTCTTACGATTCCGTTGTTTACTGCTCGGTATGCAAAGCCGAACTCAGCCGTGAAACGGTAAAAACCGAAAAGCTTGCCCACACCGAAGAAGTCATCCCGGCTGTTGACGCAACTTGCACAACAACCGGTCTCTCAGAAGGCAAGAAGTGTTCCGTTTGCGGTGAAATTCTTGTTGCTCAGAATGAAGTTCCGATGACCGGCCACACCCCGTCGGAAGCAGTTAAGGAAAACGTTATTGCCGCAACATGTGAAACCGAAGGTTCTTATGAATCCGTTGTCGAGTGCTCCGTTTGCGGAAAGGAACTCAGCCGTGAAACGGTAACCGTTGAAAAGACGGGTCACACTCCGTCAAAAGCAGTCAGGGAAAACGTTGTTGCCGCAACATGCGAAGCTGAAGGTTCTTATGAATCCGTTGTTTACTGCTCCGTTTGCAAAGCCGAACTCGGCCGCGAAACCGTTGTCATTCCCGCAACAGGTCACTCGGCAACAACAGTTGTCGGCGCAAAGGAAGCAACCTGCACCGAAGACGGTTATACCGGTGACAAGGTCTGCTCCGTTTGCGGAAAGGTTGCCGAAACCGGTTCGGTAATCGCAGCAACAGGCCACAGAGATTCAAACAGCGACGGAGACTGCGATGTTTGCGGAAAACTTCTTGTCAACTGCAACCATATGTGCCATTCAAGAAGCAAGTTCGTAAAATTCATCTGGTTGATCATCAACTTTTTCTGCAGCATTCTTAAAATCAACAAGACCTGCTCCTGCGGAATCAAGCATTATTAATCTTTGAATAATCGCTTATAACCCCCGCACCGAAAGCAAAAAACTTTCGGTGCGGATTTCTTCTCAAAACATATCAAACGAACAATGCACGGATTGACCTGACTTCATCAATCCGTGCATTTATTTTTTTATTCACTTGTCACCGCGCACTCTTTTATGCCGTAATAAAGGAAAGAATCAACAACGCTTTCGTCAATTCTTTCGCCACAGACAACGAGCGGAATTGCCGGCGGACAGCTTATCGCCGCAGAAGCACAAATTCTTCCGACGCAGTTTTGAACGGGCAAAACCTCGCTTTTTTTGAAAATCGCCTCGCGCGGGGTCAAAACCGTTTTCGGTTTCGGCAAAGGCGGCGCTTTTTTCAAAATCGGCGGCCTTTTTTCAAGGGCAAAAAGGAGACCGGAAAGTTTTTCAAAATCTTCCTTTTTATTATACGGCGAAAGCATGAGAACAAGATAATCCGGGTCATAAAATTCAGGAAAGACACCGTCTTTTTCAAGAATTTCTGAAAGTTTCTCTCCCGTATATCCGAAACTTTTTGTTTCAAGCGTAATTTTAAGAACCTCACTTTGGAGCACCGAAAAACCGTGTTCACGAAGTTTTTCTTTGAAAATTTCAACTTCCGGAAGAAACGTTTCAAGCTCTTTTTTGAAAAGTCCGAAGCGGTCATTCATTGCGTCGAGCGATTGCAAAATGAGATATGACGGACTGCTTGAGCCGAAAAGCGAAAGCGACGAAACCGCCCGCTCCATGAAAATTTTCGGTGCGCTTTTTGCAATATGAAGGTACGCGCCACCCGTAACAACGGGAAGCGTTTTATGCGCCGAATCGCAACAAATGTCTGCGCCGAGATCGACCGGGTGACGTGATTGCGGTAAAAATTTCAAATATGCGCCGTGGGCATTGTCAACGGCGAGGGTCACTCCCCTCTTTTTGCAAACCTCGGAAACGCTTTCAATGTCCGCCGTGTTTCCGAGATAGTCCGGACTTGTGAGATAAACGGCGGTGATTTTTCCGTCGTTTTCAAGTTCGTTTTCAATCTCTTCGGCTGTGACTCGGCACGAATGATAAGTTGAAGCGTTCTTCGGAAAAAGCCATTTGATTTTTATTCCGAGAAGGGCGCAGGCGTTGAGAAAAGCCTTGTGTGCATTCCGTGCGGCCAAAACATACGGCTCTTTTCCCTCTTCAAAAGCGTGAAGCGAAAGAAGGTGAAGCATTGCCTGAATACAAAGCGTTGAGCCGCCGGCCGAATAAAAGGTTTTTGAACCGAACGCTTCGCTTGCGTTTTTCTCGCTTTCGGCGATTATTCCATCGGGTGCAAAAAGGTTGTCCGCACCGTCAATTTCGGTGATGTCGAGCTCTTCAAATCCGAGAAAATCTTTTCCTTTATGGCCGGGCATATGAAAACGCGAAGGCTCGCTTTTGGAATATTCCCTCACGAAATCACAAATGGGTTTGCTCATTCGTCGTCACCGAGTTCCCTCTTTATTGCAACGGCGATCGCACATTCCATGCGCTTTTTGAAAAGTTCGCAGCCGGCTTCATAAATGCCTTTGACCGAACCCGTTGCATGGTATGCGTTTGCGGCGCAACCTCCGGAGCAGTAAAGTCTTGCCCAGCAGGAGCGGCACTCTTCTCTTGCGTAAACATTGCAGGAAGCAAATTCGTTTTGAACCTTTTTGTTTTCAACACCGTTCCAAATATCGCCGAGTTTGAACTTTTCGTCGCCGACAAACTGATGGCAGGGATAAAGGTCTCCCCACGGAGTGACAGCCATGTATTCCGTTCCCGAACCGCAGCCGGAAATGCGCTTATAGATGCACGGACCGCCTTTGAGATCAATCATGTAATGATAAAACGTGAAAGGCTTTTCCTCTTTGTCACGTTCAAGCATAAGTTTTGCAAGGTCTTCATATTGCTTCATGACGATTTTTCTGTCCTCTTCGGTGAGGGCAGACGGATCGTCCGAAGCGGCAACGACCGGTTCCATTGAAAGTTCGGAAAAACCGAGGCCGAGCATTGTTTTGATGTCTTCAAGGAAATCCGGATTGGCATGAGTGAACGTTCCGCGCATATAGTAATTCTTTCCGCCGCGCGCTTCGACAAACTTTTGAAACTTCGGAACAATCTTTTCCCAGCTTCCGTTTCCGGCGTAATCAACGCGATAGCGGTCATGTACCTCTTTTCTTCCGTCAAGGCTCAAAACGACGTTGCTCATTTCTCGGTTTGAAAAGTCAATGACGTCGTCGTCAATCAAAACACCGTTCGTGGTGAGGGTGAAGCGGAAGTTTTTTCCTTTTTCCTTTTCGATGCTTCTTGCGTATTCAACAAGTTTTTTGACAACGTCAAAATTCATCAGCGGTTCGCCGCCGAAAAAGTCAACTTCAAGATTTCGCCTTGTTCCGGAATTTTCAACGAGAAAATCGAGCGCACGTTTTCCGACTTCAAAGCTCATGAGCGCGCGTTCGCCGTGATACTTTCCCTGAGAAGCAAAGCAATAGGAACAGTTGAGGTTGCAAGTGTGTGCAATATGAAGGCAAAGTGCTTTCACAACGCCGGAGGTTCGTGCCTTGAGTTCGCCCGCCATTGGCTCAAACTCATCTTTTGTGAAAAGTTTTCCGCCGGATTTAAGCTCTTCGATTTGGGCGTAACATTCTTCAATATCGCCTTCGGTGATACCGTCTTTTCCTTCATATTTTTCCTTCATTTTTGAAAGAACGGTTTCTTTGTCGTTTTCCTCAAAAAGCGAGACGATGTCATAGGCAACGTCGTCAACAACGTGAACGGCGCCGGAGCAGACATCGAGAACAACATTCAAACCGAGCAATTTGTATTGGTGGATCATAAATTATCTCCCGTATTGAAAATGCCGCCCATAGGACGGCATTTTTGATTTGCAAAATTTAAAGCTATCAATGCGATTCAATTAATCAGTGGTTATCCGATAACCGCGGATTGATTGAACGTGCGAATATTGGCGAGAAGATTTTTCGTCAGATTGCATAAGACATTGCAGGCAATACTGCCGTATTGGCAAGATGGATTATGTGATATGACGGGAAATATGCCGCCAAGATTTGTGCGGTTCGATTAATCAGTGGTTATCCTTGTTTTCGCAAGCCTGATTAGCGATTCCGCAGCTTGTTTTGCAAGCGGACTGGCAGGAAGTCTGGCATTCACCGCAGCCGCCTTTTTTTGCGCTTTCGCAAAGATTGCGGGTTTCGATAGTCTTAATGTGTTTCATATCTATTTACCTCCATATGTTATTTTCCGTGATATTGTATCATATATCTTTTGCATTGTCAATTAATCACGGCGGATTTTCAGACGCATTTAAAAGTTTTGAAACGTTGCCGGACCGAATTGCGCCAATGCTCGCCTTCTTTTCATCCGCGACACAAAATCACACAAATTATTTTCATTTTGTTATAGAATTCTTCGGGCATATATGGTATTATAATATGAATGATTTTCTTTTCAAAAAAGCCCTTTGTTCTTTTTTAACTTGCCTTAGACATTTTGAGTTAGAGTTATATTAAGGAGGATTACGGTTATGAAAAAAATTATCTGCATTTTGCTCGCATTGGTCATGCTTTCCTCTTTCGCCGCCTGCGGAAAAGGAAAAGAAAATTCAACGGTCAACGGTGTTTCGGTTTCTTCGGACGAGAAAGACACAAAGAAAACGGTCAAAGTTTCGTTCCCGCTTTCTTATCTCAGCGAAGAAGAAAGTGCAGATCTTGACGCTTACTGCAAATCCTACGGTTTCAAAAGCGCAAAGGTCAATTCCGACGGAACGGTAACGATCAAAATGAGCCCGCTTTCAAGGGATCTTCTTCTCACAAAAGTCAGCTCCCAGTCAATCAAAGAAATCTATTCCGCCGCCGAAAGCGGAAAATATCCTTACGTCAGAAAAATCAAAAGTTGCGACACGGAAAACTTTTTCGAGGTTTCGCTCCTTGTCAACAAGGAAAAGTTCGTTTCCGCCGAAACGGCTCTTGAAATGAAGCTCATGGTGGCTCAGAGCTGTCTTACCTATCAGACATACGCCGGAATCGAAAATCCGAAAGTCAAAATCACAATTATTGACAACAAAACCAAAAAGACAATCGAAGAAAAAGAATATACAAACGATGACATCAAATAACATTTTAAGAAAGGAACGAAAATACTTATGCAAATGACTTTCCGCTGGTTCGGCAAAACAAAAGACACGGTTTCGCTCGAACAGATCAGACAAATTCCGGGCGTTGTCGGCGTTGTTCCCGCCCTGCATACTCTCCCCTGCGGCGAAGCTTGGCCGCTCAACATGATTCTTGAAATGAAAAAGGAAATCGAAGACGCCGGTCTTACGATGGAATGCATTGAATCGGTCAACGTTCACGAAGACATCAAATTAGGTCTTCCTTCAAGAGAAAAATATATCGAAAACTATATTGAAAGCATCCGTAACCTTTCAAAAGCCGGCGTAAAAGTTATCTGCTATAACTTCATGCCCGTTTTCGACTGGACGAGAACCGACCTTGCGATGGACATGGGCAACGGAGCCACCTGCCTTTGCTACAACGGCGAACAAATCGAAGGAAAAAGTCCCGAAGATATGTTCAGAGAAATTGACGAAAACTCGAACGGTTATGCAATGCCCGGTTGGGAAACCGAACGCATGGGCGAAATCAAAGAGCTTTTTGAAAAATACAAAAACATCACCGCGGAAGACCTTTGGACGAATCTTGAATATTTCCTCAAAGAAATCATTCCCGTTTGCGAGGAATGCGACGTAAAAATGGCAATTCATCCGGACGATCCGCCATGGGACATTTTCGGCCTTCCGAGAATCATCAGAGACATCGATTCGATCAAGCGCTTTTTGAAACTTGTTGACTCGCCTTACAACGGACTGACGTTCTGCACGGGTTCGCTCGGCGCAAGCGAAAAAAACGACCTTCCCGCAATGATCAGAGAGGTCGGCGACCGCATTTATTTTGCCCACATCAGGAACGTCAAACGAATCGGAAACCATTTCCACGAAACCGCCCACCTTTCCTCGGACGGAAGTCTTGATATTTACGAAATTGTCAAGGCTCTTCAGGACGTCGGCTTTGACGGTTACATCCGTCCGGACCACGGAAGAATGATTTGGGGCGAAAAGGCCCGTCCCGGCTACGGTCTTTATGACCGCGCCCTCGGTGCGGCATACATAAACGGCGTTTGGGAAGCCGTCAAAAAAAGCAAGAAATAAGATAACATCGGAGTGTTTTATCCATGGCAAAGCTTTATTTCCGTTACGGCGCAATGAATTCAAGCAAAAGTGCAAACGCCCTCATGGTGAAGCATAACTACGAAGAACAAGGCCAAAAAGTCATCATCGCCAAACCGGAAATCGACACACGCGACGGAGAGCGAAAAATCCGCTCAAGAATCGGCCTTGAATGCAACTGCGTTTGGTTCCACGAACTTCGGGAAGAGGAAATCAAAAAAGCGGACTGTCTCATTGTTGACGAAGCACAGTTTCTTTCAAAAGAGGACTGCGAATTTCTTGTCCGCGTTGTTGACGATTTCGGCGTTCCGGTAATCTGTTACGGACTGCGTGCGGATTTCAGGGGCGACCTTTTTCCCGGAAGCATGTATCTTCTTGCGTGGGCAGACACGATTGAAGAGGTCAAAACAATCTGCTGGTGCGGAAAGAAAGCAACCTGCAACGCACGCTTTGACGAAAACGGAATTATCAAAGAAGGCGAACAGGTTCTTCTCGGCGCAAACGAAAAATATACAAGCCTTTGCAGAAAGCATTGGCGCGAGGGCAACCTCGGTCCGAACATAAAGTGACGAAAAAGAATCAGGAAGGAAAAGGCCACAGAAAATGAGCTTTATTGAATTTGAATCCGTATATAAAAGATATCAGACCGGCGAAGTGATCATCACCGCCGCGGACGGAGTGAACTTTAAAATCGAACAGGGCGAATTTTGCCTCATCGTCGGCGCAAGCGGCGCCGGAAAGTCAACCGTCCTCAACCTTCTCGGCGGAATGGATACCTGCGATGACGGAAAAATCCGCATTGCCGGAAAGCCGATTAACAAGCTCACGCCGGAAGAACTCATCGACTACCGCCGTTACGACGTCGGCTTTGTTTTTCAGTTTTATAACCTCATTCCGAACCTCACCGCACTCGAAAACGTTGAACTTGCCTCTCAAATTGCAAGAAAGCCGCTTTCGCCGGAAAAACTTCTCAAAAAAGTCGGCCTTGAGGAAAGAATGGACAACTTTCCCTCTCAGCTTTCGGGCGGCGAGCAGCAGCGCGTTTCAATCGCAAGAGCACTTGCAAAAAACCCGAAACTCCTTCTTTGCGACGAACCGACCGGTGCGCTCGATTACAAAACCGGAAAGCAGATTTTGAAGCTGCTTCACCGAACCTGCCGGGAGACGGGAACAACCGTTGTCGTAATTACCCACAACTCGGCGCTCGCCGACATGGCGGACAGAATCATCACAATGCGAAGCGGAAAAGTTATTCAGATTGCGGTCAACGACAGACCCGTTCCGGTTGACCTTCTTGAATGGTAAAAACTCTTTCGTTTGAGGTGAATTTTAAAAATGACTAACGCTTTGTTTAAAGATACGCTCAGAACGATTGAGCGGACACGGTCGAGATTTTTTTCGATCGTTGCAATTGTTGCGCTCGGAATCAGCTTTTTCGCCGGAATGAACGCAACCGCGCCCGACATGCTTGACACTGCGGCGCAATATTTCAAAGACACCAACACCATGGACATCGGAATTACGTCAACCGTCGGCCTTTCCGAAGAAGATCTTCAAACCCTTTCTTCAATCAACGGCGTTGAAGCAATCAGCCCGGAAAAGTTCTTTGACGGGAACCTTCTCATCAACGGCCAAAACGCAACCGACCTTGACGGCTCTCAGCTGACTGTCCGTGCGCTTTCGCTTGATCTTTCAAAAGTTTCGGCATACACTCAGGGTGCAGACGACAAATCCTTCATCAACCGCCCTCAGCTCATTGACGGAACTTGGCCGACTTCTTCCAATCAGTGCGTTGTTGACCAAAGCGTTCTTTCAACGCCGGACGGATTTGAAATCGGAAACGTGATTACAATCGAAGGCGACTCCTCCGACGCTTCGTCTTCGCTCAAAAACACTCAGTTCACAATCACCGGAATTATCCGAACCCCTCTTTACATTTCCTATGAGCGCGGCCACACAAATATCGGAACCGGAAAACTCGGAACCTTTGTTTATATTCCGTCGGAAAACTTTTTGAGCGATTATTACAACAGCTTTTCAATTAAGCTCACCGGAACCGAAACCATGGATCCGTATTCAAAGGAATATGAAAGCTACGTTGCTCCGTTCACGGAATATCTGACCTCAATTGCACAGGAAAGAATCGATATCCGCGTTTCCGCAATCAAGGAAAAATATTCAAGCGACGTTTCAGAACAGGAAAAGAAATATGCCGAAGCAAAAGCCGAGGCCGAAACTCAGCTCGCCGAAGGCGAAGCAAAGGTCAAAGAAATTCTTGACCTTGCTGAAAACGGCGACAAAAAGCTTGCCGAATATAAAGAAGAATACAACAAAAAAGCAACCGAAGCTTCTTCAAAGATTGACCAAAGCAAACTCGAGCACTCCTCCCAATACGAAAAATGGGAAGAAAAAAGGGACAAATACAACGAAGCAAAAGCTCTCGTTGACAAATATTCAAGCGCAGAAACCGATTACAAAAATGCCCAGACCCAGTATAACGTTGCAAACACTCAGGTAAACAGCCTTCTCACAACGGTTTCCTACCTTGAAAAGCTCGTTGCGACAACACGTTCCGCAATGACTCAATTCGATCAGACGCAGGGCGACAACCGACAAGCAATTCTTGACCGCTTCAAAGAATCGGGTCTTGTCGGCGTTGAAGTTGATCAGATTATGTCAACAATCAACAGCATCACCGCCGTCGGAACGGCGGAAGAAATGGCGGCATACATGGAACCGCAGCTTCAGGAATTTGAAGAAAAGCTCGCCGCCTCCAAAAAAGAACTCAGCGACGCAAAAACCGAACTCGCCGCAAAAAAAGCAGAGCTTGAAAAAGCCGAAAAGCTTGTTGCAACGCTCAAAACCGTTCAAGCCCAACTTCAAACGGCGGAAAGCGAACTCAAGGAAGCGGAAAAGGAACTCACAAGCTCAAATTACGACATTCAGCTCGGAGAACTTGAAGTTCTCAATCAGCTTTCCGACTCGAAAAACCAAATTACAAATTTTGAAACGAACCTTCAGCTCGCAAAGGAAAAGGCAAAAACCGTTGAAGCCGACTTTGAAGCGCAGAAGGAAGAAGTCAACAAAAAACTTGAAAACGCAAAAACCCAACTTGACGAAGCAAAGAACTTCCTTTTGAACCTCGACAGCGGAAAATGGTACGTTCAAAACCGCGACGACGGACTTATGGGCTTTTCCGAACTTGAACAAACCGCAAAAAGAACCGCGGCAATTTCAAAAATTTTCCCGTGGATTTTCTTCATCGTTGCCGCTCTTGTCTGTCTCAACACAATGACGAGAATGGTTGAGGACGACAGAACTCAGCTCGGAACGCTCAAAGCGCTCGGTTTCAGAAGCAAAGAAATCGTTGCGAAATATCTTTTCTATTCCTTCGTTGCAAGCGCAATCGGCTCCTTTGCGGGAACTATGCTCGGTTTTGCGCTCTTCCCCTTCGCAGTCACAAAAGCATATTCAATTCTCTTTGCGCTCCCGTCGGTAATGATAAAATACCGCTTCGGCTACGCAATTCCGGCAATGCTTGTCTCCGTCGGAGTAACCGTTCTTTCGGCATACATTGCGTGCGACCGCAGCCTTAAAACGAGTGCGTCAACGCTCATGCGTCCGAAAGCGCCGAAGGGCGGAAAACGGATTTTCCTTGAAAAATTTCCGAATCTTTGGAAAAGTCTCAGCTTTTCCGCAAAGATCACTTTCAGAAACGTTTTCAGAAACAAAAAGCGTTTCTTCATGGCCGTTCTCGGAGTAATGGGTTGCACGTCGCTCATGGTTGCGGGCTTCGGACTTCAAAACTCAATCAAAGAAATGTTCAACAAGCAGTTTCTCGGAAACGACAGCATTGTTTCTTATGATATGCAGGTCGTTTTAAACGGTTCTTACGACACAAACGTTTCAACCCCGCAAGCGGCGGCAACCGTCGCTTCAAGGCCGGAGGTTGCCTCTTGCGACCTCGGCTACATGAAAGTTCTCAACACAAGCGGAAGCAAATCCGACAAACTCATGGAAACCTATCTCATGGTTCCTCAGGACGCGCAGTTGCTGCCGAACTTTGTCCGGCTCAAGGATGCAAAAACGGGCAACGCTCTTGCGCTTCCGCAAAACGGCGCAGTAATCACCGAAAAACTTTCAAAGGAACTCGGTGTTTCCGTCGGCGATTATATCTTTGTTCATGTTTCCGACGGTTACGTCGTTCAGGTTCCTGTTGCGGAGATTGCGGAAAATTATATCTTCCATTACGTCTTCATGACGAAGGACGTTTACTCCGCTCTCTTCGCCGGAAATCCGAGATATAATTACATCATGGCAGACTTCAAATCCGAGCTTTCCGGAACGCAAAAGGAGCAGCTTTCAAAGGATCTCATGACCGAATATGACATCACCGCGGTTTCATATTCGGAGGAAACACAGCTCACATTCGAAAACATCATCAATGCGCTCAATTATGTTGTTATCATTCTTGTAATTTCTGCCGGCCTTCTTTCGTTCATCGTTCTTTATAACCTTTCTTCAATCAACATCAACGAAAGACTCAAGGAGATTGCAACAATCAAAGTTCTCGGCTTCAGAAAACGTGAAGTCACGCAATATATTTTCCGCGAGAACCTCCTTTTGAGCGTCATCGGAACATTCCTCGGCCTCATTCTCGGAATTCTTGTTCACAGAATGGTTATTGCGGTCGGAGAAGTTGACATCCTCATGTTCTCTCATTCGGCCGGAATTCTGAGCTTTGTTTATGCAGCCGTTCTTTCAATGGCATTTTCGCTTTGCGTCAACCTTGTTCTTCGCAGAAATCTTGAACGCGTTGACATTGTTGAATCGCTCAAATCAAACGAGTAAGTAAACGAATAAGGTGAATCTTTATGGAAATCAAAAAAGACGGAAAATTTGACCTTCTTGCCCTCGGCGAGGTCATGCTTCGATTTGATCCGGGCGAAGGAAGAGTAAGAAACGCCCGTTCCTTCACCGTTTGGGAAGGCGGCGGAGAATATAACGTTGCCCGCGCACTTTCAAAGTGCTTTCGGCTCAAAACCACCGTTGCAACCGCCCTTTGCGAAAACGAAATCGGTTTTCTCATCGAAGATCTCATCATGCAGGGCGGCGTCGACACATCGTTCATTCAGTGGAAAACTTTTGACAAAATCGGAAAAAGCTGCCGCAACGGACTGAATTTTGTTGAGCGGGGCTTCGGCATAAGAGGCGCAAAAGGCACATCCGACAGAGGAAACACCGCCGTTTCGCAAATTAAAGAAGGCGACTTTGACTGGGACAAAATTTTTTCTTCCGGAGTCAGAGTTTTTCATACCGGCGGAATCTTCTGCGCCCTTTCGGGCAGTACCTCGGCGGCGGCGCTTGAAGCGGTAAAAAAAGCAAAAGAGTACGGTGCGGTTGTTTCGTTCGACTTCAACTTCCGTCCGTCGCTTTGGGCGTGCCTTGAAAACGAAGCAGAGGTCAAAAAGAACATCGGAGAAATTCTTCGCTATACCGACATCGTTTTCGGAAACGAATTTGACTTTTCAAAAGTTCTCGGCTTTGAAACCGAAAAAGGCGCAGACATTGACGTTCACGACGATGAAAGATACTTGCGTTTCATGAAAAATGTCAGCGAAAAATATCCGAACATCTCACTCATCGCAACAACGGTCAGAACCGTCCATTCCGCTTCATCAAACAGCCTTCGGGCGGTGTGCTTTGAAAAGGGAAGAGACGAACTTTTGAAAACGAAAACGCTTGAAAACCTCTGTGTTCTTGACCGAATAGGCAGCGGCGACAGCTTCGCTTCCGGCCTTCTTTACTCACTCATGAACGGCGGCGAAACGAAGTACGCCCTTGAAGTTGCGCTCGCCCATGCGGCTCTTGCGATGACAACCCCGGGCGACACGTCTTCCGCCTCAAAAAGCGAAGTTCTTGACATTGTAAATAAAAAATCTGCAAAGGTTGTGAGATAAAATATGCCACTTGTTAATATGAAAGACCTGCTTGCCGAC
The DNA here is from genome assembly GCA_030525185.1 of Clostridia bacterium. GTDB lineage: Bacteria > Bacillota > Clostridia > Oscillospirales > Acutalibacteraceae > UBA6857. Next base: position 16,538 of record JAUNFH010000012.1, read on the forward strand.
GCGCAAAAGCGCAACTATGCGGTGGGTTCGTTCAGCGTTGCAAACATGGAGATGGTGCTCGGCGTAATCAAAGCCGCAGAGGAAACGCAGTCTCCGATTATTCTTCAAATTGCCGAAGTTCGGCTCAACCACTCCCCTCTTGCGCTCATCGGACCGCTAATGGTTGCTGCGGCGGAAGAAGTGAACGTTCCCGTTGCTGTTCACCTTGACCACGGAAAAACGCCCTGCTGCATTGAACAGGCACTCGACATCGGCTTTACGTCGGTAATGTTCGACGGCTCTCACCTTCCCGTTGACGAAAACATCGAAATCACGAAGGGTATCGTTGAAATTGCGAAGGAATACGGCGCGGCGGTTGAAGCGGAAATCGGCTGCGTCGGCGGAAGCGAGGACGGAAGCGAAGACATTGCAATCAACTGCACCTCTCCCGAACAGGCAAAACACTTTGCCGAAGAAACCGGAGTTGACGCGCTTGCAATCGCAATCGGAAATGCCCACGGAAATTACAAGGAAGAACCGAAGCTTCGCTTTGACATTCTTGAAAAGGTTCACGAGCTTGTCAAAACTCCGCTCGTTCTTCACGGCGGAACGGGAATCAGCAAAGAGGACTTCATCCGTTGTCACCAAAGCGGAATCAAAAAAATCAACATTGCAACCGCAACCTTCGATTCGGTTGAGCGTTCGGTGCGCGAAAGCTATGAAAAAGGAGAAATTCACGGCTATTACGATCTTCATCAGGCGGAGATTGAAGGCGCATACCAAAACGCAAAACGCCACATGGAAATTTTTTATTCGGTCGGAAAGGCCGAAGACATAGATTTATTTTAAAGGAGATTTTACTATGAAATACGTTGAATTTGACGAAAGCCGTCCCTTGGACGTTATCCCAATCGGAAGAATCGCAATCGACTTTAACCCGACGGACATGAACCGTCCCCTTTCGGAAAGCTGCAACTTCAACAAATACGTCGGCGGCTCGCCGGCAAACATTGCAGTTGGTCTTGCAAGGCTCGGAAAAAAAGTCGGCTTCATCGGAAAAGTTTCCGACGATCAGCACGGCGATTATGTTGTCAACTACTTCAAAAACGACGGAATCGACACTTCAAACATTGTCAGAGCAAAGAACGGCGAAAAAATCGGCCTGACTTTTACCGAAATCAAAAGTCCGACCGAAAGCAGTATTCTTATGTATCGCGACGGCGTTGCCGACCTTATGCTTGAGCCGAGTGAAGTCAGCGAAGATTACATCAAAAGCGCAAAGGCACTCGTAATTTCCGGCACGGCGCTTTCGCAATCACCGTCAAGAGAAGCCGTTCTCAAGGCAATGATGCTTGCAAAAAAGAACGGAACGGTTGTCATTTTCGACATCGACTACCGCCCGTACTCATGGAAAAACAAGGATGAAATTTCGGTTTACTACTCACTGGTTGCCGAAAACAGCGACATTATTCTCGGCTCGCGCGAAGAATACGACCTCACCGAAGCCATCATGGGCGTTTGCAAAACCGACGAGGAAAGCGCAAAACGCTGGCACTCCCACGGCGCAAAAATCGTCATCATCAAGCACGGCAAAGACGGTTCAACCGCTTATACCAACGACGGAAAGAGCTATTCAATCAAGCCGTTCCCCGTTAAGGCGATGAAAGGCTTCGGCGGCGGCGACGGCTACGCTTCGGCGTTTATACGCTGTTTGCTTGAAGGCTGGGACGTTATCGACGCGCTTGAATTTGGAACGGCTTCCGCTTCAATGCTCATTTCCGCCCACAGCTGTTCGGCCGCAATGCCCACCGTTGACGCCGTTGAAAAGTTCATCAAGGAAGAGAAAGAACTTTACGGCGAAATGGTTGCAAGGGTATAAAACATAAACTTTTTAAAATAATAAAACACAGCATACGTTTGCCTTTGAAAAAGGGCAAACGTATGCTGTGTTCGTTTTTGATTGATTACATTTTTCTTTTTGAACCGATTTCAAAATGGTATTTCACGATTCCGAGATCAAGCTTTGTATAAAATCCGCGTCCGCACGTTACTTTGACGCTGCCGTCCGAAAGAAGTTCAAAGAAGAACTTTTGCTGATTCATTGCTGTCGGTGCAAGAAGAGCCGCATTTACACCGTTCAAGAACCATTGCGGCATATCGGCTGTATAATTGCAAACATCACCCAGTGCCTTGTTTTTGTGTTGTACTCCCTGCGATACACCGTATCCGACAGAAATAAGGCAAACCTGTTTTTCATTCTTTTGAATATCGGCTTTGCTTTTTCCGTGAGACATTGCAACCCAGCAGGTGTTAAGTCCGAGTTCCTGCGCTTTTAAAACAAGCTTTTCGCCGTAATAACCCAGCTGTTCGTCCAGGTCGGAAGATTTCTTTCCGACAAGTGCAATATAGTTTTTGACACCTACAAACTTTCCGTAATGTGCAAGCATTGAATCAAAGCATTTCGGTTCGTCATAAAAAATCTGAATGTGTAAACCGCTTTCGGCATTGATTTCTTCAATCAGTGCATTAAGTGTTTCTCTTTTTTCCTGCTCAATTGCCACGTCGGTATATTGACGCACGCTGTGGCGCCGGTTCATAATTTCAAGCATTTCCATTATAAATTCACCTCAGTATTTTTTAAATCGTTTACTCAATTATAGCATAGGATTTTGAAAAATGTTCATTCGTAAAGAAAGTTAAGACGAATAAACGCGCAAAAAACGGGATCGGTTTTTCCGACCCCGTTTTATTGTATGCAGTAAAATTATTCTGTTCTGAGGGCTTCAACAGGATCTTTCTTCGCGGCGAGCGAGGAGGGAATAAGTCCTGCAATGAAGGTCAGGAATACGCTGACGCAAACGAGCCACAAGCCGTCCGTGAACGGAAGAACCGCCGTAATCGGTGCGCCGGTCAACTTTCTCAAAATCAGGTTTATCGGTATCTCGCACAGCAGCGTGACTCCGATACCTATAAGACCTGCCGAAAGGCCGATGATGAACGTTTCCGCGTTGAATACGTTTGAAACGTCTCGCTTTGAAGCACCGATACTTCTCAAAATACCGATTTCCTTCGTTCTTTCAATAACCGAAACGTAAGTGATAATTCCGATCATGATTGAGGAAACAACAAGCGAAATCGCAACGAAGATAACGAGCGTATAAGTTACGATGTTGATTGCCTGCATTGCAACGTTCATTGCAATTCCGATATAGTCGGTGCAGTTAATCGTAAGCTCTTCATGTCCGTCTTCGGTAACCTTCTTGTTGTAATAGTCAACCATGTTGTTGACTTCTTCTTTGGTGTCGAAATCCTTAGGATAAAGTGCAATCGAAGTCGGGTTATCCTCGTCGGAATAACCGATTGTTTCATAGGTCTTTTCAAGCGAGCACTTTGAATTTACGGTGTCTATGTATGCCTGCTTGAACGCAAGAACCTGGTCGTCTGTAAGATAGCCTTCCATCAGCTTTTTCTGAAGGTCGGACATATCACCGAAGTCAAACATTGAGGACATATCGGTAATATCAATCTCCGAAAGATCCATGTCCTTTGCCATGCTGAGGAACGGGGTGATGTTGAGATAGTTGTAATCGATTTCGTTGAGGTCGATGTCTGTAAGGTCGAAGTCGTTGACGGTCTTGTCGAAGAATTCCATTCCGGTGAGAACGTCCTTCTTCGGGTTTGCAAGCTGTTCTTTGACAACTTCGGAGTTCTTGGTTCTGTCAAGAGCGTAATCCATAAGGCCGCCCATATAACCGATATAGCCGTTACCTACGGAAAGAACGTTGTCTTCGCCCGGACGAAGAATTCCGACAACCTTTACGTCAATTGCGTCCTTGAGCTGGTTGCTGACATAAAGAGCGTTGTTTCTCATGTCGCTCCAAAGTCCGGTTTTTTCGTCTTTGTGCATAAGGTCGCTGTTGGTGAGCATCTTGAAATTAAGTCCGAGAATATCGTCATATGAGATTTTTTCGGCGTCACCGCTTTCAAGCTTATCTCCGCCGGAAAGAGCGTTCATAAGGTTTGCGGTGAACTGGCTCTGATCCTTGAGGCCGAGGGCATACGCCATAAGTTCGGTGACTTCGTTGTTTCCGTCAACGATTACAACAACTTCGTTGTAATCCTGCGGAAGACGTCCGTAAATTACGTCGTAATAATCTCCGAGCGTTTCGTTATCACCGACAAGCTGCTTCCAAAGGTTGGTGTAGCTGTCGATATCAACAAAGCCTTCAAGGCTTGAAATTGACTGCATATTGAGGTTGTCAAGAAGAGTACTCGGGTTAACCTGAACCGGGTTTTCTCCGTCCTGAACACGGTAAATATTCAACTTCGTTGTGTAATTGAACTGAACGTCGTTGCAGTATTCGTCAAACTTGCTTCGGTTTTCGTCAATATACTTTTTGAAGCTTTGAAGGTTGTTTGAGTTCGACTGGGCAACAAAAGTGTTGATCATCGTGTTGAACGATGTGTTGACATAAACTGCGTCTTTGTCGTGGTCAACGCCGAGAAGCGGGTTTAGTCCGAGAGCGGTTTGAAGAAGGCTGTCGGTGTTGACCGCCTCTTTTTCAACCGACATCGGGAACAGCAAAAGTGCATCGCTTTCGATTTTTGCAATATATCCGTTGATTCCGTTTGAAAGCGCAAGAACAAGGGCAATACCGATGATACCGATACTTCCGGCAACGGCGGTCAAAATTGTTCGCGCACGCTTTGTGACAAGGTTACGCATTGAAAGGGTGAAAGCGGTTGCCATTGACATTGACGGCTTTTTGCCCTTTTTTCTTTCTTCCTCTGCCTTTTCCTTTTCAATTTCATAATCCTTTTCGGTCGGGGTGAACGGGTTTGAGTCGTCGATTACGTTACCGTCAAGGCAACGGATAACTCTTGTTGCGTATTGAAGCGCAAGTTCCGGGTTATGGGTAACCATGATGACGAGCTTATCTTTTGCAACTTCTTTAAGAAGTTCCATAATCTGAACGCTGGTTTCGCTGTCAAGTGCGCCGGTCGGTTCGTCGGCAAGGATGATGTCGGGATTGTTGATGAGCGCACGGGCAATTGCAACACGCTGCATCTGGCCGCCGGACATCTGCGTCGGGCGCTTATAGATATGTTTTTCAAGGCCGACTTTTTTGAGCGCTTCAATCGCTTTTTCGCGGCGTTCCTTTTTCGATACGCCGGAAAGGGTAAGAGCAAGCTCAACGTTTGCAAGAACAGTCTGGTGAGTGATGAGGTTATAGCTTTGGAAAACGAAACCGATTGAATGGTTGCGGTATGTATCCCAATCGCCGTCGGTGAACGTTTTTGTTGATTTTCCGTTGATTACGAGGTCGCCGCTTGTGTAACGGTCAAGACCGCCGATGATGTTAAGCATTGTTGTTTTTCCGCAGCCCGAAGGACCGAGGATTGCAACGAACTCGCTTTCTCTGAAGTTAATGCTGATGTTTTTCATTGCGCGGACGGTTGTGTCGCCCGTTGTGTAATCTTTGACAATATTTTTAAGTGCCAGCATTTCTTACGCCTCCTTATTTGCTTCTTTTTTCTCGGCTTTTGCTTCTTTTTTAAGAGCTTTTTCCGCTTTCTTTCTCTCAAAAAGGATCTTGATTCTGTCGCGTCTCCAAATCAGGAACGCCGCAATCAGAAGAAGAACGATGACAATCGGAATGATTACTTTCGGAGCGTCCGATTTTTTATCTTCGGGCTGATAGATAATCTCTTTGTCATAAACATATACGCCGGTTGTACTTGAAACCGCTCTTTCGCGGAAGAAGAGTTTATAAAGCCATTCGATTGTTTCATCGGTTGTCATTTCTGCCATCTGATCGCCGATTCCCGAAGAATACTGAGAGAACATTGAGTTGTCTCCGTCTTTCGGAGCCATCATCTCGCTGACAACCTTGCTGTTTTCCGGAGCTCTGATTGCGTCAACAACATATCTCAGAAGCGTAATAAGAACCGCTGTCTGATCCGCTTTGACAACATAAACCTTTTCTCTTTTTCCGTCGAAAGTACGTTTACTTGTTGCCGAAGCGATTGAACCGATTCCGGCGAGCGATTTAAGGTCAGGCTTTGAAAGCTTGATTGTGTCCTTTGCAAGGTCGGGAATCATATCCGAAACAGCCGTAAGAACATCCGTCTTTTTAATTTCTTCAAGATCAATTCCGAGCGAAGCGATGTCGATTCCGAATGATTTGAGAAGTTCGAGGATCGGATTAAGAAGGTTTTCAAGGCACTGCATGAGCGAGCCGTTTGAAATGAAATATACCATATTCGGCAAAATCGCCGTCAATGTATAAACCGGCTTTTTGCAAATTTTGTCAACAAGGTCAAGGACCGGTGTGATTATTGCGCCGATGATTTTGTCGCTGCCTTTGCATTTTTCGTACTGTGCATAAGTAAGAATATGCTTATCCGGGCAACCGAGTGCCTCAAGAATCGGAATGACCGCCGAGTTATATCCGTTTGAACCGGGAATGTTCACCGAATCAAGAACGGTGAGCGTTCCGTTCGCAAAGAGCATTTCAAAAACGGGTTCGAGAGGCATGAGCGCCGCCGTGAGAGCTTCTTCAAAATATGTTCTGCTTCCGCTCTTGAAGCAGGACGCAAGCCTTTCCTCGCTGATTTTTTCCCAACTGTATGCGCCGGAAAGATAAGACGCTGCGGTATAAAATCCGCTCTTTCTCAAATGGTTTGAAACGGCCGACGGAGTTGCATAAATTCCGAGAGTGGAAATTACGCTTTGAAGTTCCGAACTGCCGAGCGCACCGTAAAGCCCTTTCATGAGCTTTGCAAGAATCGTTCCGGAATAAATCGTTCCCTTGAGCGTTGAGCTGAGTGTTTTTCCGCCGCCGAATTCAACGGCAAATTCATTCATCACTCCGTCAATTCCCTTGAGAACTCTTTTATATTTTTCTTCTCCGAGGTTTGCGGTGTAGCTGACCGATGTTGCGGTGAACTCTTTCTGAGTCCATTCGTAATTGACTTCGCTGCCCTTTTCGCTCGTGAGAAGAGTGACGAGCATTTTGAAGATTTCGCTCGTTTCCTTTTTGAGAAGATTCTGAACAACGGGAAGAACCGTTGCCATGTCTTCGTTTGCGCCGAGCGTTTCCTCAACCTTGTCGGAATTGAGTTTCAACGTGTCTATGAGCCAGGTAAAAGTGTATGTAAAACTTTCGCCGATGTTTGCAACAACTTTTCCACCGCTGAGCGTTCCGCAGCCCTTGAGAGTGTCAAGATCGATGGGAGCGAGCTTCAAGTCGCTGCTTTCGGTCATATCCGAAAGGACGGTGTTAATGTTTTCGCTGAAATTCGTTGTGTACTTTTGTGAATCCTGAAGGAACATCAAAAGGCTGAGCATTTGAGAACCGGAGAAAAACGAAACAAGGCTTCCGATGTGCGGAGTGAACGGCTTAAGAAGTGCGTCAACCGAACTTTGAAGTCCTCCGTCCTTAATATAGTATGCAAGGTTCGGAAGCGTTGCCGAAAGTTTCATTGCCGGAGACTCAAGAACTTCCTCAAGGAGCGAGAAGATTGAAATCACCGTGTTCCAAACCATTGAATTTTTGTTTCCTTCGGCTTGAGCATAAAAAGTTGAAGAACTTTCAAACCATGTGCAACCGAGAGCGGCAAGCATCGGAACAAGTCCGGTTTCATAACCGTTTGAACCTGTGATTCTGATTACGCCGACTTTATAGGTTCCGCCGCAAAGGACGGTATAAAGAACGTCGTTGAACGGAGCGAGCATTGAAGCGACCGCCGAAGCGAAATCGTATTTGTCATACACATTCCATTTTGCGCCCTTCAGGTTGACTGCCGACCAACCTGCGGAATTCAAAAGCGCCTTTTGAACCGTCGGATATTTTCCGAGGCCCTTTGCGACGCCTGCGGGGCTGATGTCGATTCCAAGCTTTGAAAGCGTGTCTGTGCTTTCGGCGAGCGAGGAATAAATTCCGGTTAAAAGCTTTGACAAAGTTTCGCTTTCAAAAAGGACCGTTGTGACGAGATTTTCAAGCGTTGTGTTTTTGAAGGACGAAACGGCGTTTTCAACAAGTTTGTCTGTTTTTTCCGCCGACTCGGCCGCGCTCTTGTTCGTGACTCCGTCCGGATAGCTGACAGCCGCAAAGCACGGCATGCAGACCGAAAGAAGAACGCAAAGCGTGAGAAGAACGCTCAAAAAACTCTTTGCTGTTTTATTCATCTTGGTTCACCTCTTCTTTCTCGGGCTTTGAATCGGAATTTTTATTTTCCTTTTCTTCGCCCTTTTCAACCTCTATTATCTTATTCATGATCCGCAGAAATTCGTGCGTGTCGCTTTCACCGATTTTCTCCATGATGATTTCGGAATGATGGAGCGCTTCGGTTTTAAGCCCTTCAACGAACGTTTTTCCTTTTTCGGTAATCTGAACAGTAACCTTTCTTTTGTCCGCGCCGTTTGAAACGCGTTCAACGAGGTCCTTGTGTTCAAGCGCATGAATAATTGCCGTGACTCTCGCCGCAGTGACGTCCAGAAGCTCCGCAAGAGCGCCGGGAGTGCTTTTTCCGCCCGATTCAAGGAGCCGGGCAAGGAGAACATTTTCACCCTTCAGCTTTTTCTGAAGCGACTGAAAAATGTCAGCGCGGTTAATCATTGCAACGGTTGAAACAATGTTCGCAAGAACGTCATTCTTATTCATTGTCTCCCCCCTTAAAATTAAAAATGCTTAACACTGTTAAGCTTTTATTTAACAGTGTTAAGTACTATAGCACTACTTTTGTTAAATGTCAAGAGAAAAAGAATTAAAAATGATAAAAGTGACCAAAAAGTTATTCTTCGGTTTGTATAAATCGACAAAAACAAGCAAACAGTTGAATTGTGACTCAATTGTAACAAACTTTTATCGGTATTTTTTCTTTTTGAAAAGAATTCAAAAGCGGTCGACCCGTTTTATTTTTTATGTACTGCTTTAATGTGGGGTTATTTAACCGCACGTTTTATCTTTGAATTTACATCCGACCGCTCCGCTTCTCTTTGGCCCACTCCTGTGAGGAAAGCCGGCGGCTCTGCCGACTGAGGGAGAGATTTCCTACGCTATGGCTGTATTTCTTGAGGTTGTTTCTTTAACCGCACGGGTTTCTTTCAAATTTACACCCGACCGCTCCGCTGGGGTACTTTTGTCGTTTGAAACAAAAGTACCCAAAAGTTCGCTTTGTATTACGCCGCATTTGGTGAACGAATTTTGATTTGCGGGGAAAAATCAAAATATCGTCCACCGATGCGGCTACAACGATTTCGTCTGCTAATCTCACTTTTTAATAACACCAATCCGCTATTATCGTTAAACCACACTCTGTCATGGTTTTCAGTCAGAGAAAACTAAAAGGATTGTTTTCTGCTTTCCTTCTTTCCGCGGATTTCATGCGGTGGATTTATAGGTTCTGCCTTAAATTTTTCATAGTATGGGAGTCTCGTGAGGCTCCCGTTTAAACCTTACTGTTTTAACCATATAAATCATTTGTGTATTTGTACGGTTTAACTTCAGAATTTATCTGTAAATCTTTAGGGTACA
>JAUNFH010000013.1:0-24555 GCA_030525185.1 Clostridia bacterium
GAAAATCATCTTTGACATCGGCGGAGGAATGCGCGGCGGCGAGTTCAAGGCCGTTCAAATCGGCGGCCCCTCGGGTGCCTGCCTGACAAAGGAGCACCTTGACCTTCCGCTTGACTTTGACACGCTCAAAAAGGTCGGCGCAATGATCGGCTCCGGCGGACTTGTTGTCATGGACTCCAACACCTGCATGGTTGAGGTTGCGCGCTTCTTCATGAACTTTACCCAGAATGAATCGTGCGGAAAATGCGTTCCCTGCCGCGAAGGTACAAAGAGAATGCTTGAAATTCTTGAAAGGATCGTTGCCGGAGAAGGCAGAGAGGGCGACATTGATCTGCTCCTCGAACTTGCCGACACAATCGGCGCAACGGCGCTCTGCGGTCTCGGAAAGAGTGCACCCTCGCCCGTTGTCAGCACCATCAAGAACTTCCGCGAGGAATATGAAGCTCATATTAAAGACAAAACCTGCCCGGCAGGTCAGTGCCAGAAGCTCAAGAGAATCAGCATTGACCCGTCGCTTTGCAAGGGCTGCTCAAAATGCGCCCGTCAGTGTCCGGTGAACGCAATCAGCGGAAAGATCAAAGAGCCGTTCTCAATTGATCTTTCAAAGTGCATCCGCTGCATGAGCTGCGTTTCATCCTGCGCATTCCACGCAATCAAGGAGGGTTAAAAATGAGCGAAAAACAATATATGACAGTTGACGGGATTCCCGTTGAAATAAACGGCGAAAAAAACATTCTTGAAGTCCTTCAGAAAATCGGAATCAAGCTTCCGACTTTCTGCTATCACTCGGAGCTTTCGGTTTACGGCGCCTGCAGAATGTGCATGGTTGAAAACGAATGGGGCGGCCTTGACGCCGCCTGCTCAACCCCGCCGAGAGCCGGAATGAAAATCAAAACGAACACCGAAAGACTCAGAAGATACCGCAAGAATATTCTTGAACTCATTCTTGCAAACCACTGCCGCGACTGCACAACGTGCGAAAACAACAGCAATTGCAAACTTCAGGACCTTGCAATGCGTTTTCATATCGAAGGCGTTCGTTTTCCGAACAACGCACATTCGACGAAAGACGACGACACATCTTCGCTCTGCATCACGCGCGACGCCGGAAAATGCATTCTTTGCGGCGACTGCGTAAGAATGTGCAACGAAATTCAGAACGTCGGCGCAATCGATTTTGCGTTCAGAGGTTCAAACGCAATCATCAGCACCGCTTTCGGAAAACCGCTTGCCGAATCGCCCTGCGTAGGCTGCGGTCAATGTTCGGTTGTTTGCCCGACGGGCGCAATCGTTGTCAAAAACAATATTCCGAAAGTCTGGAAAGCAATTGAAGACCCGGAAGTCAAAACAACCGTTCAAATCGCTCCGGCGGTCAGAGTTGCGCTCGGAAAAGAACTCAACGTCACCGACGGCGAAAACGTTATGGGAAAAATTGTTGCCGCCCTTCGCCGAATGGGAATCGACGAAGTTTACGACACTTCGCTCGGCGCGGACCTCACCGTTATGGAGGAAAGCGAAGAATTCCTTGACCGCCTTGAAAGCGGCGAAAAGCTTCCGCTCATCACTTCCTGCTGTCCGGGTTGGGTGAACTACTGCGAAAAGAAACACCCCGAACTTCTCAAAAACGTTTCCACCTGCCGTTCACCGATGCAGATGCTCGCTTCAATCCTCAAGGATCAGTCGAACAAAAGTCCGAGAAAGATGTTCCACATTGCAATAATGCCCTGCACCGCAAAGAAGTTTGAAGCGGCAAGACAGGAATTTGCTTATAACGGAGACCCGAACGTTGACGCGGTAATCACCACTCAGGAACTCATCAGAATGATCAAGGAATCGGGAATCATGTTCGACGAACTTGAACCCGAAGCGATTGACATGCCGTTCGGAATGGTCTCCGGCGCAGGCGTAATTTTCGGCGTCACCGGCGGCGTTACCGAAGCGGTTCTTCGCCGTGTTGTTTCGGACAAGAGCAGAACATCGCTCCTTTCCGTTGCGGAAATCGGCCAGAGAGGTCCGGAAGGAATCAAAGAGTTCAGCATTCCTTACGGCGATGCAACTCTTCACATTGCCGTTGTCAGCGGACTCGGAAACGCGGAAAAAGTTCTCAAGCGGGTCAAAAAGGGTGAACACTTTGACTTCATTGAAATCATGGCCTGCCCCGGCGGTTGCGTTTGCGGCGGCGGTCAGCCGTTTGCGGCCGCTCAGGCTCTCAAAGAACGCAGCAAGGGACTTTACAAATCCGACCGTCAGTTCAGTATCCGCCGTTCGGAAGAAAATCCGCTCGTTTCCTCAATTTATGAAGACATCATTGCCGGAAGGGTTCATGAACTTCTTCACGTTGAATACAAAGGAAAGGGTGAAGAATAAATGGTAAAAGTCAAAATTTGCATCGGAACAAGCTGTCACCTCAGCGGCGCCCAAAGCGTAATCGCTTCTTTCCGCCATCTCATTGAGGAAAACAATCTTCAGGACAAAATTTCGCTCGAAGGCGCGTTCTGTATGCGTAAATGCGAAAACGAGGGCGTTGCCGTTTCGGTCAACGACGAAATTTTCCACGTCAAAGCGGCGGAAGCAAGAAAGTTTTTCCGCGAAAACATTCTTCCTCTCACCGAAGCTTAAAAATCAAAAGCAAATCCGAAGGCGGTTTTCGCTTTTCAAAGCCGCCTTCTTTTTCAAAATAAGAAAACACTGGAGGTGTTTTTTTGGAGCAGAACAAATTATCAAAGGCAACGCTCGGAAGAGTTCCGGTATACCTCAGCTTTTTGAAAAGTCTTGACGAAAACATTAAAACAATTTCGGCAACGACAATCGCAAAGCAGCTCGGTTTCGGTGAAGTTCAGGTCAGAAAAGACCTCGGCGCAATCAGCGCAACCGGGAAGCCGAGAGTCGGCTATATCAGAAGCGAACTCACGGCACGGCTTGAAGAACTTCTTGAAAACGAGGACGGAAACGCCGTGATTGTCGGAGCGGGTCGGCTCGGAAAAGCACTTCTTGATTACACCGGATTCAAAGATTACGGAATCAATATGCTCGCGGCGTTCGACGTCAAAATCAGTGATGAAGAAACGTCAAAGGGCGGAAAAAAGCTCCTCCCCGTTTCGGAACTTTCTTCCTTTTGCAAAAAGAACAACGTGAAGCTCGGCGTAATTGCCGTTCCGACGAAAAACGCTCAGGACGTTTGCAACCTTCTTTGCGAAAGCGGAGTGAAGGCAATTTGGTGCTTCGCCGCCTGCCGGCTGTATAAGCCCGCCGACGTCATCATTCAGTATGAAAACATGGCTCTTTCTCTTGCACATTTGAAAATGCAGGTAAAATGATATATAATAGGCAAAGCCCGGTTAATTTTTTCTTTTTCCGCGAACGCCGAAAAAGAATCAAAGGAGAAGAGCCTTATGCAACTTGACAGAATTATTGCCGTGAGGAACAACAAAACGGTCTATTGCGACGAAGGCAAAACATACAAAGTTTTCGGCGAACCGTTTTCAAAAGCGGACGTTCTTCGCGAGGCCATGAACGAAGCCCTCGCCGAGGAAACGGGTCTTTTTGTTCCGAAGGTTCTCGAGGTCGGAACAATCAACGGAAAGTGGACAATCGTTTCGGAATATATCGAAGGGAAGTCGATTCTTCGGCTTATAGGAGAAAACCCTGAAAAAAAGGACGATTATCTGAACCTTTTCGTTGACCTTCAGCTTGAAGTTTTTGAAAAAAAAGCCCCGCTTTTTTGCGATATGCACGAAAAGCTTGAACGCAAGATTTTTCTTTCCGACATTCCGAAAGTGAAGAAGGACGAACTTCTTCAAAAACTTTCAAAAATGCCCGTCCAAAAAAAGCTTTGCCACGGAGATTTCAATCCTTCAAACGTGATTCTCACTCCGGAAAAAAAGCTTTGCACCATCGACTGGTCGCACGCCTCGCTCGGAAACAGCCTTGCCGACGCGGCCGGAACGGCGCTTTCGCTTTTTCTTGACGGAAAAACCGACCTCGGGAACGAATATATTGCGCTCTTTCTCAAAAAGAGCAACGAAGAAAAAGAAGACCTTGAGAATTGGATTTCGATTGTTGCGGCCGCACTCTCGGTTTCGGCCAACGAGCGCGAAAAGCAATTCCTTCTCGGCAAAATCAAAAATTCAAACCGTTAATCGGAAAGGCAAGCCTGCGGCGAACAACCGCCGTTTCACAACGAAACTTTGCAGCAATAAACTTTAGGGGAAAAGAAAATGAAAATTACCGTTTGCATCGGCTCGTCCTGTCATATCAAAGGTGCGCGCCGTGTTGTTGAGGAGCTTCAGCTTCTCATTGCCGAAAATCACCTTCGTGAAAAAGTTGAACTTTCCGGAGAGTTTTGCATGGGAAAGTGTCAACTCGGCGTTTGCGTGACGGTTGACGGAGAGTTTTTCTCCGTTTCACCGGACAAAGTCAAAGAATTTTTTGAAGAAAACATTATCGGAAAGCTCGGCTGAAAATCCGGCTTTCCGAATTCTGCTTTGTTGCCGCGGCGAAGCAAAAAATCAGGAAAAGCGCGGCGGAAAGGTTAAGGATAATAACTATGGCAACAGTCAAAATTTGCGTCGGTTCTTCCTGTCACCTCAAAGGTTCGGAAAAGCTCGTTGAGCTTTTTCAAAAAGCAATCGAAGAAAACTCGCTTCAGGATGAAATTACGCTCGCCGGAAGCTTCTGCACCGGAAAATGCAACCGCACGGGAGTTACGGTTACGCTTGAAAACCAGATTTACACCGGAATTACTCCGGACAACTTCAACTCATTTTTCAACGACAAGGTTTTGAAACTTGTGAAAAAACGCTGAATGAGAGGAGCGGATTCAAATGGATTGTCTTACGCTTAAAAAATCGAATTGTAAAAATTGCTATAAGTGCCTGCGCCATTGTCCGGTCAAAGCAATCCGCTTTTCCGGGAACCAGGCTTACATAATCGGAAACGAATGCATCCTTTGCGGACGTTGTTTCGTCGTCTGTCCGCAAGACGCAAAGCAAATCGTCAGCGAGATTGAAAAAGTCAAAGTTCTTTTTCAAACGGGCGAACCCGTCGTTGCCTCGCTCGCTCCGTCCTTCATCGCAAATTACGAAGGGGTCGGAATCGAAGCAATGAAAGAGGCGCTTCAAAAGCTCGGTTTTTCCGACGCGGAGGAAACCGCAGTCGGCGCAACGATCGTCAAAAAGGAATATGAAAAAATGGTCAGCGACGGCGGACGGGACGTAATTATCTCCTCTTGCTGTCATTCGGTGAACCTCCTTGTTCAAAAGCAGTTTCCGGCGCTCGTTCCCCTTCTTGCGGACGTTCTTTCACCGATGCAGGCGCACGGAGCGGACATCAAGAAGCGCATTCCGGGCGCAAAGGTTGTTTTCATCGGACCCTGCGTTGCAAAAAAGGACGAAGCTTCGCATTACGAAGGTTTCGTTGACGCCGTTCTCACTTTCGACGAACTTTCGGCAATGTTCAAAGAAAAGGGAATTGAGCCCGAAAAAAGGATCGAAAAGAAAGAAAACAGCCGCGCCCGCTTTTTCCCGACAACGGGCGGAATTCTCAAAACAATGGATAAAAAAGAGGACAACGGCTATACATATATGGCAATCGACACGGCCGAAAACTGCATCGCCGCTTTGAAGGACATCGAAAACGGCACGGTGCATAAATGCTTCATCGAAATGTCAATCTGCCCGGGAAGCTGCGTCGGCGGTCCGGTAATGGAAAAATTCCATCGTTCACCCGTAAAGGATTATGCGGCGGTTTCGGCATCGGCCGGAAAGAAGGATTTTATCGTTACCGAAACGGGTGAATCGGAACTCATCAAAAACTTTGAAATCATCGAGCATAAACTTCCGATGCCGAGCGAAAGGGAAATTACCGAAATTCTTCATCAGATGGGAAAAACAAAACCTTCGGACGAACTCAACTGCGGAAGCTGCGGCTATGAAACCTGCCGCGAAAAAGCCGTTGCAATCTTTCAGGGAAAAGCTTCCGTAACAATGTGCCTTCCTTATCTCAAGGACAAAGCGGAGAGCTTTTCGGACACGATTGCAAGGAACACTCCGAACGGTCTCATCGTCCTCAACGAAAACCTTGAGGTTCAGCAAATCAACAAAGCCGCCCAAAAGATTCTCAATATCCGCCTTGCTTCCGATATTCTCGGCGGGCAGATCATCAGAGTTTATGATCCGTGCGACTTCATTGAAGTTCTTTCAACCCGAGAGGACATCAGGAACAAACGCGTTTTCCTTGCGGAATACGAAAAGTATGTTGAGGAAAGCATAATTTATGACAAAGAATACCGAATTCTTTTCTGCATTCTCCGTGACGTTACCGAAGAGGAAACCCAGCGCCGGAAAAAGGAAACAATCAGCCGCCAAACCGTTGAAGTTGCGGACAAAGTTGTTGACAAGCAGATGAGAATCGTTCAGGAAATCGCCTCGCTTCTCGGCGAAACGGCGGCAGAAACAAAAATCGCACTTTCAAAGCTTAAGGAGTCAATCGTCGATGAATAATCTTTGCGCCGAAATCGGCTGGAAAAGCATCAATCATGAAGGGGAACAACTTTGCGGCGACCACGTTGACGTTGTCGAGCAGAGCGAAAATTCCTGCGTAATCGTCCTCGCCGACGGACTCGGAAGCGGAGTCAAAGCGAGCATTCTTTCAACGCTGACTTCAAAAATCATTTCAACGATGATGGCTCAGGGAATTTGCCTTGAAGAATGCGTTTCAACAATCGCTCAGGCTCTTCCGATCTGCTCCGTCAGAGGCGTTGCTTATTCAACCTTCACAATCATTCACCTCATTGACAACCGCACCGCCGAACTCATTCAGTTCGACAATCCGCACATCATTCTCATCCGCGACTACGAGATTTTCAATTATCCCGAAAGCGAGATGAACATCGACGGAAAAAAGATTTACAAATCGGTGATTGATCTTCGGGAAAACGATATTTTCGTTGCAATGAGCGACGGTTGTCCGCACGCCGGAATCGGAATTGCGTATAATTTCGGCTGGAAAAGAGAAGATATCGCCGAGTTCATGAAGGGGCTCGCCCCTGTCGGATACACGGCAAAAACGCTTTCGACGATGCTCGTTGACGAATGTTTCCGCCAATACGGCGGTCATCCGGGCGACGACGCAACCGCCTGCGTTATCAGAATCAGAAAGCGCGAACCGATGAACCTTCTTTTCGGCCCGCCGAGAAACCGCGACGACTGCGGAAGAATGATGGCCCTTTTCTTTTCAAAGGAAGGGAAGCACATCGTCTGCGGCGGAACAACGTCTTCAATCGCCGCCGAATATCTCGGAAAGCCGCTGAAACCGACGTTGAATTTTGAAAAGAGCGACGTTCCCCCGATTGCGGAAATTGAAGGCGTTGACCTTGTCACCGAAGGCGTAATCACAATCAACAAAGTTATCGAATACGCAAAGGACGCCCTTGCAAGCAACGAAAAATACGAGCATTGGAGCTTCAGCCGTGACGGCGCTTCGCTCATTTGTCGGATGCTTTTTGAAGAAGCAACGGACATCAACTTCTTCGTCGGACGGGCTGTCAACCCGGCTCACCAGAACCCGGAGCTTCCGATTAATTTCAACATAAAAATGAACCTCGTTGAGGAACTTTCGGACTGCCTGAGAAAAATGGGAAAGCACGTCAAAGTAATTTACTTCTGATTTTTTACCGGTTATAAAATTAAACCGTAATTCACTTTTTGCACAAAAAGCACAGTGTGAATTACGGTTTTCGTTTTTATGAAAAGAAAGATGCGGCAGAACGCTTTGTTTTGCCGCATCTTTTGTTCTTATTTGAAGTACTTCACAGCGGATTCAAACATCTTAATGTCATAATTTCCGGGAACGTTTTTATAAAGATCGGGAGCATAACGCTCGGAGTGACCCATCTTTCCGAAAACTCTTCCGTCCGGTGAAGTGATTCCCTCAATCGCAAACATAGAACCGTTCGGATTGAAGTGAATGTCCGACGTTGCGTTTTCGTTTTCGTCAACATACTGAGTTGCAATCTGACCGTTTTCGGCAAGCTTTCTGATGAGTTCTTCGCTTGCGATGAAGCGGCCTTCGCCGTGAGAAATCGGAACGTTATAAATTTCTCCGACCTCGGTTTCGGCAAGCCACGGAGATTTGTTTGAAGCGATTCTTGTTCTTACAATCTTCGACTGATGGCGTGCAATTGTGTTGTATGTGAGAGTCGGGCAATTTTCGTCGGTGTCAATAATCTTTCCGTAAGGAACGAGACCGAGCTTTATAAGAGCCTGGAAACCGTTGCAGATTCCGCACATGAGGCCGTCACGCTCTTCGAGGAGAGCGGTAACCTGCTCTTTGATCACAGCGTTTCTGAAAAATGCGGTGATGAACTTTCCGCTTCCGTCCGGTTCGTCGCCACCGGAAAAGCCGCCCGGAATGAAAATCATCTGTGATTCGGCTATTTTTTTTGCAAAACTTTCAACGCTCTCGGAAACACTCTTCGGCGAACGGTTGTTGATTACGAAAATTTCCGGTTCCGCACCTGCGTCACGCATTGCTTTTGCGCTGTCAAGTTCGCAGTTCGTTCCTGGGAAGACCGGAATGAGAACCTTCGGCTTTGCAACCTTGATTGAAGGCGAAGGACGGGAAGTGCAATTATAAGAGAAGTTTTCGTTCTTTCCTTCCGGGTTTTTGATGTTGCATCTGAAAACGCTTTCAAGCTTGTTTTCATAAATTCCGAGAATTTCTTTTTCATCAACGCTTTCGTCTTTATAAACGAACTTTCCGTCGTCGGTTACCGTTCCGACGAAGACTGCGTCCTCAATTTCGTCTTCGATTTCAAGAAGGAAGGCGCCGTAATTATACTTGAAAATTTCTTTTACGCTGAGTTCGTCGCTGAATTTGAAGCCGAAACCGTTTCCGAAAGCGGACTTCATAACGGCCTCTCCGATTCCCGAAAGGGTCGGGGTAATGCATGAAACGGCTTTCTTTTCACGAAGAAGAGCGGTCACGCGGTCAAAGAGTTCAAGAAGCGACTTCGTTTTCGGAAGACCGTTTTCGTCATATTCCGGAGCAAGGAAGAAAACTTTGTTTCCGCTCTTTTTGAATTCGGGCGAAACAATGTTCTTCGTCTTGTCGGTTGTGACCGCAAAAGAAACGAGAGTCGGGGGAACGTCAAGATTTTCAAAGCTTCCGCTCATTGAATCCTTTCCGCCGATTGCGGCAATTCCGAGTTCGGTCTGAGCCTTGAGGGCGCCGAGCAAAGCGGCAAGCGGTTTTCCCCAACGCTTCGGATCCTTTCCGAGGCGCTCAAAATATTCCTGGAAGGTGAGATAAACGTCTTCAAACTTTGCGCCGGTTGCAATGAGCTTTGAAACCGATTCAACAACGGCGAGATATGCACCGTGATATTCGCTCTTTTCCGAGATAAATGGGTTGAAGCCCCACGCCATGAGCGAGCAGTCATCGGTATGCTTTTTCTCAACCGAGATTTTCTGAACCATTGCCTGAATCGGAGTGAGCTGATTCTTTCCGCCGAAGGGCATGAGAACCGTTCCGGCGCCGATTGTTGAGTCAAACTGCTCCGAAAGTCCTCTCTTTGAGCAAGTGTTGAGGTCGTCGGCAACGGCACGGAGATTTTCCGTGAAAGTGCCGCTTATCTTCTTTTCAAAATCACGTGGCTTTTCGGGTGCAACCGTGATATGCTTTTGCGCGCCGTTTGAATTGAGGAATTCGCGGCTGATGTCAACGATTGTTTTTCCGTTCCAATTCATTTTGAGTCTGGGTTCGCTCTTGACAACGGCAACAACAACCGCCTGAAGGTTTTCTTTGTCGGCAAGGGAGAGGAACTTTTCAACGTCCTTCTTTTCGACAACAACGGCCATGCGTTCCTGCGATTCACTGATTGCAAGCTCGGTTCCGTCGAGTCCGTCATATTTTTTCGGAACGGCATTGAGGTCAATTTCAAGTCCGTCCGCAAGTTCTCCGATTGCAACGGAAACACCGCCGGCACCGAAGTCGTTGCAACGCTTGATCATCAGGCAAGCTTCCGGATTTCTGAAAAGGCGCTGAAGCTTTCTTTCCTCCGGTGCGTTACCCTTTTGAACTTCTGCCGAGCAGGTTTCAAGCGACTTGAGAGTGTGCGATTTTGAAGAACCGGTTGCACCGCCGCAGCCGTCGCGTCCGGTGCTTCCGCCGAGAAGGATGACAACGTCGCCTTCCTCCGGTCTTTCGCGGCGAACGTTCTTCGCCGGAGCAGCGGCAACGACCGCACCGATTTCCATGCGCTTTGCTGCGTAGCCGTCGTGATAAATTTCGTCAACGATTCCCGTTGCAAGGCCGATTTGGTTTCCGTAGGAAGAATAGCCGTCGGCAGCGGTGGTTACAAGCTTTCTTTGCGGAAGCTTTCCTTCCATTGTTTCGCTGACCTTTTTGAGCGGATTCGCCGCACCGGTAACTCTCATTGCGCCGTAAACATATGAACGGCCGGAAAGCGGGTCACGGATTGCACCGCCGATGCAGGTTGCCGCGCCGCCGAAGGGTTCGATTTCGGTCGGGTGGTTATGCGTTTCGTTTTTGAAAAGGAGGAGCCAATCTTCATCCTCGCCGTCAACGTTAACTTTGATTTTTACGGTGCAGGCATTGATTTCTTCCGATTCGTCAAGCTTTTGAAGCTTTCCTTCCTTTTTGAGCTGCTTCACGGCAATCGTTGCAAGATCCATGAGGCAGACTGGCTTTGCTCTTCCGAGGCCTTTTCTGATTTCAAGATAATCATTGTATGCGCTTTGAAGAAGCTCATCCTCAAAAGTTACGTCGTCAATGTTTGTCAGGAACGTTGTGTGGCGGCAATGGTCCGACCAGTAAGTGTCAATCATTCTGATTTCGGTCATTGTCGGATCACGCTGTTCTTTTCTGAAGTAATCCTGACAAAAAGCAACGTCGTCAATGTCCATTGCGAGAGCATATTTTTCAAGGAAGTTTTCAAGACCGCTTCTGTCAAGGGCGCAAAAGCCTTCAAGAACGGGAACGGAAGTCGGAATTTCATAATTGACTTTGAGCGTTTCCGGCTTCTCGAGCGAAGCTTCCCTTGCTTCAACGGGGTTAATGACGTAATGCTTGATTTTTTGAAGTTCTTCTTTTGAAGGAGAACCGTAAAGCATATAAACTTTTGCGGTTCTTACAGTCGGACGTTCGCCGCAGGAGATGAGCTGAATGCACTGAGCGGCGGAGTCTGCGCGCTGATCAAACTGGCCGGGAAGATATTCAACGGCAAAAACCTCGTCCGAATCGCAGACAAGCTCTCTGTATGTCACGTCAAGCTGAGGTTCCGAAAAAACGGTTTTGACGGCATAATCAAAAAGTTTTTCGTCAATGTTTTCCGCGTCGTAACGGTTGATTACTCTGACGTCTTTGACGGAAGTGATTTGAAGAAGGCCTCTGATGTTTTCAAGAAGAGCCTTCGCTTCCTGGGCAAGTTCCTTTTTCTTTTCGGTGAATACTCTGTATACCATTCTTATTCCTCCGCTTTGAGCGCTCTTGCGCCGATGTCTTTTCGGTAGTATGCGTTTTTGAAAGCGATTTTTTGAACGTCCTCATAGGCTTTTTCAAGTGCGGATTTGAGATCCTTCGCCGTTTCCGTCACGCCGAGAACCCTTCCTCCGCCCGTTTTGAGAACGCCGTTTTCCTTTTTTGCGCCGGCAAAAAAGACGTGCTTTTTCGTCTCTTCGTCGAGCGTGATTTCAAAGCCGGTTTTGTATTTTCCGGGGTAGCCGTCCGACGCCATGATTACGCAGGCGGCGCTGTCACGGCTGAACTCAACCGGAACTTCGGAAAGTTTCTCCTGCGTAACGGCCTTCATAACCGTGAAAAGGTCACTTTTGAGGAGCGGAAGAACAACCTGGGTTTCCGGGTCGCCGAAACGGCAATTATATTCGATAACTTTCGGTCCGTCTTTGGTAATCATCAGGCCGAAATAAAGGCAGCCTTTGAAAGTTCTTCCCTCTTCGTTCATCGCACGGACGGTCGGAAGGAAGATTTTTTCCATGCATTCTTTTGCAACTTCGTTTGTGTAATACGGGTTCGGCGCAACGGTTCCCATTCCGCCGGTGTTGAGCCCCTTGTCACCGTCGAGCGCACGCTTGTGGTCCATCGAAGAGACCATCGGAACAACCGTTTTTCCGTCCGTGAACGAAAGAACGGAAACTTCCGGTCCTTCAAGGAATTCTTCAATAACAATCTGCGCTCCGCTTTCGCCGAAAACCTTTTCTTCCATGATTGATTTTACGGCGTTTTCTGCGTCTTCCCTCGTTTCGGCAATGATTACGCCTTTTCCGAGGGCAAGTCCGTCCGCCTTGACAACGGTCGGAATAGGAGCGGTTTTAATGTATTCAAGCGCCTTTTCCGGATCGGAAAAGACTTCGTATTTTGCCGTGGGTATTCCATACTTTTTCATGAGGTTCTTTGAAAAGACCTTGCTGCCCTCAATGATTGCGGCTTTTTTGTTCGGGCCGAAGCAGGGAACGCCGGCCTTTTCAAGTTCGTCAACCGCACCGAGAACAAGGGGGTCATCCGGGGTCACAACGGCATAATCAATTTTGTTTTCAAGCGCAAACTTCACCTGCGCCGGAATATCCTTTGCGCCGATGTTCACGCAGACCGCGTCACCCTCCATTCCGCCGTTTCCGGGAAGAGCGAAAATTTCGGTAACCTCGGGGTTTTCTTTAAGTTTTTTAATTACGGCGTGTTCACGTCCGCCGGAACCGATAACCATTATTTTCATCATTGTTCACACTCTTTCAAAACACCGCCGATTAATGGTGGAAAAGTCTCATCTTTGTGAATGCCATAACCATGTTGTATTTGTCGGCGCATTCGATAACAAGGTCGTCTCTGATTGAACCGCCGGGTTCGGCAATGTAAGAAACGCCGCTCTTGTGAGCGCGTTCAATGTTGTCTCCGAACGGGAAGAATGCGTCCGAACCGAGCGAAACGCCGCTTATGCCGGAAAGATATTCTTTAATTTCCCCGTCGGTGAGAGGTTCGGGTCTTTCGGTGAAATATTTCTGCCAGTTTCCTTCGGCGCAAACGTCTTCTTCGTTGCGGTTGATGTAACCGTCAATAACGTTGTCGCGGTCGGGACGTTTGAGAGAATCTTTGAACGGAAGAGAAAGAACCTTGTCGCACTGACGAAGGAACCATGTGTCCGCCTTTGAACCGGCAAGACGGGTGCAGTGAACTCTTGACTGCTGACCTGCGCCGACGCCGATTGCCTGTCCGTCATAAGCGAAGCAGACCGAGTTCGACTGAGTATATTTGAGCGTAATGAGCGAGATGATAAGGTCGCGCTTTGCGCTTTCGGGAAGGTCTTTGTTTTTTGTGACGATATCTTCAAGGAGAGAAGAGTCGATTTTGAAGTTGTTTCTTCCCTGCTCAAAAGTGATTCCGAAAACCTGCTTATGTTCAATCGGAGCGGGAACATAGTTTTCGTCAATTTCAACGATATTGTAATTTCCGCCACGCTTTGACTTGAGAATTTCAAGAGCTTCGGGTTCATAGCCGGGGGCGATTACGCCGTCGGAAACCTCGCGCTTGATGAGCTTTGCGGTTGTGACGTCGCAAACGTCGGAAAGAGCAACCCAATCGCCGAAAGAGCACATTCTGTCAGTTCCCCTCGCTCTCGCATAAGCGCAGGCAAGAGGTGAAGAGTCAAGGTCTTTGACGTCGTCAACGAAGCAGGCCTTTTTGAGCTTTTCCGGAAGAGGAATTCCGACTGCGGCGCTCGTCGGGCTGACGTGCTTGAATGAAGTTACGGCCGGAAGCGAAAGTGCTTCCTTCAGCTCTTTGACGAGCTGCCATGAATTGAAAGCGTCAAGGAAATTGATGAACCCGGGCTTTCCGCTGAGGATTTTGATCGGAAGTTCGCTTCCGTCGGCCATGAAAATCTTTGCGGGCTTTTGATTCGGGTTGCAGCCGTATTTAAGTTCAAACTCTTTCATGTTTTTCTCCTTTCGGGATCAGTTGTTTTTGTTGATAAGTCTGTCGGTATATTCTCCGCTTTCAATGTCGGTATAGCGGACGTAAAGCGAAATTTTGTTGTTTTCGTCAAGGTTTTCCCAAATTTCATTTGTGAAAGCGTCGATATCGTCCGGAATTAAAGTTCTTTCCGGTTCGCCCTGGAAGGTCGGAATCGGCTCGCCGTTTTCAACATAGGTGTGGATAAAATGGCCGAGTCCCGGCTTTGAAGGATAAGAGAAAGCAAAGCGGCAGCAATCCGAGCCTTCTTCGTCAAGGCTTTTGAGAATGCTCATTTCATAATTGAAGCCGTTTTCAAAATGAAGCATTCCGCTGATTCTCGGGGTGAAGTTCGGTGCGTCCGGTTCAAAAGCTCTCGTTTCAAGCGATTGAGAAAAGGTTTTGCCCTCGCTCATGAGGTCAAAAATCGTGTCGGTCTGGTCGCCGTTTGTGATGATGAGGTCCTTTTTAAGAGGACGGACGGCATTATAAATGATGAGTGAAGGATCGCTGACTTTTGACGGGTCAAACGGTTCGGTTTTCAGGCAATCGCCTTCTTTGACGAAGATTCGGTTGCGGCTGTTTTCGCTTCTGCCCATAATGAAATATGCGCCGACTGCGTTTTTTCCGTCCGCCGAACGGCCGATGATGATTCCGCGTCCGACATATTCGTTGCCCTTTATAAGCTTTTCAATGCTTTTGATTTCATAGATATTCATATTTCTTCTCCAATCTCTTCACAGACTTTTTCCGCAGCTTCGGGAAGGATGATCCATTCGGCGTTTTCCATAACACGCTTTTGAAGCGTTTCGGGCGTGTCGCCCTCTTCGATATAAACCGCCTTTTGCATAATGATTTTTCCGCCGTCCGGAATTTCGTTGACAAAATGAACCGTTGCCCCGGTAACCTTTACGCCGTAAGAAAGGGCGGCTTCGTGAACCCGAAGTCCGTAAAAACCTTTTCCGCAAAACGACGGAATCAGCGACGGGTGAACGTTGATTATTCTGTCTCTGTAATGCTCAATAAAGCTTTCGGTGAGAATACACATGAAGCCGGCAAGAATGATAAGATCAATTTCATTTTCCGAAAGGACGGAGAGAAGCTCTTTTTCAAACTCGCTTTGAGAAAGCTTTTTCTTTTCGATTGCGGCGGTTTTAATGTTTGCGTTTTTTGCCCTTTGAAGCGCATAGGCATTCGGATTGTTTGAAACAACAAGCCTGATTTCGCCCGAATGAATGATTCCGCTTTTTTGAGCGTCAATGAGCGCCTGAAGGTTTGTTCCGCCTCCGGAAACGAGGACGGCAATGTTCACTTTTCTTTTCATACTATCGTAACCTTTTGTTCGGACTTGACGATTTTTCCGATGACGTATGCGTCTTCGCCGTTTGCTTTGAGAATTTCAAGGGCCTTTTCGCTTTCCTCTTTTGAAACGACAACGCTCATTCCCACGCCCATGTTGAACGTGTTGAACATATCGCGCTCCGGAATGTTTCCGGTCTTTGCAATGAGGTCAAAAATCGGAAGAATTCTGATTTTTTCCTTTTCAATTTCTGCGCCGAATCCATCCGGAATACTTCTCGGAATGTTTTCGTAAAATCCGCCGCCCGTGATATGCGAAACGCCTTTGACTTTTACGTTTTCAAAAAGGGCAAGCATCGGCTTGACGTAAATTTTTGTCGGAGCAAGAAGTGCGTCGCCGAGCGAAACGCCCGAAAGCTCCTCTCTCGGAGACGTGAGGTCTGCGTTTTCAACATCAAAAACCTTTCTGACGAGCGAAAAGCCGTTTGAATGAACTCCGCTCGACGGAAGGGCAATTACAACGTCTCCTTCGGTCATTGTCTTGTTGTCAAGAATCTTTTTCCTGTCAACAACGCCGACCGAAAAACCGGCAAGGTCATATTCGTCCTCCGGATAAAAACCGGGCATTTCGGCGGTTTCTCCTCCGATTAGAGCGGCGCCGCTTTGAACGCAGCCTTCCGCAACGCCGGCAACGATTTTTTCAATCCTTTCGGGAATGTTCTTTCCGCAGGCAATGTAATCAAGGAAGAAAAGCGGCTTTGCTCCGCAGCAGATGATGTCGTTGACGCACATCGCAACGCAGTCGATTCCGACCGTGTCGTGCTTATTCATGAGGAAAGCAAGTTTCAGCTTTGTTCCGACTCCGTCCGTTCCGCTTACGAGGACGGGACGCTCCATTCCCTTTGTGTCAAGCTCAAAAAGGCCGCCGAAGCCGCCGACGTCGGAGCAAACCCCCGAGGTCATTGTTCTTGCAATATGCTTTTTCATCAGTTCAACGGCTTTGTAGCCGGCCGTGATATCAACGCCTGCGTCCGCATATGACTTTGACTGTGAGTTGTTCATCTTTTACTCCTTTTCTTCCTTTTTCAAATTTTCTGAAATTTTTGTTTCAAAACGGTTCTTTTTCGGTGACTTCGGAATTTCGGTCGGATAATTTCCGTCGAAGCAGGCCGTGCAATAACCCGAACCGTTTATGCCCTTCGCGATCTGCTTGACGCTTGCAACGCTGAGATAGCCGAGGGAATCAACACCGATGATTTCCGCAATTTCATCAACCGTGTGCTTGCACGCAATGAGGTTTTCTCTTGAGTCAATGTCCGTTCCGTAATAGCAGGGATTGACGAACGGCGGAGCGGAAACTCTCATATGAACTTCCTTTGCGCCGGCCTCACGAAGAAGTTTTACGATTCTTGCGCTCGTTGTTCCTCTGACGATTGAGTCGTCAATCATGACAACGCGCTTTCCTTTGACAACTTCGGAAACGGTGTTGAGTTTGATGCGAACCTTGTCCTCACGGCTCTTCTGGCCGGGAGAAATGAAGGTTCTTCCTATATATTTGTTTTTAATGAAGCCGATTTCATAGGGAATTCCGGACTGCTTTGAATAGCCGATTGCGGCGTCAAGACCGGAATCCGGAACACCGATTACAACGTCGGCCTGAACGGGGTGTTCAAGCGCAAGGAAAGCTCCGGCGCGAAGTCTTGCCGAATGAACGCTGCAACCGTCGATTACCGAGTCCGGACGGGCAAAATAGATATATTCAAAAACGCAAAGCGAGCAATCCGTCTTTCCGCAGTGTTCCTCAATCGTGCGGACGCCGTTTTTGTCAAAAACAACGATTTCGCCGGGCTTAATGTCACGGACAAAACGTGCGCCGACTGCGTCGAGGGCACAGCTTTCCGAAGCGACAACATATCTTCCGTCGTCCGTTTCGCCGTAGCAAAGCGGTCTGAAGCCGTTTTCGTCCCTGACGGCGATGAGCTTTGACGGAGACATGATTACAAGCGAGTATGCGCCTTTGATTTTGTAAAGCGCGCGGTTGACCGCTTCTTCGATTGAGGGGGCGGAAAGGCGCTCTTTCGTGATGATGTATGAAATTACTTCGGTGTCGCTCGTCGTGTGAAAAATCGAGCCTTGAAGTTCGAGTTCACGGCGAAGCTCACCGGAATTGACAAGGTTTCCGTTGTGGGCAAGAGCCATTTTTCCCTTGATGTGGTTAACAAGAATCGGCTGAGCGTTGCTGCGCTCGTTGGCTCCGGTTGTTCCGTATCTGACGTGGCCGACGGCAATGTTTCCCTCTCCGAGACGTTCGATAATCTCCGGGGTGAAAACGTCGTTGACAAGGCCGATGTCTTTATAAGCGCAGATTGCACCGTCGTCGTTCACGGCAATTCCGCAGGATTCCTGGCCTCTGTGCTGAAGCGCAAAAAGGCCGTAATACGCCGTGCTTGTTACGTCGGACCTTTCGGCGGAAAAAACGCCGAAAACTCCGCACTCTTCTCTAAGTGAATTATTCATTCTGTCCTCCGAAAATCAATTTGAGTTAATCCGAAAAAAATCAGCCGAAAACTCTTTTCATCATTTCGTTGTATGCGTCCTCAACGCCGCCCATGTCACGGCGGAAGCGGTCTTTGTCAAGCTTTTCGTTCGTTTCTGCGTCCCAGAAGCGGCAGGTGTCGGGAGAAATTTCGTCGGCAAGAACAATTGAACCGTCCGAAAGTCTTCCGAATTCAAGCTTGAAGTCAACGAGCTTTACGCCGAGCGAAAGGAAGTATTCCTTGAGGATATCGTTAACCTTGAAAGCAAGGGTTTTGATTGTTTCGATTTCTTCCTTCGTTGCAAGGCCGAGCGCAAGAGCGTGATATGAGTTGATGAGAGGATCATGAAGATCGTCGTTTTTATAAGAAAATTCAATCGTCGGTTCGGCGAAAACGATTCCTTCCTCAACGCCGTAACGTTTTGCGAACGAGCCGGCGGAAATGTTTCTGATGATGACTTCAAGGGGAACGATCGAAACCTTTTTGACGAGGGTTTCGCGGTCGTTCAGCTCTTCAACGAGGTGAGTCGGAACTCCGTTCTTTTCAAGAAGGCTGCAAAGGAAGTTTGACATGCGGTTGTTGACAACACCCTTTCCGGCGATTGTTCCTCTTTTGAGGCCGTCGAGTGCGGTTGCGTCGTCCTTATAGGAAACGATTACAAGTTCCGGGTCGTCGGTTGCGAAAACCTTTTTTGCTTTTCCTTCATAAAGTTGTTCTGCTTTTTTCATAACTTGATTCCTCCGCTCAATTATTGAACTGTTCTTCAACAGCTTTATTTTTTGAAAGTACTTTTTCCGTGTCGGCCGCGCGCTTTTTTGAAAGCTTTTCGGCGAGCGAATCGTCCGTCACCGAAAAGATTTCAACGCACAACAAAGCGGCATTGACTGCGCCGTCAATCGCAACCGTCGCAACAGGTATGCCCGATGGCATCTGTACGGTTGAAAGGAGCGCGTCAATACCGCTGAGTTTTCCTGAATTAATCGGAATCCCGATGACGGGAAGGGTTGTGTTTGCCGCAATTGCGCCGGCAAGGTGCGCCGCCATCCCGGCAGCCGCAATGATTGCGCCGAAGCCGTTTTTGCGTGCATTAAGGCTGAACTGCTTTGCTTCTTCGGGCGTTCTGTGCGCCGAAAAAACGTGGACTTCAAACGGAACACCGAAGTCCTTGAGAGTTTGAGCCGCTTTTGAAACAACGGGAAGGTCGCTGTCGCTTCCCATGATGATTCCCACTTTTTTCATAATTAAATCCTCCGTTAAAAAACAAAAAGGACATAATTATCCCGATTCAAGGAAACGCAAATTTAAAATCATAATCGGCAAAATTTATGCTGCCGTTTGATCGGTGTTTCCTTAAGAATAACTATGCCCAGACGGTCGGCGGGTAGCAGCCGAAAGGCCGCTCAGGGATTCTCGGTCCACGTGGTGCTCCACTTAAAACCGTCAGGCCCGAAAAACCCTTTCTGATGATTTCATGCCGAAGAAAAAACCGTTTCGGCAACAAAAAGATTATATCACACAAAAGAACGCATTGTCAATTAAATGAGGGAAAATGGTGAGCCATCTTTCACCTCGGCAAAAGCAAAATTTTTAAGCAATTTGACGAATAATCACCTTCCGCTTTGTCAAAAAGGCACAATAAAAAGCTTTTTCAAAAAGCGGATATTACTAAACGTTCTTCGGAAAAATTCAAAGAAAAATCCGGAACACCGTTTTGATGTTCCGGACAGAGTTTTTTGATTATTTCTTCTTGAAGATGTTGAAAATGCTCTTGAAAGCTTCAATGATGCTCTTGAAGAAGTCTGAGAAAGCCTTGCTGAATGCGTTTCCGGCGGAGGAGCTTCCCGAAGAAGAACCCGAGGAAGAGCCCGAACCCGAAGACGAGGATGACTTAACGGCAACGGACGGATCGCAGGTCTTTACGAACGAATCGCTGAACGAAAGGGTAACTGCTTCCTTTCCTTCGTCGGCAACAACGATTGACGGAGCGGAAAGAACGTCCTTGAAGGTGATTACTCTTCCTTCGGTTGTGTCGATGCAGGTGTAAGAATTTCCGACGATTCCGTAAGCGGTTGCGGTCTTTTCCGCGCCCGAAAGAACAACGTCATAATCTTTTCCGTTGAGGTAAACGGCCTTAACGTACTGGCCGAGACCTTCGTTATAAATGCTTGTGTATGCGCCCGAAGCGGTTACGGCTGCGGGAACGGCTTCGCCGTCTGCGATTGAAATTACGGCTGCGTCGCCGGCCTTAACCGAAACTGCGGTGTTTCCGGTAACAACAACACTCTTTGCGAAATCGGTGTCTGCACCTGCGGCAAGAACTGCGGAAGCAACGTCAAGCTTTGCAAGCTCTGCGGCGGTCTTAACTTTGATTTCGGTTGAGTCATACTTCTTAACCATGTTAACGAGAGCGGCGGTCTTTGCGTTCGCAAGCTTTGCAAGAAGGCCTTCGCCGGTCTCTCTGACTGCGATTACGGTGCTTTCGGCGAATGAAGCGTAGTCTGCGTTGTCGGATTCAAAAGCAGCCTTTGCCCACTCTGTGAAGCAGTCTTCAATGTAATAAGTTTCAACGAGGGACATCATGAATTCATACTTATCCTTGGTGTTGAAAAGTTTGTCGGAAATCGAGATAACGGTTTTGTAAGCACCCTTGATTGCCGCTGTAACGCCGTAGCTGTCAAGAGCGATTTCGGCTGCGATTGAAGCGGCGTCCTTGCCTGCGTCTGCCGTGAGCGATTTGATGAGTGCGTCAACGGCGTCCTGCATTTCGGCGTCGATTGTTTTTGCGATTTCGCCGGCCGCTTCTTTAACGGCGTCGTTTTCGCAGTTTTCAACGAGATATGTAAGGAAGTCTCCGTAGAAAGCACTTGCAGCCTTTGCGGAAAGGATCATTGCATAACCTTTGATATAAGCCTTGTAAACTTCGTTTCCGTAGTTTGCGGCTTTGATTGCGGTGTTGAGAATTCCGAGAGAAGTTGCCCATTCTGCGGACTGAGCAAAGTCAAGAGCGTCGGTGAATTTTTCCGAAACTTCGCTGACCTTTGTGATAACTTCCATTGCGCTGCTTGCGCCGCCGAGAATCTTCATGATCTCTTCAAAAGTTTCGTTGTTGTATTCGGCGTCAACCTGTTCGATGAGACCGAGGAGAACAGCCTTTGCATAGCTGATGTCAACGGAGTTGTCGAAGTAGTTGTACCATGCGTTGTCATAGAAACCGAGAGCGGTATACCAACCGAACTGGTTTTTGAAATAGTTTTCCTTTTCAACATAGTTCATATGATAATAATGGCTGTTGTCAAGGATTTCATCATGGATTGAGCTTCCGTCTGAAGCGAAAGCGGCGAACGGGAGAGCGCAAACGATCATCATGACCGCAAGAATCACTGCAAGAATCTTTCTTTTCATTTTCGGGTCTCCTTTTTGAATAATTTGTTACCTCTGTGAATTTTCTGAGGCATATGATGTATTCATTTTATAAAATTTAATAAAATAAGTCAAGCGTTTTATCGCTTTTCGTGATAAACCCACTAATTCAAAGGTTATGTTTTGTTGAAAATGCACTAAAAAATTATGGCGATTTTCGTTTTGCTTAATACTTTTTAATTTTTCCAAGACGTTTTTGCAACAATCGCTCCGTGGAAAGAAAAAAAGCGGCCGCTCCGAAAAAGGATCGGAACGGTCGCGGATAAAATTCGGTTTATTTCACTTTTTTGATGAGTTCGGCAAAAGCCTTAGCGATTGTTGAAGCTGCTTCGCTTGAACCGGCATTGATCTCCTCGTTCTCGGTGAACATTGAACGGTAATCGTTGTCGGGAAGAATATAACCGATCTGGTCGTTCGCAAGACCGAAGCAAAGGAGCTTTTCAACCCTTGCGGTTTCGGCGAACGGCGGATAATCCCAGCTTTTTCCCGTCCAGGTGTTTTCCTTTTCAATAACTCCGCCCCAAAGAAGTTCGGGTGAAATTTCGCCGGGAACAATCATAACGCCGACTTTGTTTCCCAGCTCCATATAGCCGATTTCGCTGACGGCGGTGAAGCCGGAGCCGTTCTTTGCAAGAGTTGAATTGACGAGTCCTTCTCTGATTGCAAGTTCGAGAATTTGGTTTGTGATTTTGATATAAACGTTCTGATGGGCAATGTTGAGAACCGGGTCAAGTTTTGTTTCGTCTTTGATTGACATAAGTCTTCCGGCAAGGGCTTCGCCCATCGCTTTTACGTTTGCGCCCGGAACGGAATCGTCATAAGTCAACGAATCGTAATTTCCCGTTATTGCAAGTTCGGCGCCCTGAACATAAACAACGTCGGCACCGGTTGCTTTGTTGATTGTTTCTCTGATGTAATACGGGAAGTCCGCACTGATTTTTGTCGTTGAAATTCCTGCGCCGACAGCGTGAAGACCGCCTTCGCAAATCCAAATTTCGCTTTCCTTTGAATCGTCCGGAACAAAGCGGAATCTGTGAAGGTCGGGGTCGATTACCTTCGGTTCGCGCTTGTCATAAATATATTCGGAAGCGTCAACGTTTCCGTAATAAAGCGTTCCGGCCGTCATGTCTTTGACCGCTTCTTTGACCGTTGAAGCAACGGTTGAAACAACGTTCGTCATGAATTCCGGAGTTTTTCCGCCGATGAATTTGTCGGTGTCTGCGCCGAGAATGCTGAGGAACGGATTGAGAAGAAGCGCCGGAAGGAGCGGTGCGCCCATTCCGAGAATGTCAATGCACGAATGCTGATGAAGAACGGAAACATTGATTGAAACAATGTTGTTCTTCTTTGCGAAATCCGAAAGCGCGGCTCTGATTGAAGCAACGTCTCCGCTTGCGATTCCGTAGCCGTCAATGACAGCGTGAACAACCGTTCCGCCTGTCGAATCCGAAATTGCATAAGTGCAAACCTGCTGGTCGTCAATAATTTCGGTCGGATGTCTGCCCTTGAGCGGTTCAAGAGTTCCGGCCATGTTCAGCTTTTTTCCTTTGTAAAGATATGTTCCGTTTTTGAATTCAAGTCCATCAAGAAGCGAAGCCTTTGAAAAACCGACCTTCCATTTTGAATCCGCCTTCACCGAAGTTTCAAACTTTGCGTCGCCGGGATAAAAATTGTCCGGCTTGTAATTGTCGATATCGGGGAAGCTTCCGCTCCAGTCACGGCCCGGAATGATTCGGTTGAGGGCGGAAACCGCCGCCGAAACAACCTTGTCAAGAACCATATAGAGAGTGTTTTCGGCCTTTTGTTTTGTTGCGTCGTCAATTTTGAAGTTTCCTGCCGAAGCTGTTGCCGCAAAGCACGACGAAACCATCAAAACGGCAAGAACGAGCGCAATTGCTTTCTTAAATCTTTTCATCGAATTTTGTCTCCCTTTGTTTTAAATTTTGTTTGAAAAGCAAGTTGATTTTACCACAATTTTCACAAAAAAACAACCCCGAAAGCAAAAGCCTTCGGGGTTGCCGTTGTCAATTCAACTTATTTTGCAAGGGGGAGCATGCCGAGAATCTTGTTAACGATTTCGGTGATCTTTGCAACGATTGCTGAGAAGTCGATTGAGCTGAAGTCAAAGTTCTTGATAGCGTCGATAATTGCCTGCATTTCATTTCACCTCACATAATAAATTTCACGAATAACAGCCGTTTTGTGAACAAGCTGTTACCTGTATGAGAAGAGAATATGAGGTGAACCTTAACTGAACCTTAAAAACATTGTTATTTTATAAATAATTTCAAAATGTTTTTAATTTATTTTAAGAAAGTTGCAATCGGTTTAACATATTTTCCGTTGAAAAATTATCACGTTCAGTCTTCGAGCGATTTAAAAAACGGCGAAACGAGGGCATACGCTTTCTCCCCGCTGTTTTCTCTTGCAATGTAAGAGGAATGGTCGTTCATTTCAACAATTGCGATTTTGCTGTCCTTGATTGAATCGTGGATGAAAACCGTGTCCGAAAGGTCCATGATGTCAAACTCGCCGGCAACGATATACGCCGGACATTTGATTTTTGAAAGGTCGTCTTTCGTGATGTGCGGCTCGGTGAGCATCATGTCGTTGAGTTTGTCCGGTTTTTTCCGGTTGTTGTTCTTCACGGCGAGGGTGAAAAACGCTTTGAACGTTTTCGGATCGGTGTTCGCTCCGCAGGCAACGAAACCGCCGAGAAGATCGGGATATGTGTAGGCAACGGTGAGAGCAACAATGGCTCCGTCGCTGTGGCCGACAACATACGGCTTTTCAAGCCCCGTTTTTTCAATGAATTCCTTGACATCTTTTGCCATCAGGTCGTAAGAAATTTCTCCCGGATCGGTGCTTTTTCCGTGGCAACGGCTGTCAAGCGAATAAACGGTGTAATCATTCGCAAGATATCTCGCCGCTTCGTCGAGCGAGGTGAGGTCAAGGCTGTTTCCGTGAATCAGAATGAGCGGGTGACCGCCTTTTCCATAAACGGCATAATGCATTTTTACGTCGCTCAGCTGAACGTAATCTTCCTTTTCCGGACCGGCAACGGGTTCGGGAACGGACGAGGTGTCGAGTTTTATGAGATTGTTCTTTTTTGCGCCGAAGTGAACGGACGTCACCCAAATTGCCGCGCCGACGGCAACCGCAAGGACAACACATCCGACTGCGATTAAGGCTTTTTTTGCTTTACCGGCTTTTTTCATAATTGATTCCTCCGAAAAATTTTCTCGCTTAAAGTATAGTCCGTATGAGAACCCCTGTCAAGGAGAAATCAAAAAGTCGTTATTGTTGTCTCAGCCGC
>JAUNFH010000013.1:24565-25962 GCA_030525185.1 Clostridia bacterium
ACGATTGAAGTTCCGGTAACGTAATCCGAAAGTGAGGAAGAAAGGAAAAGAACCGCCCCGGTGATATCCTCCGGCTTTGCAAGCCTTTTTTGCGGAATACGGACGTTCATATATCCCATCCACCGTTCATCCTTGAGCTGAGCTTCAATGAGCGGAGTTTCAACAAAACCGGGGCAAACGCAGTTGACCCGGACGCCGAAACGCGCCCACTCTCCCGCAAGCGATTTCGTCATCTGAAGAACGGCACCCTTGCTTGCGCTGTATGCTGCGGCGGACGGAACGGCAACGAAGGCGCTCAGTGACGACATGAAAACAACTTTTCCGCCTTTCTTTTTGTTCCAAAAGCGGTTAAAAACCTTTTGAGTGAAAAAGAATTGAGAGGTGAGGTTAATGTCAATAACCTTTCCCCAGCCTTCATGGGTTTCAAGCATACTGTAAACATCATGGGCAACACCCGCATTGTTAACGAGAACGTCAACCGTTTTGAATTCGTCTTCTGCTTTTTTGAGAGCCGCTTCAACGTCTTCGTCTTTTGTAATGTCGCAACGTGCAAAGGCAACTTTTGAGTCGGGATATTCCTTTTGAAGTTTTTCCGCCGTTTCAGAGAGTGCGGTTTCGTTGAGGTCGCAAAGGAAAACAGAGGCTCCGTTTTCAAGGAAGCCCTTTGCGCACTCAATGCCGATTCCTCCGGCCGCGCCCGTGATGAGTGCGATTTTTTCTTTCAAATCAAGTTTATAACTCATATATAATTCTCCTGTGTTCACAAATTATTAATATTATATCATTCTTTCGTTCTGTTTTCAATATACACAAAGAAGTCGATTTGTCACAATTTCGTTTTTATGTTACCTCTTTGGCTGAGTTCTTTAACCGAACGGATTCCTTTCAAATCTACATCAGACCGTCGTTTTCCCCTTTGTCTCACTCCAGTGAGGGAGCTGTCGGCTCTGCCGACTGAGGGAGAGAATTTCCTACGCTACGGCTTATTGTTTTGTTGTTGTTCCTTTAACCGCACGGGTTTCTTTTGAATTTACATCCGACCGCTCCGCTGGGGGTACTTTTGGCTGTCGTCCCAAAAGTACCCAAAAGCACTCTTTTCGGTACGCCGCATTTGGTGAACGAATTTTGATTTGCGGGAGAAAATCAAAATATCGCCCACCGATGCGGCTACAACGGTTTCGTCTGCTGATCTCTCTTTTTAATAACACCAATCCGCTATTATCTTTAAACCACACTCTGTCATGGTTTTCAGTCAGAGAAAACCGGAGAGATTGTTTTTCCTTTCCTTCTTTCCGCGGATTTCTTGCGGTGAATTTAAAAGTTCCGCTTTAAATTTTCCATAGTAGGGGAGTCTCGCGAGGCTCCCGTTTAAACTTCACTGCTTTCACCATATAAAT
>JAUNFH010000014.1 GCA_030525185.1 Clostridia bacterium
ACGGCTTCCCGAAGGCTAACGAAATCATCAATAAGTGCATTGATAAGCTCAATGCGAAAGCAGACGAAGCAATCATTCCTCACGTTGACTTCAAGTTTGACGTCGCAAAGACCGCCGATTGGGAATCAACTCTCAATGCAATGGTTGACCGCGTTCTCGATCTCACCGACGGAATCATCGTTTGCGTATCCTCCATCGACAGAAACGCAAACGTATTCGACAAGATCGGAACAGTTGCAAACGCAATTCTCCCGCTTGGCTCACTTCTTTCAAACTGTGCCGGCAAGGGTCTTGCCGTTGACTTTGAAAACATCATTGACAATATCGTATTCGGTGACGTTCTCGCCGGCAACTTCGACAACTTCCTTCGTCTTTTTGAAACCGACGTCAAGACCGACGACGTTGCAAAGGGTGCAAGCGTAACTTACGCTCTTGTCAAGGCTTCGGATCACATTGTTGATGCCGTATTCCCGAATACTGTTGAAGCTGAACTTTACAAAGATTCACTCACGGTTCAGCAGGAATTCACCGGTTCTCTCAGCGACCAGGGTATTGCCGCAAGAAACATGGTAAGCATTAACTCGGTTAAATCAAACCTTGTTCCAGCAGTTCTTGAACTCGTAAGAGAAAGCGGAATTCTTCCGTCACTCGTCAAGAGCGATTGCGAACACGCAAACGTTGTCACAATCTCAGCCATCCCGGCAACCTGCATCAGCACCGGTTACACCGAAGGCACAAGATGTAAGGATTGCGGAAAGTGGCTTTCCGGACACGAAGAAACAACCGAAGGCGCAATCCACGCCGGTCCTGTTGTTGACGTTGAAGCAAAAGCTGCAACCTGCACCGAAAAAGGTTCAACCGCAGGAACAAAATGTTCCGCTTGCGGTGCCGTTCTCAGCGGATGTGAAGAAACAAAGGCTCTCGGCCACGACATTTCAGTTAAGGGCGAAACCGTTGCTCCGACTTGCACAGCCGAAGGTTACACAGTTTACAAATGCTCTCGTTGCGACGCAACAGAAAAAAGAGACATCGTTCCCGCCGCAGGACACACTGTCGTTACCATTCCCGGAAAGGCTCCGACTTGCACAGAATCAGGTCTCACCGAAGGTGCAAAATGCTCGGTTTGCGGAACCGTAATCACCGCTCAGGAAACAATTCCCGCAACAGGTCATACCGACGCTGACGGAGACAACACCTGCGACGTTTGCGGCGCAACAATCAGAAAGCTCACCTTCATCGACAAAATCAAGGCCTTCTTCCAGAAGATTGCCGAATTCTTCAGAAATCTCTTCAAATAATGAATACAGAGGTCTTACACCGATAGTTTAAATAATTCCTCATTTCTCTTGTATTCACTGTATAAGAAAAGACGCGCTCCGTTTTGGGGCGTGTCTTTTCGCTTTAATTTGCCTTAACATAACCGTAACTATGACGTCTGTTTTATGAAGTTGACCTATGTAAAAACTGCCGAAAACGGCGGTTAGGTTATTTGGTTTTGATTTCATCTTTAGGCTTATCTTTTAGTTCAAAAAGATGAATGAAAACAAAGTATGCAAGTCTGAACACAAAGGACGAAGGAAGATCAGAATCATCAAAAGGTTCAAAAAGCACTCCCCAAGCACAGTTGCAAACAAAAGAAAATGCTGTTTTTGAATCGAATTTGCTGCAATAGTCTTTTTCGATCAATTCAAAAAATGAATCTGCAAAAGCCTGAGGATACTTATAAATATCATCGGTTCCTTTCATTCGGTTAAAGGCGTTGAAAACTTCTTTGCTCTTTTCAATGTAGGAAACAAGTTCCTTGATTTTCAGTTTTTCTTCGCCCATATGTGAATAAACATTCTTTGCGATTTCATAAAAATTTTCAATAGTTTCCTCGCCCAAGCTATCTTTATAATCTTCAATACTGTTATAATGCAGATAAAAAGTCGAATTGCTGATTTCGGCTTTTTCGCAAAGCTCTGAAACACCGATTTTTGAGTTCAGCTTTTTTCGTGTAAGCTCAAGAAACGCTTTTTTCAAACTCTTTTTCGTTTTTTTGACGTTGAGACGTTCCTTTTTGCTTTCAACCGAACAATTCTCGCTTGCCGAAACCGGAAGCGGATCAAAATCCTCATCATTGACAACTTTGTCGTAAAATGCTTTAAAAGCCGAAAATGCGATAGACATTATCTCTGAAGTATTCTCTTCACCGTTATAAAGACTACTTCTTCCGGAAAGCAAAGCACCCGTGAGAACAAAGCCGAATTCCGGTTCAAGCAAATCCGAATTTTTATGGCTTTTGTCTTTCAAAAACGGCGCGTTCCTGACAAGACTTGAGAAAACCTTTTGAAAAAGCTCATGAGAATACCTGAAAGTTGAAAACGCATCCAAAGCAATCGGATCATCAAAATTAAAAATGCTTTTTTCAAAGCTCCCGCTTTCGATACATTTCACAACCGAAGAAAAATCAAGTGTACAAAAAAATTGAGTTACCGCACCGGCGCAATAATCCTCAATTTTTTCTTCAAGATCATAAATGTCGTAAAAGCTTCTATAAAAAGTTGAACGGTTGACATCGGCAATTTTGCAAAGCTCAACCACTGTGATTTTTTCGATAGGCTTTTCTTTTCTCAAATTCAAAAATACCGAATAAATTTTTAGTTGGTTTTCACTTAATGACGGAACAAAAACCATTGAGTTATCCAAAAAAGACTCATCCTCTCTACCCCTGATAAAACAAATGAATAATTTGTTAAAATATTTTATCAAATTTTTGAATATCAGTCAACCAAAAAGATTAATTATGGATAAACCCGGCAAATATGTCCTGATGTATCAAAGCTTAAAAGTTGTCTTAAAAGTTATATTTGCAATATTTGATTTCATAATTGCCAAAAACAAAGCAAGCCGCAAAACAAAGCCTGATGCTCTGCCTTGCGGCTGTTTTTTTCTTAAAAACACATTACCTGCGTTTGTCACAAGATCGGCTACAGTTTTCGC
Source organism: Clostridia bacterium (assembly GCA_030525185.1). Lineage (GTDB taxonomy): Bacteria > Bacillota > Clostridia > Oscillospirales > Acutalibacteraceae > UBA6857. Next base: position 2,983 of record JAUNFH010000014.1, read on the forward strand.
AGCAACAGTCACAACCGCCGCCGTGCTTTCCGCAACATCCCCTTTTTCCTTTAAGAATTGCAACAATTGCGCCGATAAGCGCAAGCAAAATCAAGGCAAGGCAGATTACATCGGCAACATTCATATTATCACTCCGGCAATAAATTTAACAATGAGTGCAACAAGATAAGCAATGATGCACTGACCGGCAACAACTCCGGCCGCCCATTTTCCGCCGAGTTCACGTCTGATTGAAGCAATCGCCGCAACGCATGGCGTATAAAGCAAACAGAACGCAAGAAGCGCAAGCGCTCCGGCAGGTGCAACAAGCGTTGTTATCGATGCGCCGCCGAGCAGGACCGAAAGCGTTGAAGCAACGCTTTCCTTCGCCATGAATCCGGCAATAAGCGAAGTACAAATTCTCCAATCGGCAAAACCAAGCGGTGCAAAAATCGGGGCAATGTAGCCGGCAATCATTGAAAGCATACTTTTTTCCTGTTCCCCAAGCACGGGATTAAGGCGAAAATCAAAACTTTGAAGGAACCAAATTACAACCGTTGCAACAAAAATCACCGTGAATGCCCTTTGAAGAAAGTCCTTTGCCTTGTCCCAAAGGAGATGAACAACGTTTTTGAATTTCGGCATTCGGTAATTCGGAAGCTCCATAACGAACGGAACGGCTTCGCCCTTGAAGGCGGTGCGTTTCATGATTGAAGCAACGACGATTGCCGAAAGAACACCGAGAAAATAAAGACAAACCATTATTAGACCGCTGTATTTCGGGAAAAACGCATGAGTCAAAAGGCCGTATATCGGAAGCTTTGCGGTACAACTCATGAAAGGAATGAGCATTATTGTAAGTCTGCGGTCTCGCTGAGAAGGCATTGTTCTGCTTGCCATTACGCCCGGTACGGTACAGCCGAAACCGATCAAAAGCGGAACAATACTTCGGCCGGAAAGGCCGATTTTGCGAAGAAGTTTATCCATAACGAATGCAATTCGGGCCATATATCCGCTGTCTTCAAGAAGCGAGAGGAACAAAAACAAAATGAGAATTATCGGAATAAAACTGAGAATACTTCCGACTCCGCCGAAAACGCCGTCAATTATCAGCGAGTGAATGAGCTCGTTTACACCGGCGTTTGTAAGCGCCTTGTCAACGAATTCGGAAACGGCGTCAATTCCCATTTGAAGAAGATTCTGAAGAGCCGCCCCGACAACATTGAACGTCAGATAAAAAACAAGTCCCATAATCCCTACAAAAGCCGGAATCGCCGTATATTTTCCGGTCAAAATTTTATCAATCTTTCGGCTGCGCTTATGTTCCTTGCTTTCGGCCGGTTTCACAACACAGCGTGAGCAAAGATGTGTAATAAATGAAAACCGCATATCCGCAATTGCGGCCGCACGGTCAAGTCCGCGCTCACTTTCCATTTGAACAACGATATGCTCAATCATTTCGGTTTCGTTTTCCGAAAGTTTGAGAGCTTTAAGAATCAGTTCGTCTCCTTCGATAACTTTTGTTGCGGCGAAACGCAAAGGAAGTCCAGCGGCTTCGGCATGGTCACTGATGAGTTCCATGATTCCGTGAAGAGCGCGGTGAACCGCTCCCCCGTTGTTGTTTTCGTCGCAAAAATCGGTTCTTCCGGGACATTCCCGATACTGAGCAATATGAACGGCATGGCGAATAAGTTCGTCAACACCTTCGTTCTTTGCCGCAGAAATCGGAACAACGGGAACTCCGAGCATTTCCTCCATCCGATTGATGTTGACTGTTCCGCCGTTTCCTCTGACTTCGTCCATCATGTTGAGAGCAAGAACAATCGGTATTCCGAGTTCCATGAGCTGAAGCGTAAGATAAAGATTACGTTCAATATTGGTCGCGTCAACGATATTGATTATGCCTATGGGTTTTTCATCAAGAATATACTGACGTGAAACGAGTTCTTCGCTTGTATAAGGAGAAAGGGAATATATTCCCGGAAGATCGGTAACTTTCGTGTTCGGGTATCCGCGGATTGCGCCGTCTTTTCGGTCAACGGTTACGCCCGGAAAATTTCCGACGTGCTGATTTGAGCCGGTGAGCTGATTAAAAAGCGTTGTTTTTCCGCAGTTCTGGTTTCCTGCAAGAGCAAACGTCAAGAGAGTACCCTTCGGAACGGGGTTTTCGCTTCCTTTGACGTGGTATTTTCCGTCTTCGCCAAGCCCCGGGTGCTCATCTTCATCGGTGACATCGTCAGGGTTCATTTTGAAGCTCATCGCCGCTTTCACGGGTTCAACCTCAATCTGAGCGGCATCGGACAACCTCAGCGTAAGCTCATATCCGTGAATAAGCAGATCCATCGGATCTCCCATGGGTGCAAACTGAATCAGCTTTGCCGTTGCGCCGGGAATCACGCCCATATCAAGAAAGTGTTGCCTCAAAGTTCCGCTTCCGCCGACAGAGGTGATTTTTACGCTTTCGCCGACTTTTATTTCGTTAAGTTTCATTTCTTTCTTACCTCATTTTTACAATCCGTCTTGTCCGATTGGAGCATTTTGATATATTGTACCATGTCGGTCAAGTTTTTTCAATCTGTTTTCCACCGATACAAACGGATTAAAAAACTTTTTTCGCCGCAAAAACAGCCGCCGACTTTTTGACGGCGAAACGGTTGCAATTTTTATTAAAACGTGATAAGATATAAAAAATCAAAAGGGAATGAGGTTCTCCCGCAGCAAACGCTGAAACCGCTTTTTTTGAGCTGATGACTTCTGCAATTTTATTTTGCAGGGGGCATTGGCTTTTCTGCGTTTTATGGGAGGATTTTTTATGTTAGCGTCACTTTCACTCGTTTTTCTCGTTGGCCTTTCGGCGGCCGCAATTTTCCAAAAGCTGAAACTTCCGCGAATTGTCGGAATGCTTGCAACCGGAATCATTCTCGGTCCGTATGTGCTTAATCTTCTCGATCCGTCGATACTCGGAATTTCAGCGGAACTTCGGCAGATTGCGCTTATAATCATACTGATAAAAGCAGGGCTTTCGCTGAACCTTTCCGACCTCAAAAAAGTCGGTCGTCCGGCGGTTATGATGTCGTTTGTTCCGGCAAGTTTTGAAATTTTGGCTTATGTTCTTTTTGCACCGCTTTTGTTGGGCGTCACGCGGATTGAAGCTGCGGTGATGGGTGCGGTTTTGGGCGCTGTTTCCCCTGCCGTCGTTGTTCCGCGGACAGTTCGGCTCATTGACGAAGAGTACGGCACAAACAAAAGCATCCCGCAACTTATTATGGCCGGTGCTTCGTGCGACGATATTTTTGTGATTGTCCTTTTTTCAACCTTTGCAAACATTGCACAGGGAGGGCACGCAAAATTCACGGATTTTTTGAGTATTCCGATTTCTGTTATTCTCGGAATTGCGTTAGGCGCAGTTTTCGGCTTCATACTTTCAAAGCTCTTTGAAACGGCTTACGCACACAAGCATCTTGTCCGAAACAGCATGAAGGTTATCATAGTTCTCGGCGTTTCGTTTTTGCTCATGACGATTGAAACACTTGTAAAGAACTATGTTTCCGTTTCCGGACTTCTTGCCGTGGTCAGTATGGCATGTGTTCTCAAGCTCAAAAGCGTTGAAAGCGTTTCAAAAAGGCTCTCCGAAAAATTCGGAAAACTTTGGCTTGCGGCTGAAGTTGTTTTGTTCGTACTTGTCGGTGCGGCGGTTGACATCAGGTATACGCTTGAAGCCGGACTTGCGGCAGTCGGCATGATTTTTATCGCGCTTGCGATAAGATCGGCAGGTGTTGCTGTCTGCCTCATCAAAACACCTCTGAATTTTAAGGAAAGACTTTTTTGCGTTATTTCGTACCTGCCAAAAGCGACGGTTCAAGCGGCAATCGGTTCGGTTCCGCTTTCGCTTGGTCTGCCGTGCGGAAAAATCGTTCTCTCGGTTGCCGTGCTCGCAATAATCATAACAGCTCCGCTCGGCGCATTCGGTATGGATATGAGTTACAAAAAGCTGCTTGCAAAGAGTGAATAAAAGAATCCGCAGTCCCATTTAAACAGGACTGCGGATTTATTGTGTTTTAAAAAGGTCGCTGCACTTTTAACTTTCCTATCGACAAAATATCAAAAACGCCTTGACTTTAACATATTAATATGTAATAATATGAAAAGATAGAGGCGCAGGACTTATCAGTATTTCGCTTTGGGCTTTTTGCCCGTCTCCCGAAGGACACCGAAGGCGGAAGAAAGGAAGTTTTGCCGAAGCGGGGACTTTTTCGGGGAGTTCTTTTGTGAGTACTGCAAGGCAGTTCTTGCTTAGCTGGGCGTCGGGACAATATCCCGGCGACTGTCGCTTTTGCGGAGAGCTGTCACAAAAAGATTTTTGCTTTTTTTGAGACTGCTTCTTTGCGGTCTCTTTTCTTTTCCCGTGAAAACAGGAAACAATAAAAAATCCATTCAGGAGGAAAAAAATGAACAGAAAAAGAAAAACATCCGCAAAACTTCTTCTCGCATTCTTCATGCTCGCAGTAATAATGATTTCTGCGTTCACGGTTGCTTTTGCAGAAGACGGCGCCGTTGTTACCTCGTTGACACCGGCAGACAATGCTCCGGCAGTTGCCACTGCTCAGGACTCAAAATTTACACTTGGCGAAGGCGAAGACGCAATCGACTATGATTTGAGCGACAGCGATTCCGCTCACGATTATGTTGACGCATATGCCGACAACCTTGAAGGCGATCCCGACTTCAAAATCCACATTGACGCCGCCATTGCAAAGGTTCGCGAATCGGTAAAAAGCTACGCAACAATTCTTTCGCTCCTTCCGCCGATCATCGCAATTGTTCTTGCGCTTATCACTAAGGAAGTTTACTCTTCGCTCATCATAGGTATTGTTGTCGGCGGTGTGATTTATGCCGGCGCAAACTTTGAAGGAACAATCAAGCACGTCATGTCGGACGGATTCGTTTCAAGCCTTGCAGATTCTTACAACATGGGTATTCTCATTTTCCTTGTGCTTCTCGGTGCACTCGTTTCAATGATGAACAAAGCCGGCGGTTCTGCTGCGTTCGGCCGCTGGGCATCAAAGCACATCAAGTCCCGTGTCGGCGCTCAGCTTGCAACAATGGCGCTCGGCGTACTCATTTTCATTGACGATTATTTCAACTGTCTCACCGTCGGCTCGGTTATGCGCCCGGTTACCGACAGAAACAAGGTCTCAAGAGCAAAACTTGCTTATCTTATTGACGCAACGGCGGCTCCGGTCTGCATCATAGCTCCGATTTCTTCATGGGCTGCGGCGGTTGCCGGTTTCGCAAGAGGCGCAGGCGCCGAAAACGGAATCAGCCTTTTTGTCAGCGCTATTCCCTACAACTTTTACGCGCTTCTCACAATTGTAATGATGATTTTCATCTCGCTTTCAAAATTCGATTACGGCCCGATGAAACTTCACGAAAAGAACGCAATTGAAAACGGCGACCTTTTCACAAGCGGAATGAAAATCGGAACCGAAGAAGGCGAAGTCAACGAAAAGGGACGTGTTTGCGACCTCGTTATCCCCGTTGTTATTCTCATCATCTGCTGTATTATCGGAATGATTTATTCCGGCGGATTTTTCAGCGGAGAAAACTTCATCACCGCTTTCTCAAACAGCGACGCTTCAATCGGTCTTGCTTTCGGTGCCGCAGTTTCAATGGTTATTACGGTTGTCTACTTCCTTATCAGAAGAGTCATTTCCTTCAAGTCAATCATGGAATCGCTTCCCGAAGGCTTCAAAGCAATGGTTCCGGCGATTCTCATTCTCACCTGCGCATGGACTCTTAAAGCAATGACCGACAGCCTCGGCGCAAAGATTTTCATCTCTCGTCTTATTGAAGGAACGGCAGGCACATTCCAGTCTTTCCTTCCGGCAATCATCTTCCTTATTGCCGTCGGTCTTTCGTTCGCAACCGGTACTTCGTGGGGTACATTCGGAATTCTTATTCCGATCGTTCTCAGCGTATTTACTCACGGCGAACCGATTACTATCGTTGCAATTTCAGCCTGCATGGCAGGCGCCGTTTGCGGCGATCACTGCTCACCGATTTCGGACACAACAATCATGGCTTCGGCCGGTGCACAGTGCGACCATATCAACCACGTTTCAACCCAGCTTCCGTATGCTCTTACAGTTGCCGGAGTTTCGGCTGTCAGCTATGTAATTGCGGGCTTCGTTTCAAACTGGATGATTGTTCTTCCGATTTCAATCGTAATGATGATTGTGACCTTAATTGTTATCAGAGCGGTTACACTCAAAAAATCTAAATAATCCGCCCGCTGATTTCAAAGAGCACAGTTTTTCTCGTAAACTGTGCTCTTTTTTCTTTCAATTTTCAGGTTGTGACAGAAAATATATTGTAAAAACTTTTGAATTGTGATAACATAGTAAAGTATTTGCTGCCCGGCAAAGAAAAGATTATTAATTTAAAGAGGAGAAAATCAGTAATGAAGAAAAACTCAACAAAAACGCTGACGCTCGGGAAGATTATTATTTATTCCGTCGGAATTTTCGGAATTCAGCTTCTCGTCGGCTACATCAACACTTATCAATCGCAATTTTACACCAGTGTTCTCGCCGCAGATCTCACCAAGTGTGCGGTAATTATTCTTATTGCAAAAATAATCAGTTCTCTTGCAGACCCGATTATCGGCAATATCATTGACTCGGCACACTTCAAATCGGGAAAAATGAAGCCCTTCATCGCCATGAGCATCATCCCCTTTGCACTCATAACAACGCTCATGTTCGTTGCAATCGATTTTAAAAACGAGACTTTGAAGTACGCTTATATTACAATAACAACTGTTCTTTGGAATGTTGTTATGAGCTTTGCGGACATTCCGAGCCAAGGTATGCTCGCCGTTCTCAGTCCTTCAAGCGATGAAAAAAACACCTGCGCCGGAATTGCAAACATGCTCAAATCCCTCGCTCTCGTTGCACCGAACCTTGTTGTTCCCGTAATCTGCATGCTCACCGGTTCTGCGGTTATCACTAAAAAAGAGTACATAATTTCCGCAATCGCAATGGGTGTTTTTGCAATCATCACAACCGCAATCATGGTTCGCGGTTCAAAAGAAGTTGTCAAGAGTGCCCCGAACAAAATGGGCTTTAAGGAAATGTTCTCCGAACTTGTTTCAAACAAACCGCTTATGATTATTTTCCTTGTAAACATGCTCGGTTTCGGACGGAATATGGCTGTCAGCATCGGCGTTCAGGCCGCTGCGGTACTTCTTGACGAGGTCACAATTCCCGGACTCGGAATTACTCTTGCCGGTGAAAACCTTCCGATTATTCTCGGAATCGGTGCGGCAATTCCTTCAACGCTTTCGGTTGTTCTCACTCCTGTGATTTCAAAAAAGCTCGGCGTTAAAAAGACATTTATGATTTTCGGTGTTTACGGCGCAATTGTTGCAATGGGATATTACTTCCTCTTTGCGTTCGGTCCGGCTTGGTTCCATTCACTTTGGGGAATCCTTCTCGGCCAGTTCGTAATCAATTTCATGTTCGGCCCTCACGGCTTTGCACCGCTCATCATGCTTTCGGATTCTGTTGACTACCGTGAAATGACAACAGGAAAACGTACCGAAGGAATTCAGTATTCCGTTCTCAGCCTTTCAATCAAAATTGCGAATGCCTTTTCCGTTGCCGTCGGAATCTTCATCGTCGGCCTTTCCGGATACGTCGGAACAATGACCTTCTCTCAGGTTACGCCGCACATGCAAAACGTTGTTATGGCCGCTTATTGGTTCATTCCCGGCCTCTGCACGGGGCTTAGCATGATTCCGATGTTGTTCTATAAACTCGACAGAAAAGAAGTTAAACAGCAGATTCAGGATTTCATTGCAAAGCGCGACAGCGTTTCCGCTTCAAAATAAATCAGAGCAATATGAAAAAAAGTGGACAGGCTTTTCGCCTGTCCACTTTCATTATATTTTATCTTCAAGCAAGGTTCATAACTTTAATTAAAAGCAACCACGCAAGTCCGTAATAAGTTACAACGGCAACAAGGTCATTCACCGTAGTAATGAGCGGACCGGAAGCAACGGCCGGGTCAACTTTAATCTTATGAAAGAACATCGGAATAAGCGTTCCGACAAGACTCGAAATTATCATTGCCAGCAAAAGCGAAACTCCGACGCAACCGGAAATTGCAAAGGAATATCCGAGCGTATTTCCTTTTGCAAACGCAACATAAAGACCGACAAAAATGAAAGCCATTGTTCCGAGAAACAGTCCGTTGAGAAAACCGACTCGCATCTCCTTGAAAACGAGAACGAACTTATCCTTTGCCGAAAGATTCTCATCCATCAAAACCCGAATTGTTACGGCAAGCGACTGGGTTCCAACGTTTCCGGCCATATCAAGAATCAAAGACTGAAAGCACATAACAAGAGGTATCACGGCAACAACGGATTCAAAAACGCCGACAACCGAGGAAACGGCCATTCCGAGAAACAAAAGGACTATCAACCACGGAAGTCTCTTTTTTATGCTGGTTCCGAGCGGTTCGTTTATGTCCTCTTCGGCAGTCAAACCGGCGAGTTTTGCGTAATCCTCGCCCATTTCCTCATCGACAACCTCGACAATGTCATGCGCAGTGATAACACCGAGAATTTCTCTGTTTTCTGAAAGGACGGGAATTGAGTCCTCGGCATAATCTTTAAGTCTTTCAATACAATCGCTGATTTTCTCATAATCGTTTACATACGGATAAGACGTAAGTATCAGATCTTCAAGGCTTTGATATTCCCTTGCGACTATCAGCTCTTTCAGGTCAATTGCGCCGTAAAATTTTTCATCCTCGTCAACAACATAAATTGTTGAAATGTTGTCGTTTTCTCCGGCCTGTCTGATGAGCTCATGAGTTGCCTGCTTAATATTCAATCCGCGATGAATAACAATGAAATTCGTTGTCATCTCGCTTCCGATTTCATCGTCTTCATAGGAAAGAATCATTTTGACGTCTTTTCCGGCGTCCTCGTCGAGCATTTCAACAATTTGCTTTTGCTCCGATTCATCAAAACCTTCCAAAGCGTCAATCGCATCGTCGGAATCCATCTCGGAAAGAACCTTTGCGGCTTTTTTGACATCGATTTCATGCAGATACTGCGTCGGGTTCTCAATATAAGAAAAAATTTCCGCAACATATTCAGCCCCGAGAACCGGATAAATCTTTTTTCTTTCCTCTTTTGTCATGAGCTCGAGCGCATCGGCAATATCGCTTTCATGATAATCCGAAAGTTGCTCGATCAGCTCTTCTCTCGGAAGATTACTCCTTAAAATTTCAAGAATTTCGCTGACATAAGCCGATTCGTTCAATACTTCCTTTTCCATAAACTGCCTCCTTTCGCCCAAAAAAAGGCGCAAAAAATCCACCGCTCAATTTTTACCTATGGCGGGAAACAACGGTTTCAACAGTGCAGAATAGGCAAACATAAAGCGATGGAGCAAAGTTTATGGTGCATTGAAGGTTATCCGAAGTTCACGAACAACTGCTTTTTCCGAAAAACGCCATCGCTTTGTGTACGTCGCCCTGTACTATCGCAACTGTCCATGAATTTCACCTCCGAATTATTTTATTGATATAATTATAGCACTTTTGCTTTTTTCAGTCAACAGCAAATCCGCAAAAAAGCGACAGCCGCAAGGACTGTCGCTTTAGGTTTTTTACTTAAAAAGCTTGTTGAAAAACTCAGCAATCTTCTTGAACAATTCAACAATTTTTTGCCAGAAAACGATGAATCCGTTTGAAGCAAGACCGTTTGAATCAAAGATTCCGTCAAGATACTTATCAAGAATCTTACCGATGAGTGTTCCGAGTCCCTGAGCATTCGGATCATCGGAACCGTTGAGCATTTTAAGTATCTCTTTCCATTTTGCGTTGAGATTCTTAAGGCCCGACGCCGAATAATCGGTTCCTGTCTTTGCGCCGTAAAAGATTTCATAGATTGCAAAGAGAGACTGATCCATTCCGAAATGAGTCGTTGCATAAGTTGCAAGAAGATCAAGAACGGCCTTGACATATTTTTCGGCATCCGGACTCATGTTGCATTCGGATTTGAGAATATTCAAAACCTTTGTTCTGTTGTCTTCGTTCATGACAAACCTGATTGCAAGCCTCTCGATAACAGTGACCATTTCAGCCTTTGCTGTGTTTGACTGATAAATCATTTTGTAAGCTTTTTCGCCGTTTGCGGACGTATAACTTACAAGCTTTCCTACAGTGAGTTCAAGAAAGGCATCTCCGCCGAGAGAGCTGAGCTTTTGACCGGTCTTTTCTTCAATCTTTTCAAGCGCATATTTGTAAAGACTTTCAAAGGTTACTTCATCAAGTCTGACTTTGATGAGGCTGTAAAGATCAACCTTTACGAGCGGCTCAATTGCATTGAGAATTCCGTATACCGAATGAAGCGCATTCTTGAAGCATGTATCAAGTCCGTTGCTGTTCACAAAGTAAATCACCTGAGGAAGCATTTCAAGAATTTCATCCGCCGGATTTGACATGATTTTGTCGATTCGGTCGAAGAGCGGCTCGGTAATACTCGTTACAATTGCGTCTTCGTTTGCATTAACTGCGGAATAATATTTTTCGGGAGTAAGAACGGAATCACAACCGAGCGTTTCAAGAAGCGGAATAATTCCGTATGCATATCCTTCCGCACCGAGAAGTGTTACAAGATTGTTCTTTTCTTCGTCAACAAAGAAAGTGAAATCTTGTTTGCAAAGCATCCATTTAAGAACCGGATAAAGCGGTCTGATTATATCACAGAGAGCTTCGGTGAACTTTGCGCGGTCGTTTTCAAATTCGGGTACCTTGTATGACTTCCATGCGTCAAGGTCAACGCCGAGTGAAGCTTTAATAAGCTCTTTGACGTGATTTCCGCCGTCAACAGCGTCAATTTTTCCGCTGAATTCAAGAAGTTTGTCAAGAATCGTCTGAATGTTTTTGCTGTTATAAAGATTTCCGTTTACCAGTGCATTAAGGACATCCTTGAAAGAATCAACGTAATTTCCGTTAACTTCAATTCCGAGAAGATATACAAGATTATCAAGGAAATCATCAAAGTTGTCTGCGATATACTGGGCCATCTGCTGAGTGTAAAGAGGTCCGTATTTATAACCTGAGAAAAGAACGGAAGTTTCAATCGCCGAGAATGTCTTATCGGTATCCGCATATTCAGTATTCTTATAATTCGGCTTTTGCATATCAAACCGGCGAAGATTCATAACACCGAGAACTGCGTCATACACGTCATTTCCAACAAGTTCGCGAAGCTTTTCTTCGTTTCCGGAAAGTTTTACGGTTTCAACAAGAACTGTGAGTATGAGAGTAATCATATCTTTACGATCACTTGCTTTGGCATATTCCATCTTATAGGCATACTCGCCTGAACCCGAAAGATACTGTTTAATTGTTCCGATGCAAAGGCCACAGAACATTTTCTTAACAGGGAGAAGATCCATGCCGGTCTTTTCTTCGGCAAGAGAGATAATCTTTTCAAACGAAATGTCTGAAAGGTCAACGCCCAAAAGTTCATTGACATCAATCTTTGCGCCGATTTTTTCAAGAGATGCAGTCAATGCATAAACGGCACTGAGAAGATTATACACACTTGCGGTGAGACCGTCGGCGTTAAGGAAATAAATTACGTTCGGAAGAACGGCAAGAAGCTCATTCGCGGGATCGGCAAGGATTTCATCGACACGCGCAAAGAGCGATTTCAGCGCTTTGTTGAGAACATCGCTGTCACTTTCAGCGGGAATATTCTTACAACCGAGTGCTTCAAGAACGGGAACAAGTCCGTTTTTGTAACCTGCCCCACCCTTGATGGTGATAAGGTCGTTATAGATATAATTTCCTTCCGAATCTTTCTTGGTTCCGGTCAAGAAGCTGTAATCTTCTGAGAAAAGAAGCCAATCGAGAAGCTTTTCAAACGGAGCAAGAATCTTTGAAAGCTCGTTTGCAAATTCGTCACCGCTCAGAGTTCCTTCCGGTGCCTTGTAATTTTCAGCCGCAGAAAGGTCAAGTCCGAGAACAACATTAACGGTTTCGGCGAGCGTTTTGTCAACATTCTTCAAAAGGTCAACAATCGCCGAGTTAATCTTTTCAAGATTTTCGCCCGTATAAAGATTGACTTTTGATTTGAGGACCTCTCCGAGTGTTCCGGTTTCGCCCGCAGCCTTAAGAACCGTTGCAATTACGTCGTCAAGGTTGCTGTTGATGTATTCGGCTGAATTTGCAGTCCAGTTATTCGGATATGTGAGCGATTCAACAGTCGGAGAAACAATTACGCCTTTTTCAAAGTCAAGCTTTGTAAAATCGGTGTCTTCATCAAAGTAATACATCCAATTGATTTTTTTCTTTTCCGGATCGGTTCCGTTAAAGACACTGAGAAGTGCTCCGGTGAAGTTTTCCGCACCGAGAAGTTTGTCAACAACCGCAGCGTTTCCGTCTATTGAAAGTGCTTCGATAAGATAGCTGAGAACAACGGTAAGCATATCGCCCTTGTCAAAAACACCGTCAATATATGCGCCCTTAAATGCGTTGCCTTTAAGGAATTCGCTTTGTGAAGAGTACTCTTTTCCGATTACTTTTGAAACGTCTTCAAGGAGTACCGAAAGTCCGTCAAGTTTAAGTCCGGTCTTTTCTTCAATGATATTCTGAACAAACGAAGCGTCAAGCTTTTTGAGATTAACCGATTCACCGAGCTGCGCGGCAAGTGCTTTTACGTCAACCTCATAAACAGGACGGATTGTGTCGATAATGACATAAAGCGGATGAAGAAGATTTCTCACGGCAACAGAAAGAGCTCCGCTTGAAAGATAATAGATTACACCGGGAAGAATATTTACGACTTCATTGATGGGATCGGAAGCAAGTTTATCAATTCTTGCATAAAGTGCGTCAAGAATCGTTGCAACGGTATCCTTTGAAGCAAATTCGTCGCTCTTTTTAACTTCACATCCGAAAGCTTCCAAAAGCGGAACGATTGCACTGTCATATCCGTCGTTTCCGTAAAGAACCAAATCCGCATTATTCTTAAAGATATGAATATTTTCGCCTTTGAAGAGGAAGCCGAAAAGCGGAGAGAGCGGTTCGAGAACGGAAACGAGAGCCTTCGTGAAAGCTTCGCGGTCACCGTCGGCAAAGCCCCAGTTATATTCTTCGTCAATATCTTTATACTTTTCAAACGCAGTGAGATCCACACCGAGTTCCGAATTGATAAGCTCGGTAAGATTCTTGGGAAGAGAAATCATTGAGGAAAGACCCTTTGCAACGGAAGTTACTGCCGAATTGGTGAAAATTCCGTTAATTCCGTCAAGAATCATTGCCGAAAAATCAACTTCACTGCCGGAAGTTTTAAGAACCGATTTTACGATTGCGTCAAGATTATTTGCAACATAATCGGCCGCCTGCTTTGTCCAATTGTTCTTATAAGTGAGATATACTTTTGAAGCAGGTGTTGTTCCGTCAACCGTTCCGGAAGCCGAATCGGCTTTCAGCCACTTATAATCTTCAAGAGCATACTCCGTCTGATTGAGAAGTTCAATGATTGCGGCAACAGCCATGTTTCCGTTCTCATCTGAAACGCTTGTGTAAATGTTTTTAATTATCGTTTTGAGTTCATCGCTCATTTCCGGATCTTTTGAAAACTGCTTATAAACAAGGTCAACAAAATCATTGTTGCCGAGGCACTTAGTAAGATAACCGAGGACAGCCATGAAGACATCTGCCTTGTCGGCGGTGAAGTTGATTCTTGCGCCGTTAAGACGTTTTGTCGGGGCATTTGTATCAAGCGAAGCGTGAGTAATAAGCGAACCGGCATTCATAATAGGCATTGAAGAAGAATCGATTCCGTCAACGAACATTCCGACAAGATAAGAAACTATTGAGCTGAATGATGAAACATCAAAATCAAGACCAAGTGAATTTTTGTTAACAAAATCATTGAGTCTGAGATCATAATGGTCATCAATAACCTTGATATTGAGGGCAGAGTCATTCGCTCTGTAATTAAGTCTGACATTGAGATATTGGAATCTTTCCCAAAGTTTGTCCATCGAAACAGCATAGGCAAGATTCGGAAGAACCGAGCAAAGCGTTGCGACAGGGTTCTTTGCAAGCTTGTTTTCAACAAAATCGATAAGCGGATTGAAAATCGCATTTACAATCTGTCTTGACGTTGTATAGCCTCTCACTTCGTTATAAGAAGGAATTCCGTCGCAACCGAGTGCTTCGAGAATCGGAGTGACAAGATCTGCGTAACCGGCACAACCGTCGGCAGTAAGATTAAGGTCAGCGTTCAATTTAACGCCAAGGTATTCACCGTAACCAGCTTTGTTTACGGTTGTGTTAAAGCCGTCCCAATCGGCAAAGAGAACACGGATAAGCGGAAGAATTGCATCAAACGATTCGCTCATTGCGTTCATGAATCTTGATTTTTTGGCGTTGATAAACTCAGCGGTTGATGAATAATTTTCCGGCTTAATGCTGTCGATTCCCCAATCAAGAATAAGATCTCCGCCGTTTTTCAAGGCGTTCCAGTCTCCGCCGGCCGAATAGAGCTGATTTCTGACAGTGTCAAAACCGTCAATATAATTTGCAACCTGGTTCGGATAAAGACCCATTCCGAGACCTGTAATGAGATCGGGAAGACTCTTATATCCGACTTTGATTTTGTCTTTCCAAAGCTTTGCATCGTACCAAACTTCACGTGGAAGTGAATTATAAAGATTTTCAAGTGCTTTGACAAGTTCGGGATAAAGGACGCCCATAAGCATATTAACGAACTTGTTCGTATAAAGATTATCCGCAAGAACCTGCTTAATATAATCACTGAGATTATCGGCATCAATATTGACAATGTTTGTAAAATCTTTACTTGTGAGGAATTTGTCAAGCTTTTCGATCGTTTCGTTAACCACATCTTCGGTAACATTATATTCCTCGCCGTTCTTTCTCGCGAGATCTTCATCGGTAACATCACGGGTCATGAAAATTCCGTTGTTGTCGTGAAGATGCTTTTGCTCAAAGTTATTGAGACCCTTTGAAGCGACAAAGCTGTTATACATATTAAGAAGAGATGAAAGCCTGTTATAATCCGTTCTGAGCTGATCGGAAATCAGTGACGGATTATCGCTGTTGAGATAATCCCAAATATTCGTTTCAACTCTTCCGATTGCGTCTTTAATTGCAGTAAAGTTTGAAAGATTGACTTCGCCGTATGCATCGTAATAACCGACAGCTGTGCCGACTTCGCTTTCAAGTCGGGCAAGAATTGTGTTATAAAGCCTTGCGATATAGTCATCAATAATGTTCCCGAGTGCGTTTTCTCCGGCACCGAAAATTGTTTCCATTGCGTCTTTTCCGATGAGAGAAACATATTTTTCGTACATTGAGTCAAATGCGGATTTCTTTGAAACGGCGTTTTTGATATTGGGGATATTTTCAGCAATATTAGATCCGATGATGTCTGAAGTCGGAACCTTTGTGAGATCGGCATATACAAGCGGAAGGAACCATGGCCAAAAAGATTCGTACTGTTCTTCGGCTTCTCTGTAATCCCATTCAAATTTAAGTTCTTCTTCAAATGCTTTTACATAGCCTGTTCCGTCGGCAAAAACTTCGGCAACATAGCTTTGTGTAAACGCAGTTTCAAGGGTATTGTTATATCCCTTGATAAGGTCATAATAATTCCAAAGGAGCTGATTATCTTCAATACCTTTAATCGCTTCGGCATCCGGATACTGCGCTCTGAGAGAATCGACCGCGGCCTTGATTTCTCTGATTTTATAAAGCTGAATATCCTTGTCAAGTTGAGTCATGAATTTTTCGGCATTTTCAACCGAAAAATCGGAAAATCCTTTAAAATTGTTTCTGACATATTCGATGACATCAGCGGAAACGCTCTTAACGAAGTCAAGGTTCGGCTTCTGAGCCGTATAAATCTCGGTCATTGAGGCAAGATCGCTTGTGTCATATCCCGCAATCATTGCGTTTCCGAGTGACTCAATCGCCGGCTTGGCATTGATAACCTTTTGAGCGAAAACGCAGTTATCCATGTAGGCCTTAACGGCAGTCATGTCAAAGAAATGGTTTTTAACATTATCCGAGTATAAATCAAGCTTTGAGTAAGCCTCATTGTTTGAGGCGATAATAGCATTGATTTCGGAAGCCGAAAGTTTGACGAGGTCATTAAGAGTTGTTGAAAGTTTTGAGGAAGTAAAGTAATCGGCAAAAGCATGAAGATCGGTATATGCTTTTTCATTCGTTGTTACTCCGGTTCTTGTCGGTTTCTGCGAAAGGGTCTGCCATGAAACGGCTGACCAATACCAAACACGCTTTGTGAGCATACCCCATTTTTTGGTATCACTGTTATGGTTGGTATAATATCTTCTCACTGTGTTCGTATAGCTGTAAGTTGCCGAAAGAAGAATGCTCTCCGGAACATCACCGAGTGAGCCATAGGTCAAAAGAACCTTTTCAAGATCGGCAGAAACCGTCACCGAATGGTTAGCATCATTATTAATGCCGTATCCTACCCACTCGCTCTTGAACCCGGGGCTTGTCTGGCAAGTCATTGTGTCAAGCGTTTTGCTTCCGGTCACTCTGCTCGGATTGCTGTCATCGGTAACACCGTCGGTAGGAATAAGGGCATTGATAAAGGCATCATATCCCGGCGCCGCACTTTTTGCGGAATTATTAAGGTCAACGGAAGAGTTGTTATCTACGGGATAAACATTAGTCCAGCTTCCGTTTCCGTTTACACCGTTGCACCCTGTGCTTGCGATACCGTAAACATAATTATACAAAACCTCCGCCGCATTGAGCATTGTTCCGTCGCCGTTCGTCAGCGATGCATCGGTAACCTTTTCAAAAGCGGATTTCAAATCGTTTCCGTCAACTGCGGAAACGGTAAACGTTGTGAATGAAATGCTCACTGTGCTGACAATCATTAAGAGCGAAAGCAAAACACTGAGCAGTTTCTTTCCTGTGTTCATGATTAAATCCTCCTTAAAATCAGGAAATTTTGAAATACAAAAAGCGAAAAATCGACTTTTCACATCAATATAAATTGATGATATCATTAAAAAACATTAAAGTCAACATAATATCGAATTTTTGGAGAACTGTTTAATTTTTATGACACATTTTTGTAACATTTTGTGGCGATTATTTTAATTATTTATGAAATCAAGAAGGATATATTTATTTTTATTGGCTTTGGGAAATTTTACCATTCAAATATTTTTAAATAAATATGAATTTTGTTATTTCCAAAATCCGTTTATCAGCAAAAAAATCCCGCTCCGAAAGGAGCGGGAAAGGGTTTTGAAAATTATTTTTCGTCGTAACCGTAGTAAATATCCTCGGTATAAACGTTGTTTTCATCCTTGCTGTGGTGAGCATACCAAACCTGAGCAAAGAACGGGTTAACCTTTGCAATTTCATCATACTTCCAGGGCATCGGAAGGCATTCGGGGCACCAATGACCGCCCTTGAGAGCAAGGTTCGGAGACATTTCAAATTCATGGCCGCAAGCACACTTCCATTTAATCGGAGTGTACATATCCTTCGGAGCCTTCTTTGCAAGGCATTCACCGCCTCTGAATTCGGCAGCCTTCTTAAGATCGGCAAGAGTAAGCTTTTCAAACGGCTTGCTTTCATCGTAACCATGGTCAAGAACATTTTCGGGATGTTCCTTATCCGGGATAATAACTTCAAAGTCATCCCAGCTTGTCGGAATCTTTGCATATTCTTCTTTTGAACCGTAGAAAGCGGTGATTCTGTCCTTCATGCCGTTCTTGATCCATGTCTGAGTTCCGTAAAGCGGAGCATTTGCAATCGGTTCCATCATGAACTTCTTGACAAGTGACATCGGAGCAAGTCCGGACATTTTGAAGTAGAACGGAGCTTTCTTTGCAAGAGACTTGAAGTATTCCTTAACGGGAATGTTGGCTCTGAAGTGAAGATAATTTTCAAGATCATCGGCATCGGTATACCACTGACCGTGGAAGTTACGGTTGATGAACCAGTTCGGATTGAAAATCTTCTTCGGAATATCAGCGCCCTTCATGCCGATTGCGTTGAGAAGAAGAACTTCAAATTCATAGTTGGTAAGTCTGTAATCATGACCAGAGCTGATGTTGTAGAAACGACGCCAGAAGTCCTCCGGAAGTCTGTCGTTGCAGACCTTTGCGCAAAGACGTCCGCTGTCTTCAACGGTTGCCCACTCAAGCATTCCGTTGATGGGAACGTGATACATGATCGGATCCATATTCTTAAGAATATCGGCATAAAGAATACCTGTCTGACGAAGAGAAACCCAATATTTAAGACCTGAATCCGCAAGAAGAGCTTCAGCCTTGGTCTTACTGATTGCGTAATGGTCATAAACGCTGATCTGAATCGGGTCACCGGTTCTGCCCCAATGAACGGGAGCGTTTCTGTCACCTGTCTGAGCAACGGTTCCGATATAAACAACTTTTACTGCATCCGGATCGGGCTGAGACTTAACGGCCTTGATAATGTTTTCCATTGCGGTTACGTTTGTGAAGAGGGTCTTCTTCGGGAAATAGTCAGCTGCCGGTGAAACGAGTCCGCCAACATGAAGAATATAGTCCGCACCGTTAACACATTCAAGAACGTCTTCATAAACAGTGAGGTCACCCCAAACGATTTTAACGCTTGAATCATTCATATACGGAGCGAAGAGATTTCTGTTTTTCTTGCTGTCTCTGAGAAGGAGAACAATGTCATACATGTTGCGTCTGATATAAAGTTCTTTGAAACCTTCAAAGCCCATTGTTCCCGACGCGCCTGTGAGAAAAACTGTCTTTTTCATTTAAACATACCACCAATCTAAAAAAATTGTTTAAATTACATACCTTTTAAAGTATACAACATCCTGAAAGATGATTTGTTAACAGTTCGTTAAGTTTATCTCAACAGATTTAATAAATTTAAGGTTCTCAAATTGTTAATTGTGACACAATTGCCGTCATTTCGATTATTTTATCATTCAAAAATACTCTTATCTTTATAAACGTCGAAAATCTCCTGCGCTTTTTCTTTAATCTGATTTCTTAAAGAAGCCGGTTCAATAACCTCAATCTTATTTCCGAACTGCATTATCCATGAAACCAGACCTTCACTGACAGCAATCTTCGTTCTCATTCTGAAACAATCTTCGTTTTCGCATTTCGTGATAAAAACCCCTGTTCCGAAGCGGTCAAGAATTTCTTCAAGAATTGAGTTGCTGCAAACAAAATCAAGCTGTTGCAGACTTCCGCTGAACATATTGAAAAGTTTGCTTACATAATCCGCACTGTCAAAATAGCTCCTGTATTGGGACACTTCACTGAACGGACGAATTGTTTCATCAAGCATTTCAACCTTTTTCATTCGGTCAATTCGCATATGCATGAGATTGTCATACTTTTGATAATTTCCGATCAAATAATAATGATCATTCGACCAAATTAGCGAATACGGACTTATTGTGTGCCTTCTCTCCTTAATTTTCACTGCCTTGTTATCATCGGTAACAATCCTTTTGCAATATAAAAACGTCACCTTTTTTCGCAATCTGATTGCGCGGTTAAGAACATCGATATTGTAATAAATTTCTTCATTTGTGCATTTAAGACGGTTTTCGATATATACCTGTCTTGTCAGCTGTCTCCCCGTCCCTTCGCTGCAGAGCGAGGCAATTTTTTTGACAAGTTCCTTCGTCTTTTTTTCGGTAATAAAGCTTGCTGCCTGAACGGCATCAATGAGAAGTCTGACCTGCGCCTCTTCAAAGTTGCGCGACGCAAGATAATATCCGTTGACCGGAGATTTCACTCGGAATATTTCCATTCCGTAATCCCGCAACGCCTGAACATCGCTGTATATCGATTTTCTTTCACACTCGATTCCGTTTTTTTCAAGCATTTCCTGAAGATTTTCGGCGCTGACCGGATGATCTTCATCGCTGTATCGTTCGAGATAATCTTTAATATACAAAAGTTTCAGCTTTGTTGAGCCTTTCTTTGCCATAAAACAACCCCCGGTCTTAAATGTCCGATTTTACTATTCCGTTCTCAAAAATAGTTCGACTGATTATTAACAAATATTATATAATAAATTGATATAAAATGCAATATTATTACTTTATTTTAATCAAAAATAAAAAATTAGTTTTGCAATAACATCGTGTTTAACAGCGGAACAAAAAAATAAGCACCCACCGAAAAGTGAGTGCTTATAAAAATCAAATTATTCTTCGGGCATGAACGTCGGGAACATTTCAAGTTTGAACTTGTTCATTTTGTTCATTCGGTCAATCTTGGCCTTGGTCTGCTCGTCTTCGCAAACGCCGGTTCTGATGTATTTGTCAAGCGTATCATAAGTAAAGCCGAGGTTGTCCTCATCGGTTTTTCCGCAAAGACCGTCGATCGGAACTTTTTCAACAAGATTAGCCGGAACTCCGAGAACACGGCCGATTGCACGTACCTCTGTGACGGTAAGGTGTGAAAGCGGGCCAAAATCTCCGGCAGCATCTCCGTAACGGGTTGCATATCCCACCCAATCTTCTGAAAGGTTGCAAGTGTTGGCAACGCGTCCGTTCACGGATTGGCCGACAGCATACAAAGTTGCCATTCTGATTCGGGCCGGAAGATTATTTCTTGTCTGCTGAGTAATTTGAAGATCTTTCGGAAGACTGCCGAGTACGCCGTCAACCGCATCCTTAATATTAATTGTGTAATTTTTGATTCCGAGATGAGCAACAAGTTGCTGAGCGCAGTCGATATCACTTTGAACACCGCACGGCATAAGCACACCGATTACACGGTCTTTTCCAAGCGCTTCGACGCAAAGAGCGGCAACAACAGAGCTGTCCTTTCCGCCGGAAATTCCGACAACGGCGTTGCAATCCTTTCCGTTTTTTTCAAAAAAATCTCTGATCCATTCAACACAATCGTTTTTCACTTTTTCGGCATTAAACATTTTTATCACCCCAACCATATCAGAACAACGGGTCGAGCCCGTAAAACAAATGAGTAAATTTCGGAACGGAAATCATTGAGCAGTGCCCTTCCTCCGAAATAATTATGTGGTCCATTAAGCTAACCTTGAGCGAAAGAAGAAAGTCATAGGCTTTTTTCGTCTGCGTCACATCATCGGCCGAAGGAAGAGAAATTCCGTTCGGATGATTATGCACAAGCAAAATTCCCGTTGCCTTCGTTTCAAGAACCGCCGACGCAAGCTTTCGCATATCAAAAAGAGTGCTGTTGACATCTCCGTCCGAAAGCTTTCTCACCGCAATCAAACGATGAGTGTGGTCAAAACACATTGCATACGCACGTTCGTTAGTCGTGTCAAGAAACTTCGGGCGCATATACGAAACAACTTCCTCGGTTGACATGAGCGTCGGTTTTTCGGCCTTAAGGTCAGCGGAATACCTTGCATAGAGCGGCAAAATCATATTGATAAGACACGCCGCATTTTCCGTCATACCTTTAACGCTGCGAAGCTCGCTGACACTCGCTTTCAAAACACCCGAAAGGCTTCCGAATGTATCAATGAGCTCATGTGCAATCGGATTAGTGTCCTTATACGGTATTCCAAAAAACAAAAGCAGTTCAAGAATATTGTGGTCAGCCATTCCGTCAAAACCGGTTTCAACGTAACGGTTCTTAACCTTTTGGCGGTGACCTTTGTGAATATTCTTCTCCTGTTCAGGCATAACACAGACCAACCTTAAATAATACGATTAATTCAATCAGATTGAAATTTCCATTGCCATCTTGTACATATCAAGATCGATTGAATTTTCCATTGCAAGAGCTTCAACAATGTCGTAATCAACAATTTCTTCTTTTTTAATTGCAACAACGCGGTTGCCGATTCCGTCTTTGAGAAGCTGAACGGCGTGATATCCCATTCGGCTTGCAAGAATGCGGTCACGGGCTGTCGGCGAACCGCCGCGCTGAACGTGGCCGAGAACCGTTGCACGGGATTCAACGCCGGTTTCCTTCTGAATACGCTTTGCCATTTCGGCAACGCCGCCGATAGCTTCGGAAACCATAATTACAAAATGAACCTTTCCGCTTCTCTGGGTACGCATCATACGCTGAATTACGTCACGTTCAAAGTCATACGGAACTTCGGGAATAAGAATTGAGGTTGCTCCGCAGGCAATTCCGGCGTTGAGAGCAAGATATCCGGCTCCTCTTCCCATAACTTCAACAACCGCACAGCGGTCATGTGATTCTGTGGTATCTCTGATTCTGTCAACCATTTCCATAATGGTTTCCATAGCGGTATCATATCCGATTGTTGCGTCACAACAGCCGATGTCGTTGTCAATTGTTCCCGGAAGAGCAACACACGGAATGCCCTTGAGCGAAAGGTCGCGTGCACCTCTGAACGAGCCGTCGCCGCCGATTACGACAAGGCCGTCGATTCCTCTTTCGCGGCAGACTCTGATTGCGGCTTGCATTCCTTCATCGGTCTTAAAGCGATCGCTTCTTGCGGAATAAAGAATTGTTCCGCCTCTGTTAATAATATCGGAAACAGAACGAAGATTCATCTCATACATATCGTTTTCCATAAGGCCGTTATAGCCGCGTCTGATTCCGTAAACCTTCATTCCGAGTTCGCAGCCGGCACGAACAACAGCTCTGATTGCGGCGTTCATTCCCGGAGCGTCTCCTCCGCTGGTCAATACACCTATGGTTTTCATCATTCTAAAAACTCCTTTTTGAAGGCAGACAAAAGGCACTATACCACTCTGCCGACAGTTATAATTATTGAGTATAATGGATATTATACACGTTTGTCAAAAATTGTCAATATTTGAAAAAGCAAAACGCTTTCATTTTTTATTTTCTGACCGCAACATTTTCATCGCCGAAAATATGACAAAGTTCAGAAGTAAACGGTTGTGAAAATTCAATTGCTCCGGAA
>JAUNFH010000136.1 GCA_030525185.1 Clostridia bacterium
TCCGTTTTGTTTTCCGAACGCTCTGAAAAGAGGAAGGCAAGAGGAAAAGAAAGCTCTATACGCCGGGCAGTAATCTTCATGAAGTTTTTGCCTTTTGCATCCCTGTGCACGGCAAAGCGGATACAGACGGCAACTTTTGCACTTTTCCGGAACTGCCATACTCTCTCGGATAAAGCGTTCGGCTTTTTTCCCGGTGAGTGCGGCACGGACTGAAGTATTTTCAATATTTCCGAGCAGCCATTCGTCGGTGCAAAAGAAGTCGCACGGATAAAGATTTCCGTTTCCTTCGGCAACAAGCTGATGTCCGCAGACTCCACAAACGCCGCATTGCTCCGGCCTTTCGCCAAGGTACATTCTCACAAGATTGTCAAAATACCGAATGCTGACGTAGTTTCCGCGGACAAAATCCTTGACATAAAGATTGAAAATTTTTATGAGAAAGGAAGCATACTGCTCGTTTGTCATGTAAAGCTCGCTCTCGCTTTTGTCGCCGAACGGTCGAAGGCAAGGTATAAACTGAAGATAGTTAAAACCGTTTTCACGGAAGTACTTATAAATTTTTTCGCATCTGTCGGCGCAGTAACCGGTCAGAACAATCAAAATGTTGAACTCGACTTCATGTCGCTTGAGTTTTTCCGCAGCCTTGAGAATTTTAAAATAAGCATTGTTCCCCTTTTCGTCAACACGAGAACGGTTGCCCTCACGGTCGCCGTCAAGGCTGAGACCGACGAGGAATTCGTTTTCTCTGAAAAAATCGCACCATTCATCGGTAACAAGAGTTCCGTTCGTCTGAACCGAAAAGAAAATCCTTGAATTTTTCTTGTTGTTTTCCTTCACTTTGCGGACGAAAAACTTGAAATAATCAAGTCCGGCAATGAGCGGTTCGCCACCCTGAAACGCAAAAGCAATGCTTTCTCCGTCGGCAAAGGAAAGCGCGCTTTCAATAAGCTTTTCTGCGGTTTCTTCTTTCATTATTCCGAAGTTTGCAACGTCACGGCTTTCGGCAACGTCGCAGTAAAAGCAGTATTTGCACCGAAGGTTGCAAAGACTTGACGCCGGCTTAATCATTATCGAAAGCGGCGGCATTACTTTATGATTCCTCTCGGGTTGCTTTCAAAATTCTTCTGAATTTCATCGAGCCTTTCGTGCATTGTTTCGGCAACAGCCGGATAAACACCCGAACGATTATAGTTTTCTCCGCTGTCATCGGTGAGAATATGCAACCAATTTTTGCGATACTTGTCAAAGAAGGCCGAATTATCGTTCTGCACTTTGTCAAAATACTTGAACGTGATTGTTTTGTTCTTGTTCAGAATATCATAATTATAATCGGGATAAATCTTCTTGACTTCATCGGTTTCAACCGTGTACTGAATCGCCTTAATGTCCTTGCGTTTCATGTGAAGAATCGGGTGTTCCGCGGTGTGAATCACACTGTCATTTTTAAGAACGGGAACCATCGAAACACCGTCAATCACACGATCGGTCGGAAGATAATCGCTCTTTCCGCCGCCGGTAATTGAGCAAAGCGAAACAAGCGTCGGGAAGAGGTCAACGAGCGTTGCGCTTTGTTCGCGACTGTCTCCCGCCTTGAAAAGGCCGTTGTTGTTATTCCAGCGAATCATGAACGGAACCTTCTGACCGCCTTCGTATGCAAGATACTTTCCGCCGCGAAGCTCATTGACCGAACCTTCAAGTGCGGGACCGTTGTCGCTCGTGAAAACAATAATCGTATCGTCAAGCACACCGAGATCCTCAAGGTTTTTGAAGAGCTTTCCGAGTCCGGCGTCGAACTCTTTGATGCAGTCAACATATGTTCCCATTCCGCTCGAGCCTTTGAATTCATCGCCGGCAAAAACCGGAGCGTGAGGCCACGGCGAAGTATAAACGGCAAAAAACGGTTCGTCGGATTTCGTGACGGTTTCCGTGATCCAATCGTTGATTTCCTCATTGATCCATTCGGTTGCCTTCGACTGGTCCTTGAGTTCGTCGGTGCCGTGGACGATTGTGTATTCTCCGCCCTCTTCGCGGACGTGATAAAACGGCTTCATGTCGTTAACGTGATGGCTGCCGTAAAAATAATCAAAGCCTT
This sequence comes from Clostridia bacterium, assembly GCA_030525185.1. GTDB lineage: Bacteria > Bacillota > Clostridia > Oscillospirales > Acutalibacteraceae > UBA6857. Next base: position 2,093 of record JAUNFH010000136.1, read on the forward strand.
GGTTGGTCGGGAGGTATTCGCCGTAATCGCCGAGATGCCATTTTCCGAAAAGTCCCGTCGAGTAACCCGCAGCCTTGAACACTTCAGCCATCGTGATTTCGTCTCCGAGCATTCCGTCCGTGTTGTTGCCCATTTCGACACTGTTGAAAACGCGGGTCTGAGCGAAAGGCGAAACGGTTGAAATCGTCGGATAAATAACGTTATCGGCATAACCTCTGTAAGGATAGCGTCCGGTAAGTGCGGCAAAACGAGCCGGAGAACAGACCGAATAGCTCGAATAAAAGTTTTCAAAATTAAGACCGTTTTCACCGATTGAATCTATGTTCGGCGTGTCATAAATTGCGCCGTTGAGCGAAACATCGCCGTAACCGAGGTCATCCATAAGAATGAACAAAACATTCGGGCTGTCTTTTTTTGCTTTGTCAACGCCTTTAAGATAATCCTCTTCTCCGTCCCACATACGTTCGGTGACAGGTTTCGTTCTCATGTTCATAAAAAGAACACTTGCAACAGACGTTCCGACGAGAAAAACGCTCATGACGGAACAAAGCGCTTTTTTCACCGCACCTTTTTTAAAGTTCTTCTTTGCAAAAACAACAAGCAAAACAAAACTGATAATCACGGGAAGCGAAAGCAAAAGATTTCCGCAAAGGCGAAGAAAGAAGTTTCCCTCTCCGGCGAAAAGCGGGTTGTTCTCAGTCGACCAGCCGGCAAGGCCGCTTGAAAAAGCACCGAAACCTGCGTCCGCACCGAAAATGATGTGAAACAGCGTAAGGCCGCCGAAAGAAAACGCATAACCGAGAAGCATGAAAAGATAGACTTTTTTCTTAGCGATCAGCGAAAGAAGAATGATTGCCGAAACGACACAGCAATATCCGATGCTGAGAACCGCAACAAAATTGAGCCTTGTGATGAGCTGAGCCGCCGCCAATCCGATTCCGAGAATCATCAGAATAAGCGGAAAAACTTTTTTACTTTTGTCAAATTCGATTTCCTTTTTCATTCGTCACACTCCTAAAAGAAAAAACAAAAATTTTGCCGAATAAACAATGATATCATTATACAGTATTGCTGAAAAATTTTCAAGACAAAAAAATCGCTTTCGTCGGAAAGACGAAAGCGATGATTAATTAGCTTTTTTAAAAAAGTTAACGAAAAGGGATAATCAGTCCTTTTTCTTTTTGAGGCAAACGAATGCTGCGCCTGCTGCAACGGTAAGAACACCGAGAGCAACAAAAACGGCTGATGTATCGCCTGTCTTCGGGGTCTTTGTTGTTACAACGGCAGGCTTCGTTGTTGAAGCTTCTGCGGTTGTTGTTACTTCCGGCTTAACGATTTCGCCGAGGCCGATATACATGTTAGCAAAGAAGTTAACGATGTCGTTATCAAGAAGGCCTTCGATAGCTGAAGTGTCAATGCCGAGAGCTGAAAGACCGCTCATAAGCTTATCCATGATTCCTGACATTGCGTCCATGGCGCCGCTTGTGCCTGAGCTTGTTCCGTCGCCCTTGCTGTCTCCGCCGCCAAGGTTACCGAGACCGCCGAGAATGCTTGAAAAATCAAACGAACCGGGATCAAAGCCTTCGGTGAGTGAACCGAGGTCAAAGCCCATGCCGGAGAAAGCGCCGGAAATTGTGTCCATAAGCGAAGAAATATCAAAGCTTGATGAACCGTCGCCCGAGCCGCCGACAAGTCCGCCGAGTGCGTCGGAAATTGCGCTGAAAGAATCCGGATCAATCATTCCGGAAAGGCCGGAAAGAACGTCACCGATTCCGCCGGATGTTGAGCTGCTTGATGATGTGTCGGAACCTGAACCGAGACCAACGTTCTGAAGAGCTCCGTCAAGTGCCTGAGAAAGGTCATCAAGGTTAGCGTCTGCGCCGGCATTGCCGATTGCGTCTTTCAAAGAAGCAAGATAATCGGTATCAGCAGCAAAAGCAGCAGGAACGATCATGCAGAGGCAAAGAACAACTGCGACCATAACGCCCAAAAACTTTTTCATGACAATCAATCCTTTCTAAATATTTATATCAACAGCAAAAGCTGAAAATATACATATTCTCGAAAAATTACTAACCAATTATACAATATGTAGTTTTAAATTTCAATAGCAATTTAAAACTTTTTTAATAAATTCCGAAAGATTTGCTTACTGCCAGGTTATAAAGACATCAAGGCCGGAAACCGTATAATTTTTGTTAATCTTGAATCCGTTCTGCTCAAGCGCAACGCAGAAAGCAAGAAGCATCTTCGCATCCTTCATCGTGATTCTGCATTTTACGGTGAGTTCCGAACGGTCGGAGAACTTGTCAAGCTTTCCGGGAACGAAGCCCGTGCACCACCAATAGGTTGCATATTTTCTTGAGAAAATCTCCTTGCCCTTACGGTAACAGGTCATAGACATCTGAAGCGAATCTTCGTCCGAAGCGCAGTCATAATGTTCAACCTTTCTCGTTGTCGGCTTTGTATAAACGCCGATTTCAGCTCCGACGAAAACAAATCCGTACTGGCCTTTCCAGAACTGAATCATCCAATCCTTGTTCGCGTAGTTGAACTTGCAGCGAACGGTATCGTAATAGAAAACGATGAACGAAGCGCCGACGTCATAAAGCTCGTTGAAACCGAAGTTTCTCTGCCACGGATCCTTGTCGGTGAAATATACGTCGCCGTCGGCGTCATATTTATAACCGAGGAAACCGTCGGAAAAAACGGCGGCCGATTTGATAACCTCTTCGGCTTCCTGTTCTTTTGAAGTTGTCGGAGCCGTTGTCGAGGGTCTCGTTGTCGGAGCTGTTGTTGAAGGTTTCGTTGTTGTTTCGGTTGTTGCGGCTGAAACTGAATTCTGTGCAAAAGTTGTGAAAAGGTTTGAGGTGCCGTCGGTTACACCGTTCACAGCAAGTCCCGTTGTCGGCATAGTGCTCGGTGCGGTCGTTGACTCGGTTGTCGGAACGGTGGTCGGTTCGGTCGTTGACGGAACCGTTGTTGTCGATTGGGTGGTAATTGAAATCGGTTGTTGAACCGGGGTTTTGTTGTTGAGCGCTCTCACTCCGAGAAAAGATCCGGCGCAAACAACAATCAGTGCAACAAGAGCGATTATCGTTGTCTTTGATTTCGACATACTTTTTCCTCCTTGCTTTCCGAAAAAAATATTAAAAACGACATAATAAGGCATAATGTACTGTCTAATAGAATAGCAAAATTTTTTCAAAAAATCAAGTGCTTTTTATAAATAGTAAGAAACTGAAAGAATTTTTAAGTCTGCTGAAATTCTTTTTCATAATTCATTGTGACACAATGAAAAGAAATGTTCCTTTTCTTCCTGTGTCTTTCACTATAACACAAAAATATGAATAAACAAAGTTTTTACCGGAATGTAAAAAATTCCCTTTGCAGTTAATTATATGTATGAATTTTAATTTTCGCCGATGATTTTTGTTTTCTCGGCGGCAGAATGATTCGTTCGGTACCGCTTTAAGTGAGTGCTTAAACCAAACGTTGATTTTTAAACCGTGCGTCCGTTCTTCCAGAAAGAGTGATTTTTTGAAGCAAAGCAAAAGAGCCGCCTAAACGGCAGCTCTTTATTTATTCAAAATCAGTTGTTTGAAAAAATGTTTCTTCCCTTGAAGATCGGAAGAACGTCGCTTTCATCTTCGTCGGGATCGTCGAAAATCGAACCCGATTTTTTCTTCGGAGTTTCGATTACGTCGAACGAGTGGGCGTCGCTTTCTTCCTTTGCTGCAGGAGTCGAGAACGAACTGATGTCGGTCATCGGCTGAGAAACGGGAACACTTTCCTGCGGCTGAACTCCGTTCTTTGCGTTTTCAAAAGCTGCGACAAAGCTCTTTCCGAATTCGGTTGCTTTGAATTCAGAGGAGGA
>JAUNFH010000137.1 GCA_030525185.1 Clostridia bacterium
ATCCATCGAAGTGAAAATCGAAGTTCCTGCGTTCTTCGGCTTTGTTGACTGGCTGATGAATCCGCTCTGCTGAGCTGCCGGCTGAGAAACGGGAGCCGAAGCTTTGACAACGGGCTTGCCCATCTTGTCTGCATCGTTCTCTTCCGGTGAGCCGAAGCCGGTTGCAATGACGGTGATGAGCATTTCGTCGCCCATTTCTTCGTCGAAAACAGAACCGAAAATGATGTTCGCGTCCGGATGGGTTGCCTGAGTGATGAGGTCACCGGCCTGTTCAATCATGTCAAGGGACATATCCGACGAGCATGTAACGTTGATGATTACGCCGCTTGCTCCGTCGATTGCGGTTTCAAGGAGCGGACTTGTGATTGCTTCCTTCGTTGCTTCAACCGCACAGTTTGCGCCTCTTCCGCGGCCGATTCCCATGTGTGCACGGCCTGCGTCCTTCATGACGCTCTTGATGTCGGCAAAGTCGAGGTTGATGTAACCGGGAACTTTGATTGTGTCCGAAATGCTCTTAACGCCCTGCCAAAGGACTTCGTTCGCCTTTCCGAAAGCGTCTTTCATGCTGAGTGATTTGTCACCGAGAAGCTTGAGTCTTTCGTTCGGAATAACGATAAGGCTGTCAACGTGCTTTTGAAGTTCGCGAATTCCATCCTCGGCCTGCTGCATGCGTCTTCTTCCTTCAAACTTGAACGGCTTTGTTACGATTCCGACGGTGAGAGCGCCGAGCTCTCTTGCAACTTCCGCAACAACGGGAGCCGCACCTGTTCCTGTTCCGCCGCCCATACCTGCGGTGATGAAAACCATGTCCGTTGAACGAAGAGCGTCGGCAATGACGTCTCTGCTTTCTTCGGCGGCCTTTTTTCCGACGGCGGGATCTCCGCCTGCACCCATGCAACCGGTAACTTTTTCACCGATCTGAATTTTGTGGGTTGCTTTTGAATCTTCAAGAATCTGTCTGTCTGTGTTAACGGTGAGGAATTCAACACCGAAAACGCCTGCGTCAACCATGCTGTTGACGGCGTTTCCTCCGCCTCCGCCGACACCTACGACTTTAATTTGGTTATAAGCTATGTTGTCATTGTCCATAACGAAGCTCATTCTACTTCCTCCTGTCTTATATTTATACGGTCAAAAACTAAAAATCAAAAAAACATTTTCCGCCTCAGGCGGATATAATTGCCCCCTGTGCGACAATTCAAGTTATTATATCACGCTTTTTCAAAAAAGACAACAACCAAACTGCACATCTTTTACATATTTTTTATCTTTTTTTATAACTATTGCCCATTATTGCTGATTCATATTTCCTTCGCTGAAATACGCTCTTGAATCATAGCGGACATCGATATATCCGGTGTTGCTTTTGCCGACGCTTTCTTTTATCACTCTTGCGGCAAGTTCAATCTTTTTTTCAATATTATCGGCAGAACCGATATAAATATTGAACCGTCTGTCATAAACGACAACAATTTCAGTAAGAGAAGAAAGTTTTAAAACGTTCGCTTTTTTGAGTCCGTTTTCTTCAAGGAGCGCAATAATCGTTTTTGCCGTTTCAAAACGGCTTTCGTCCTCTTTGCAAGGTTCATAGGCCGTTCCGGCTTTCACGCTTTGACCCTTGAAACCGTCAAGGCGGAAACAGCCGGTTTTAAGTTTTTGCTTTTTTGTCGAAAGAACTTTTTCGTTTTTGTCAAGGCAGATATAACCGTTTGTGTTTGGAATGAGATATTTTTCGCTCGTTGCGGTCACAGTAAGTGAGAGCTTGTCCGGAAAATCACGCTTCACCTTCACGCTTCCGATATACGGAAGCGACGAAGTGAGAACGGCGTTGACTTTTTTTTCGCTCACGGTAAAGATGTTCTCTCCCGGAACAATTCCGCAGGCGGAAACAATTTCGTCTGAAGAATACACGCTTTTACCCGAAGCAGTGATTGTTTTCACCGGAGAACCGACCGCAAAGCAGAAAACGAGCGTTGCAATCACCGCAACAACGAGCGTTGCCGCAGTGATCGTCACAGCGTAAAAACGTTTGCTGCGGCGCTTTTTCTTCGCGCGCTTTTTGCTGATTTCTTCCCTTGAGCTTCCCTGAATACGTTGCCTGTTATAGCTTTCGCTCGCCTTTTCATAACGGCGGCGTTCGGCTTCATACTGCCTTCTTTCCCGTTCGCGTTCAAGTTTTCTGCGCTTTTCTTCGGCGGCTCTTTTCGCCTCTTCGCTTTGAGCCGGACGGCGGTTTTGAGGCTGATTCGCACTCTTGCTTCGTGAAGGATTGCTCTTTTGACTCGGCCTTTCCTGCGGCCTTCTTTTTTCGTCCTGATTTTTCTGCGATTGCTTTTTTTGACCGGAACGCTCGGGATTGCTTTTTCCCGACGGTTGGGAAGGGCGTTTTTTTGAAGCCGGCTTTCCGTTTTGGGGCGGTCGCTTCTTTTGAGGCGGTTTCTTTTTGTTTTGTGCGCCCGAAGTGTTGCGAACCGGCTTTTGGCGGTCGGAAAGAGAGGAGGAAGGTTTTTCCCTTCTTTCGGCTCCGGCGCTTATCGGCGTCCACATATCCGAAGTGATGTCCTTCGGCTTGCTGACGTTTTCTTTAATGCTGTCCGACCAATCAAAAGTACTGAAAGGACGGTTTTCAAAAATATTTTTGTTTTCGTTATCCACTTTCAGCACTCCTTTCGATCTGAGCTCCGAGAGCTCTTAAACTTTCTTCGATTTTTTCGTATCCGCGGTCGATGTGATGAACCCCGCCGATTACAGTTTTTCCGTTTGCCCTGAGAGCGGCAACAACGAGTGCGCTTCCGGCGCGAAGATCAACCGCACGGACGTGGGCGCCGTGAAGCGACTTCACCGAGTCGATGATTGCAACCCGGCCTTCAACCTTGATTTTTGCGCCCATTCTCACAAGTTCTCCGACATGATTGAAGCGGTTTTCAAAAATGTTTTCAACGATGACCGACGTTCCCTTCGCTGTGCAAAGCATTGCGGTGACGGGTGCCTGAGCGTCGGTCGGAAAACCCGGATAAGGCATTGTTCTTATGTCACGGACGGCTTTGAGCTTTCCGTCCGAAATGATTCTGACTTTGTTTTTTTCCGTAATAAGTCGGCAACCGGCCGATTCAAAAACGCTGTTGACGGAAAGGAAATGAGATGTGTCAACGTTTTCAAAAAGGACATCCCCCGAACAGCAGGCAACGGCCGACATATATGTAAGCGCAACAATTCTGTCCGGAATAATCGTGTGTTCCGCACCGTGAGCCGATTTTACGCCCTCAATCACAATCGTTCCTTCCGGAAGGACAAAAACGCGGCAACCGCATTTGTTGAGAAAATCGGCAAGGTCAAGAATTTCCGGTTCTCGGGCGGCATTGAGAACGGTTGTTCTTCCTTCGGCAAAAACCGAAGAAAGAATGATGTTTTCCGTTGCTCCGACGCTCGGAAACGAAAGGCTGATTGTTGTTCCCAAAAGCTTTTCTCTGACTTCGGCGCAAAGCGAACCGCCTTCGTCCGCAATTGAAACGCCGAGAGCACGCAAAGCGGAAAGATGAAGGTCAATCGGACGAAGACCGATCTCACAGCCTCCGGGCGTAAAGAGCCTTGCTTTTTTGAAGCGGGAAACGAGTGAACCGAGAAAAACAATCGAAGAGCGCATTTCGCGCATCAGATTTTCACTGATATTATAACACGATATGTTTCTTGAATCAACAGTCAAAGTATGGCCGTCTCTTTTGACCGTGCAGCCGAGTTCGCAAAGGATTTTCACGGCAGCGTCAACGTCTGAAAGATAAGGGCAATTGTGAAGAACGCTGACTCCGTCAACAAGGACGCAGGCGGCAAGAATCGGAAGAGAGCTGTTTTTTGAGCCCTGAACCGAAAGCTTTCCTTCAAGCCGTTTTGTTCCTCTGATTATGATTTCGCTCACAAAGATCACACCTTTTCTCACGGCCGAAAAGCGGCCACACAGGAATTGTCAGACGGAAAAACCGTCAGCCTATCCTATGACAAAGGCAATTTTATTGTGAAAGAGAAACAATTATGTCCGCAATTCTTTCCTTTGCGTCGATAATCGCAAGAGATTTTGCATTTTTTGAAAGCTCGGCAATTTTCTTTTTGTCGCTTTCGAGCGAGCGGAAAACTTTTGAAAAGTTTTCCTTCGTGAGATCCTTTTCCTCAATGAGGAGAGCGGCGTTTTTCTCAACGAGCGCCATTGCGTTATGGTACTGATGGTTTTCCGCAACGTTCGGCGACGGAATAAGAATCGACGCTTTTCCGAGCGCTTCGATTTCCGAAAGCGAACTTGCGCCCGAGCGGCTGATTACGATGTCGGCGGCGCTCATGCAGCGGGCCATGTCGCTGATATATTCACGGATTTCAACGTTTTCCTCTTTTTCCGGATCGACGCCGAGTTCACGAAGTTTTTCCGGAACCCAAAGACCGAACTGACCCATCGCATGAAGGAAGTATATGTTCTTGTTCTCATGGTTTTCGGCAATGAGGTCAACCATTGCATTGTTGATTGCTTCCGCTCCGAGCGAACCGCCCATTGAAAGAACAAGCGTTTGATTTTCTTTTACTCCGAGTTCGGCGCGGCTGAGTTCACGGTCGGCTCTGAGCATTTCTCCCCTGACGGGAAGACCGGTAACGACGGGCTCGTTTTTGCATTCAAGGAACTGCGCCGCTTTTTCGGTCGTGAGCATTACCTTGTCAACCTCTTTTGCGAGGGCTTTGTTCGTAATTCCCGGATAAGCGTTTTGCTCGTGAATTGCCGTTTTGATTTTGAGCTTTGCCGCCATTCTTACAACCGGACCGCTGACATAGCCGCCGAAGCCGACAACAACGTCCGGCTTAAAATCAAGAATAATCTTCTTCGCTTCCTTTGATGAGCTGAGAAGATGAGAGAGAGTAACGATATTTCGCTTGACATTTTCAAGCGTGAGCTGACGGTAGAAACCGGAAATTTCAATCGTTTTAAAATCGAAGCCGGCCGCCGGAACAAGCTTTGCTTCCATTTTGTCTTTTGTTCCGATAAAAAGAATTTCGGCGTCGGGATATCTTTCGCGGATTTCTCCCGCGGCGGCAAGAGCCGGGTTAATGTGGCCGCCGGTTCCGCCTGCGGCAAAAATAATTTTCATTTCGGTTATTCCTTTCTGAAAATATCTGTCATTTATGTATTATCACTTGTCTTTTGTCAAGACAGGAAATGTTTCGCAATTATAAAAGCACAAAAACTTGTTATTTAAGGGTCGCAAACAAAACAGTTCCGACCCTTATAAAAACCGTAAAGAATGTTATTGCGCCGCATCCGAAGCCGTCTTTTCAGTTTTCAAGCCTGCATCGCCTTGAAACGGAAAGAACAACGCCCATTTCGCAAAGAAGAATGACGAGCGCCGTTCCGCCGTAGCTGAAAAACGGAAGCGCAATTCCCGTGTTCGGAATCGTGTCCGTAACAACGGCGATATTGAGAATGACCTGAAATCCGAGCTGCATCATTACTCCGATGACAAGAAGCGCACCGAAAAGATCCTTTGACTTCGTTGCGATCATAAAACCGCGGCAGATGAGAGCGGCAAAAAGGAGAATTACGATTGCCGCACCGACAAAGCCGAGTTCTTCGCAGACAACGGAAAAAATGAAGTCGTTTTGCGGTTCGGGAATATAAAGCTGCTTTTGCTTTGAATTTCCGAAACCGACCCCGAACGGTCCGCCGGAACCGATTGCAAGAAGTCCCTGTTCGGTCTGCCAGCGGGTTGTGTTTCCGTAATCTTCGCCGAGTTTCCACGTCATGATTCGTTCGTAAGCATAGGTGCTGAACGACTTGACAAATTCCGGATTGATGAAAACAACGTAACCGATTAAAAGAGCCGCGGCAACGCCGAGAAGCGCAAACCACTTTTTCTTTACTCCGCCGAGCCACATCATCGAAACACCCATACAGAAAAGAAGAATCGTGCAGGAAAGAT
>JAUNFH010000015.1:0-1951 GCA_030525185.1 Clostridia bacterium
GACATGATCGAAAGCATGATTCCTTCAACGCGTTTTCCTGTTTTATATTCAACATAGTCAACGGTTTCGGCTTCCATTTCCTTTTGAATGAGGTTTTTGAATTCAAGCGGAATGACCGAAAGACCGGTGAAAAGAACAATCAGAATTCCGAACCCGAGCGAAACCGGTGAATCCGCGCGCTTGTTCATCAACGCATTATATGTAACAACGGCAAAAAGGCAATGGACGCCGATTGCGATTGCACAGCAAAGGCGATAGATTTTTCTTGAGTCCGCATTCTTTCCCATCTTCTGAACGATGAGCGGAATGACAAGTCCGGCAAGAAGGAAGCCCGGGAACTTGATGACGTCAATAAAAATATTATACCTTCTGTCAAACATCAAATCCGCAACGAAATAAGCCGAAACCTGCTCAGGAATTTTGCAAAGGACAAAGAAAATGTTTGAAAGGAAGAGCATGAACAAAGGCTGATTTTTGAAAAGGAGCGAAAAACACTGCTTCACGGACGGAGTGTCTTCCGAATGAACGGCTCTTTCCTTTGTGTTTTTGTATGTGATTCTTGTGAAAATGATTATGCAAACAGCCGAAACGCAGGCAGAAGTGAGATACGACTGAGCGGTATGCGTTTTGAAATACGGCAAAAGCGCCGCACCGGCAACGAAAACCTGAGGAAGCGCACCGACAACGGAACGGATGATTGAACTGATTCCGAAAAGTTTTGTTCTTTCAACGCCGCTCGGAGTAATCGAAAAAGCGAGCGCACCCATCGGAATGTCAAACGCGGTGTAAGTCACGTCGAGGCCGATGAAAAGAATCGTGGTGTAAAGAATATTAAACCACGCCGGAGCATTCGCCGAACCGATGAAGAAGAGAACCATGACGAGCGAAACAAAAAACGGCGCCCATTTGATATACGGCCTCATCTTTCCGTTTTTGGTGTTCGTCCGGTCAACGATTACGCCCATAATGGGGTCGTTGATTGCGTCAAAGATTCCGCAGAAAAAGCGGATTCTTGAAGCAACGCCCATTCCGTTTTTAATGTTCTTAAAAAGGACGTTCGTAATGAAAAAATTGACGTATTTTGAACTCGTCATTCCGGAACACATACCCTGCGCTCCGCGACCGAGCGCATAACTGAGCGTTTCGCGCCAGGTCAGATATGTTTCCTCGCCGACATCGTTCTTAACAATTTTTGAGTCAAGAAAAGTCTTTATTCTTCCCATATTTTCGCCTCACTTAATTTAAGGTACTGTATTTAATTATAAGTGAGTGATGATTCATTGTCAACAAATTTTCTTTTTTTGGTGATTTTGAACATTTTTGAGGTGCAATACTTGTGCAACCGGCCGAGTTGTGGTATATTTAAGAAAAAGATACTTTCACAAAGAAAGCAGGAAAAATTTTGAAAAGTTTCACCGTGACGAAAAACGACGCCGAAAAAAGGCTTGATTCTTTCCTTTCAAAAACCCTTCCGAATCTGCCGAAGTCGCTGATGTATAAATATATCAGAAAAAAGCGCATCAAAATCAACTCAAAGCGCGCGGAAATCAACACGCGCCTTCACGAAGGCGACGTTATCGACCTTTATATCAACGACGAATTTTTTGAAAAGAGCGAAACAAGATATGATTTTCTTTCCGCTTCAAAAAATCTTGACATTGTTTATGAAGACGAAAACATAATGCTCCTCAACAAAAAAGCCGGTCTTCTCTCTCACCCGGACGACAGCGAGTATATCGACACGCTGATTACAAGAGTTAAACGTTACCTTTTTGAAAAAGGCGAATACAAACCCGACGACGAACTTTCCTTCACTCCCGCGCTCGTCAACCGCATTGACCGCAACACAAGCGGAATCGTGATTGCGGCAAAAACCGCCGAAGCACTGCGCGTTCTCAATCAAAAAATGAAGGACCGCGAAATTCATAAATATTACCTCTGCATTCTTCAC
>JAUNFH010000015.1:1961-13238 GCA_030525185.1 Clostridia bacterium
AAAGGAGGGAATTCTTGAAGGATACCTTGAAAAGAACGAAAACAAAAACAAGGTTTTCATTTCAAAAGGTCAAAAAGACAAATCAAAGCTCATCAGAACAAAGTACCGTGTGATTAAAAGCAAAGGGAACCTTTCGCTCACCGAAGTTGAACTTCTCACGGGAAGAACGCACCAAATCAGGGCGCACTTTGCTTCAATCGGTCACCCGCTTTTGGGCGACGGAAAATACGGAACGAACGCACTCAACAAAAAAAGCGGACTCAAAAAGCAGTGCCTTTGTTCATACAAGCTTGCGTTTGATTTCACAACCGACGCAGGCTCACTCGAATACCTCAACAAAAAAGAATTTGAAATCAAAAACGTTTGGTTCAGAGATGAATTTGACGAACTTTCAAAAAACAATTAAGGAGTGTCGGCAATGAATACATATATTGATTATTTCAAAGAATTGTGCAAAATCCCCCACGGTTCTGGAAACACGAAAAAAATCAGCGACTACTGCGAAAACTTTGCAAAAGAACATTCGCTTCGCTGTATCCGAGAGGAATGCGGAAACGTAATCATTTTCAAAGACGGCTCAAAAGGCTTTGAAAAAAGCGAACCCGTCATTCTTCAGGGTCACCTCGACATGGTCTGCGTAACCGACGGAAAGACCGAAATTGACTTTGAAAACGACGGCTTGACGCTCTGCGAAGACGAGGATTTTCTTTTTGCAAAAGGAACAACTCTCGGCGGCGACGACGGAATCGCTCCGGCATATGCGTTTGAAATTCTTTCAAGGAACGACATTGCCCATCCGCCTCTTGAAGTTGTTCTCACGATTGACGAAGAAACGGGAATGGACGGTGCAAACGCGCTCAACGTTTCCGTTCTCAAATCAAAAAGACTGATCAACATCGACTCCGAGGACGAAGGAATCCTTCTCACAAGCTGCGCCGGAGGAATCAGAGCCGACGTGACCTTTGACGTTAAAAACGAAAAGAGCGAAAACGTCATTTCGGTCAAGCTTACTTCCCTCGCCGGCGGACATTCCGGAACGGAAATTGACAAAGGCAGACAAAACGCGGCAGTTCTCCTCGCCTCGCTTTTGAAAAAAGCCGGGGTTGAGAGAATCGGAAAAATAAATGCCGGAAACGCAGACAATGCAATTCCGTTTTTTGCCTCCGCACTCATTGAGGAAACCGAAGGCGTCAAAGAAAAAATCACCTCTCTTTTTGAAGAATCAAAAAAGACATTCTGCGAGGACGACAAAAACGCAGAACTGATTTTTGAACCTGCCCCGGAAAACGAACTTTTTTCAAAAGATGACAGTGCGGCCGTTCTTTCCTACATTACCGAAGTTCAGAACGGAATCGTTTCAATGAGCGAAAACGTTCCAGGTCTTGTTCAAACGTCGCTGAACCTCGGCGTAATCGAAACCGAAGAAAACTCGGTCACGCTCAGTCACGCCCTTCGCTCCTCGGTCAACGAGGAAAGAAAAGAACTTGAAAAGAACCTTTCCTCTCTTGCACAAAAGCTCGGCGCAAAGGCGGCTTTCCATTCCGGCTACCCCGCCTGGGAATTTTTTGAAAACAGCGTCCTTCAGAAAGTTTTCTGCGAAGCTTATAAAGAGCAATACAAAAAGGAAATGACAGTCAGCGCAATCCACGCGGGACTTGAATGCGGAATTCTTTCCGGAAAAATCGAAGGTCTTGACTGCGTTTCATTCGGGCCGGACATTTTCGGCGCTCACTCGGCGGACGAGCGCCTTTCAAAAAAGAGCGCGGAAAGAACGTTCAAACTTCTCCTTTCCGTCCTTGAAAAGCTGAAATAATTAAAAATCCATATTCGCCCCTTACAAAAAAAGGGGGCGTTTTTTGTAACTTCCTACAAAAAAAAATCGTCGGGTTGACGGTCACCGAAAGAGGGTTTATAATTGATATATTAATCGGTTCAAAGCGTTTGAACCGGGTCAGGAGTGATCAAATGTCAACCCCCATTTACAAAAACACCTATACCAAAAAGGAACGGAATATGTACCTTATCGGTATGGCAGGTCAGAACATGATCTACAACATTATCGGTACCGGTCTTTATTTCTACTATCAAAGCGTCATCTTCCTTCCCGCAATGGCAATCAGTATTTTCATGGCTATTGCAAGAGTTTGGGACGCAATCAACGACCCCATGATGGGAACCTTCGTTGACAAAACACACACAAAGTGGGGCAAATGCCGCCCGTATCTTCTTTTCTGCCCGGCGGTTATTTTTGTCATCACGGTTCTTTGCTTCGTCAACGGAAGATATTCCGAAGCGAACTCAACCGCAACCAATGTGCTCATCATCGTCTGGGCGGCAATTTCATATATCCTTTGGGGTATGGCTTACACCGTCGGCGACATTCCTCTTTGGGGAATCACCTCGCTCATGACCGACGACGAAAAAGACCGTTCAAGCATTCTTGCCCTTGCGCGTATCGCAGGCGGCGTAGGCGCAGGCGTTGTTCTTCTTTGCATCATTCAGATTTCGCAAAGCGTCGGAAATGCCCTCACGCCGAAGGTCGGAAATTCCGAATCCGCAATGCAGTACGGCTTTATCATTATTGCCGCCGTTTTTGCCTTTGTCGGTTGCGCGCTCTTCCAGCTCGTCGGAATTTTCACAAGAGAACGCGTTGCCCAAACCGAGCAGCAAAACTCAATCAAAGACAACTTCAAGCTCATGTGGAGCAACGAACCGTTCAGAAAAGTTCTCATTTCAAGCGTTATCAGAAGCCCGATTCAGCTTCTCATGAGCGTTGCGATGACCCTTCTCAATTACTACTTCGGAAACTTCGGACATAAGGACTACACCCTTTATCTTATCGTTCTCGGCGGCGCAATCTTCATTGCCCAGTTTGCAATGAGCGCCCTCGCCCCGAAACTTTGCGAAAAGTTTGAAAAGAAAACCGTTTATAACGTTTCAACCGCAGTCAGCGCAGTTGCGTTTGCCCTCATCTTCGTCGTTTATCTCATCGCTCCGACGGACCTTGACAAGCCGCTTTGGGTTGTTGTCAACTTCATCCTCTTCGGCGGTGCAGGTGCAGGAATGGGTGCTCTCAACGTTATGCAGTCAATCCTCATTGCCGACGCGGTTGACTACGAAGAATATCACCACGGAATCCGTCCGGACGGCGTTTTCTTCTCAGGCCAGTCGTTTGCAACAAAGCTTTCTTCGGGTATTGCTTCAATCATTCAGGGTATTGCTTTTGCAATCATCGGCTTCTCCGGCGACAAAGTTGCCGCCTGCAACGCAGCTCTTGATGCCGGCGCATCGTTCAAAGACGATTTCCCGCAGTACGCAATGATGATGTTCTTCCTTTGTGCAATTCCGCCGGCGATCGGACTTCTTCTTTCAATCATTCCGATGAAAAAATATCCGCTCACCAACGAAGACAACAAAAAGATTCTTGCTTCTCTCGTTGAAAAGAGACAGCACGCAACCGCCAACGCCGAAATCGGCGAATAATCAAAAAACCTTAACGGGCGGCTCACGCAGCCGCCCGTTATTAAAAATTTATCTGCTGTTTGTTATGTGCAATCATTTTTAAGATTTCAGATAACAAATAACAGATTTATTTATGAAAGGAACACCGATGAAAGTTACTGTCAAAGCCTTTGCAAAAATCAATCTTATGCTCGATATTCTCAAAACATTACCGAACGGTTTTCACGACCTTTTCATGCTGATGCAGTCGGTGAGCCTTTTTGACACCGTTTCGGTTGAAACAACCGAAAGCGGAAAGATTGAAATAAAC
The DNA here is from genome assembly GCA_030525185.1 of Clostridia bacterium. Taxonomy (GTDB): domain Bacteria; phylum Bacillota; class Clostridia; order Oscillospirales; family Acutalibacteraceae; genus UBA6857. The sequence goes on from JAUNFH010000015.1 coordinate 5,734, forward strand.
TGCGACAATCCCGCAATTCCGACGGGAGAAAAAAACATTGCATATAAAGCCGCAAAAGCCTTTTTCGATGAAACGAAAATTGAAAATCCCGGTGTGGCGATTAACATTGAAAAACGTATTCCTCATGCGGCCGGCCTTGCGGGCGGAAGTGCGGACGCCGCCGGAACAATCATTGCTCTCAAAACGCTTTTTCTGCCTTCTCTCGGTGACAGAGAAATCATTAAAATCGGCGCAAAGGTTGGCTCGGACGTTCCGTTCTGCGCCCTCGGCGGAACAATGCTCGCTCAATATACAGGAACCGTTCTTTCATATCTTCCGGACTTAAATCTCGGAAAAATTATAATCGTAAAACCGAAAATGTCCGTTTCAACAGGAGAAGCTTACAAAGCTTTTGACACCGCCGAAAGAGTCCGCCACATTGACCGCGACGGAATACTCTTTTCCGTCATGAACGGCGATTTTGACGGGGTTTACAGCCGGGTCGAAAACGTTTTTGAACAATTCATCGACGTTCCCGAAAGAATCATTATAAAGGCGGAAATGAGAAAACACGGCGCCTGCTGTTGTTGCATGAGCGGAAGCGGGCCTTCGGTTTTCGGCGTTTTCAAGAATGCGGCGGATGCCGAAAAATGTTACGATTCGCTCAAGAAAAAGTTTGAGCAGGTCTTTCTTTGCGATGCCGTTAAGAACGGCACGGAAATTGTTGAATGAATCAGGTGATAAAATTGCGCGGGAAAGTTTTTTCAAGATATCTTGAAATTCCGAAAGGAAACGCTTCACTGAATTTTTCAAACGGTTGCCTTGTTCTTGAAGGCGGCGCGTTTCGAGGACTTTATACTCAAGGTGTTCTTGACGCCTTGATGGAAAACGATCTGAATTTTGAATGTGTAATAGGCGTAAGCGCCGGAGCACTGGGCGGAATGAATTATGTATCCGGGCAAATCGGACGGTCCGCAAGAGCTAATCTCGGTCATCGCCATGATTCAAACTATGTCGGACTGAATGCCGTTAAAAAAAGTCAAAGCCTTATTCGCATTGAATATCTTTTTGATGAGTTTGAAAAACTTGAACCGATTGACAAGACTCGGTTTTATAACCCGAGTCAACGCTTCATTGCTGCTGTCACAGCGCTTAAAAACGGAAAAACTGTTTATCTCGAAAAGGGAAAATGTTCCGAAATGGCAAAGGCAATTCAAGCGTCGGCAACAATGCCGTTTGTTTCAAAGCCCGTCACCGTTGAGGGCGAAGAATATTTTGACGGTGGTTGCAGCTGCAAACTTCCGATTGATTGGGCGCTTGATGAAGGCTATAAAAAAATCGTTGTTGTTAAAACCCGCGAGCCGGAATTTGTGTGCAGCGGCAAAAAAATGAAAGCCGCGGCTCTTTACAAAAAATATCCGCAGTTTTCAAAAGCACTTGAAGAAAGCAACAAAGCATATCTTTCAGAATGTGAAAAAATTGATAAACTTTCAAAAGAGGGGCGCATTTTTGTTATTGCGCCGTCGAAAAAAGTTGAAGTTTCCGCCGTTGAAAGCAACATGGAAAAACTTGGCGAGCTTTATTTTCTTGGTATAAAAGACATGACGGACAACCTTTTAAAGCTCAAAGCATACCTTGAAAGGAACTGAAAATGAAAACCGAAACCTATCCGAAAGATGAACTTTCCTTTGACCCAAACGGAAAATTCAAAATTCTCGTTCTTGCCGATTGTCAGGACAATGAAAAACCGAACCTGAGAATGATTAAATATATCAACTTTCTTCTTGACGCGGAAAGACCCGACCTGGTTGTTTTTCTCGGCGACAACGTTGTTTGCAACAGCGAAGAAAAGTTTGAGAAAGGCGCAAGGCTGCTCTTGAATCCGCTTGTTCTCAGAGGTGTTCCGTATTGCTTCTGCTTCGGGAATCATGACGCGGAATACGGCGTTTCAAAGGAATATATGCTCTCATCGTTTTCAAAGCTCGGAAAATGCCTGACTTATAACGCAGACGACTCAATCACGGGAGTCGGAAACTGCGTTCTCAAAATCAGCTCGTCGGACAAAAAGGAAACCGCCTTCGCCCTTTGGCTGATTGATTCAAATATGTATTACAAAAATGAGGAAAGTCTTTACGATATCGTTCACGAAGACCAGCTTCTTTGGTTCAAGGCCGAAAACGAAAAGCTCAAAAACGAAGCCGGAAAGTCGGTTCATTCCCTCGTTTTTCAGCACATGATCGTTCCCGAAGTTTTTGAACTTCTCAAAGAAAAACCGAACGGAAAATTCAAAGTTAACGAAAAACGTTATAATCTTGAACTGAACGAAAAAGCAAGCGGAACGCTTCTTGAACTCCCCTGCCCTCCGTACGTCGAAGACGGAGAACTTGACGCTTTTTGTGAATCCGGCTCGGTTATCGGGGCGGTTTTCGGCCACGACCACAACAACTCATTCATCGGAAACGTCAGAGGAATTGATTTGATTCAGACTGCCGGAATGACGTTTAATTCTTACGGCAACGGAAAAGTCAGAGGTTGCCGCGTAATCGAACTCGACGAAAACGACACGGCGCACTATAAAACTTACACACGAAGATACATTGACGACCTTCCGGACTCTCGCTGCGGTTGCGGCGGAGAACTTGACCACGGAGACGGTCCGAGAGAAAAGTTTTTCTGCTTTCTTCATCGAATAAGCCGTTTCAAAAAATAAACCGCGTCACCCGGTCAAAACAGTAAAATCAAAAAAGGAGCTGCAATTCACCGATACCGTCAAAAGACGGTGTTGCGTGAATTGCAGCTTTTTCAATTGAATCAAAAATTGTTTTTATATACTTGAAGTTTCACATCAGCGAAACTTCACAAAAAAGCTCTTCACTTTCGTGAAGAGCCGAAAATCATGCCGAGTTTCAAATTTACTCGTTTATATTCGTTTCGTCGATAATGTAATTCGGGCGGTTTTTAACCTCGGTGTAAATTCTCGCAAGATATTCTCCGATGATTCCGAGGCAAATAAGAACAAGCCCGCCGATTACGAAAAGCATCGCAATCATGATATTGACGGAAATCAGTCTTCCGTGTTCAATAAGGCGGCGGATTACAAAAATCAAGCCGTAAATGAAACCGAAGGCGAAAAACAGCGCACCGGACCAAAAAGAAAATCTGAGCGGAACGTTTGAAAAACCGAGTATTCCGTCAAGCGCATATCTGAGAAGTTTGAAAAGGCTCCACTTCGTTTCGCCCGCGGCGCGCTCACGGTTTTCATGGGCGAACCACTTTGTGTTGAACCCGACGAAGCTGAAAATTCCCTTTGTGAAACGGTTGTGTTCCGCAATTGAAACGATTGAAAGAACAACCTTCCGCTTCATGATTCTGAAATCCTGGGCGCCCGGATCAATCGAAACTTCGGTCATCTTGTTTGCAACCTTGTAAAAAGCGTTTGAAAGAAAGCTTTTGAAACCGCTTTCGCCCTTTCTGTCGCTTCTTTTCGCCGCCGCAACGTCATAGCCTTCCTCGGTGACGGCCTTCACCATTTCGGGAATAAGCGTCGGGCTGTGCTGAAGGTCCGCGTCAAGAATTCCGACGAGGTCCGCAGTGCTGTTTTTGAGTCCGGCGAGCATTGCGCTTTCTTTTCCGAAGTTCCTTGAAAAGGAGATATATTTGACGTGGCTGTCCTTTTCGGCAAAGGACTTGAGAATTTCAAGCGTGTTGTCTTTGCTTCCGTCGTTGACAAAAATGAAGTAGTAATCAAGTCCTTCAAGCGACTGCATTACGGGAGTGACCTCTTTATAAAACATTTCGAGAACATCACTCTCATTATAGCAGGGAACGATCATTTCAATTTTCTTCATCTTTAAAACTGCCTTTCAAGCTTTAGTCATTTTTTATTATATAACTGTTCACACTTTTTTTCAACTTTTATTTAAAAAATGCTGAACCAAAATAAAAAATGTGGTATAATTTCAAAAACGAGCAGTTGCGAATTTTTCATGTGATAACAAACGGAGGAAAATATGGATCTTGTAATCGGAATTTCACGCTATCTTTTGCCGTTTCTGACTTTTGTCATTCTTATAAAATGTATGCTTTCCCTCCTTTTCGGCCACCCGAAAGAGAAAACCTACGGCTATATCATCGACGCGGTTGACTCGGAAAGATATCCGCTCAACATGTGGGAAACGTCAATCGGTCGCAGTAATTCCTGCGACATTGTCATCGGATACGACACCGTTTCACGCTTTCAGGCGGTTATCAGCCGAAGAATCGACGGTTGGTATATCTATGACCTTCTTTCAAAATCGGGTATTCTTGTCAACGGAGAAAAAATCGACAAAAAAGCGATGATTTCAGGCGGCGACACCCTCACGTTCGGGAACGCGCAGTACCGCTTTGAAATTGCGGACGACCCCGTTCAGCTCGTCGGAAAGAAAAAAGGAAAACTCAAAAATCAAAAACCGCCGATTACCTATGCCGAACGTCCCGCACCGCAAATTCAAAGACCCGTTCAAAAAACTCCGCCGCAAGGCGCTCAGGCGAATCTTTATTTTGACGGCGAAAAAGGAACATATAACGTTGACGGCTATGACCTTTCGTCTCAAAGCGGCGCAACATACAGCACGAATTATTATGACGACGACCACCGTCCGACGCTCCATTTTGAAAAGAAGCAGGATAACATCTTCACTCAGATGCCTTCAGAGGAAGACAAAAAGGACGTTTACTCAAACCGTGTTGACCGCTCTCACGAAGGAAATCAAATTGTGAGCACACCGAACCGCTCCTCTTCACCGCAGGAGAAAAAATACACAATTCTCCGCCCGACGCTTTATAACCGAAAAACGGGCGAAACCTTCGTCCTTTCCGGAAACCGCGTTGTCATCGGCCGCGGACGCGGAGCGGACATTGAACTTTCTTCACCGAATGTTTCAAGAAAACACGCAATGCTCATTCTTTATGAGGACGGTTGGGCAATTGAGGACTGCGGCTCCGCCGCCGGAACTTACCTTTCCGGAAACCGCGTCACCGAACCGCAACTTCTTTTTGACGGCGACGTAATTACCCTTGCAGACGAAAAACTTTTCTATTCCTGCAAAAAGGGTATAAATTAAGGAGGTGAAGAACCAAGATGAAAAAAGAGGCGAATCTTGCCCGTGAGGACAAAAGAAGAAGGAAATATCGCTACGTTGACCGAGGCTTCATCCTTCTCATGCTCAGCATTTTTCAGTTCTTTTCCGCCCTTCCCGTTGTTTTTGAAGGAGGAAAATTTTATTCGGTCAATGCGCTCTGCTTTTTGGGCTTCACCGTTTTTGAATGGTTATACGTTGCGGTTATGCACTTTGCCTTCAAAAAAGTCAATTTTGAGCTTGAATTCATTGCGTTCTTCCTTTCCGGAATCGGAATGACGCTGACCGCGAGCGTTTCAAAATCGAGCCACATAAAACAGCTCGCCGCCGTAATTCTCGGAATCATCGTTTATGACGCCCTTCTCTGGTTTTTACAGGACGTCAAACGTGTCATGTCCGTCCGTATGCCGCTTGCGGTTTTTGCGCTCTGCTTTCTTGCCGGTTCGTTCGTGTTCATACGCGTTGTCGTCGGTCCAATCAACGGCGCGTATAACTGGCTTGTTTTCGGCGGCGGAAAAATTTCGCTTCAGCCGTCGGAGTTTGTGAAAATCGCTTTCATTTTCGTCGGTGCGGCTTCGCTCGATAAACTTCTCACAAGCAAGAATATCTATCTTTACATTGCCTTTGCGATAAGTTGCATCGGCGTTCTTTTCCTGATGAAAGACTTCGGAACGGCGCTCATCTTCTTTTTCACGTTTCTCGTCATTGCGTTCATGCGTTCGGGAGACATTCGTTCACTGCTTTTCATCTGCGCCGGAGCGCTTCTCGGTGCGGTACTCATAATTTACTTCAAACCCTATGTTGCCCAGCGTTTTGCGGTCTATCGCCACGTTTGGGACAACTACGACACATCGGGCTATCAGCAGGTAAGAACGCTGATATACTCGGTTTCCGGCGGTCTCAAAGGACTCGGCGTCGGAAACGGAAGACTTCGCTATATTGCCGCTTCGACAACCGACCTCATTTTCGGAATGGTCTGCGAAGAATACGGAATTCTCGTTGCGTTTGCGATTGTAATTGCCTTTGCAATCATCACGATTTACGCAATCAAAACCTCACGCAGCGCACCGTCAACGTTTTATTCGATTGCGGCCTGCTCGGCGGCGGCAATGCTTCTTTTCCAAACCTGTCTCAACATTTTCGGAATCACCGACATTCTTCCGCTGACGGGGGTCACACTCCCCTTCGTCAGTCAGGGCGGTTCAAGCATGATTTGCTCTTGGGCGCTTTTTGCGTTCATCAAAGCCGCCGACGTCAGAACATATCCGAAAGTTTTCAAAACGGCTTAAAGGAGGCTCGGAAATGAAAAACACAACAAAACGCGCCTATGTTTTATTTGCGCTCATTGCCGCTTTCTTTGTCGGACTCGGCTTCATGGCGTATTCCTTCATTACGAACGCCGACGATTGGGCGTCAAGCAGACTCAATGAGCACATCTATAAATACCGCCAGCTTTCAACAGCCGGAACAATCTATGACCGGGACGGCGAAGTTCTTGTTCAAACGAAGGACGGAACAAGAACATACAGCGACGACTACGAAACCCGCCTTTCAACGCTCCACGTTGTCGGCGATTCCCAGGGGTATATTTCAACCGGAGTTCAAAACATCTACCGTTCCCATCTCATCGGTTATAACTTTGTTGACGGCGTTTACAAAGCCGTTAAAAACAACAAGGGCAATGACCTGAAACTCACAATTGACGCGGAAGTTTCAAAAGTAGCCTATGAAGCCCTCGGCGGGAACAAAGGAACAATCTGCGCCTATAACTACAAAACCGGTGAAACGGTTTGCATGGTTTCCGCTCCGACTTATGACCCGGAAAACAAGCCGACGGACATCGACACCGACACAAGCGGAAAATACGACGGAATATACCTCAACCGCTTCCTTTCCGGCGTTTTCACCCCCGGCTCAACGTTCAAAGTCATCACATCAATCTGTGCGATTGACAATCTTCCGAACCTTGGTAAAATGACATTCAACTGCACGGGAAAATATAAGTGCGGAAAAAATCAATACGTCATCTGCAACGGGGTTCACGGAAAAATCAGTTTTGAACGTGCGCTCAACGTTTCCTGCAACAGCGCTTTTGCCTATCTTGCGAACAAGCTCGGAATTGAAAAAATGACCGAGACGGCAAAACAACTCGGTTTCGGAACGTCCGTCAAAGTCAGCGGTTCAAACACGGCAAAAAGCTATTTTGACATTTCAAAAGCAACAAAGCTTGATCTCGGTTGGGCAGGCATCGGACAATATACAACCCTCGCAAATCCCTGTCACATGCTGATGATTGCCGGTGCAATCGCAAACGGCGGCCAGGCAATTATTCCCTATGTTGTCGAAACCCAAACTTCTCTCATTCCGACGAACAAAGCCGCAGTCAACAAAAACATCACAATAAGC